>JASHOU010000015.1 GCA_030038475.1 Terriglobales bacterium | reverse complement strand
ATGCGCATGATAGAATCTCCGCATGCTCAACTGGCGATTTTGGATCAACGTCGCGATCGTATCTGCGGGGTTTCTGGGCGTCGTCTTTATCGGCTGTATCGCGCATCGTCAGCCATGGCCATTCGCACCATTGTTCTGGATTCCGTGCGGCGGACAGATCGTTCTTCAATATCTTCTCTCTTCGTGTCCCCACGTTCGCAAGCGCTCGTACTTCGGACCGCGAAATCCCTGATGTCGCGAAACTCCAGTTCCCGACATGAGAGAATGGGGCATGATTATCGAGTATCCGGACATGCGGAGGGTTCGATACAACCGAACGAAGAAACGCTGGGAACGGCAGATGGCATGCGGCCGAATCGTCTGGACTCGAAAGCGCCGGGTGTGGCTCGTGTGTCGCGTTAGTGAACACATTGGGAAGTGCGCAGTCTGCGGACTTCTGGAGCCTCGCAATCTCAGCTTGCGAGATACGATTGTCGTTCGACTGCGGCTCACATCGGACTGCGAAACATATGCAGTCGGGTACGCTGACATCTTCCCCAGGGCGGCAGCTCCAGGGCCGCGCGAAACGCAGTAATCTCAACAGCACGCTCATCGCGAATGCTCCACTACGAGCGCCACACCCAAAGCAGCCGCGAGCAACCAGAACCAACACTGTGTTTCCGCACAATTCGATTGCATCGATTCCGCGCACGGATTCGGAAACGTGAGGCACTTACGATCCCAGGTGTAGCAGCTCCTCACATCAACCATCCTCTCGGCACTCTCGCGTAACCCATGCCGTGAACACCGCGCATCGGAACGCGGCCGCTCGCAAAGAATCCCAAGCCAGAAGTTCCAGACGAGCCCTGCAGGTTCCAGTTCGTTCCGTCGAATTTGTAGGTGTAACCGGAAGTCGATTGCGTTTGTCCCGCCGACGCCCCGCCCCAGCCGAGCATGTACGCGAGCACTGAAGTCCCGAGGATCTGCGTGATCGAACCGGAGGAAAGTTCTTGGTCGAGCGTCGCCTGGACGCAGTCCATGTCTTCGGCCGTAATCGACGAGTTGTACTCTAGCGTCGCCGCGTCTTGAGGCGTGAGACCGCCGCCGCATTGCGTCGTGCTTGCAGTTGTCCCGCCTGTCGTCGTAGTTGTCGTCGTCGGTGCCGAAGTCGGTAGCGTTCCCGGATAAAGCGCTGCGATCCCGGTCCACTGGTAGAGATAACCTTGCTCGTACAGGTACCACAGGCCAATCGCAGCTCCGGCCGCAATAATCAGTTTTTCAAGCCCGCCCGAATCGGATGCCATTACGCAGCAATCCTTTCCCTTTTGTTTTGGCGCTTTTCAGAACGGTCTAGTACAAATGGACCTTGACGGCGTGCGCGCGCTGAGTCATCGTGATCATTATGCATCAGCACCATGTGGAGCTTCCAGCGGACGTGCGTAAGTTTTTGGCTAAATGCGATCACTTGGGGAGACGGATTGTAAAAGCAATCCCAGGTGAAGCCGAACCAGCCGTCCTGCTGTTCACTTTGATGAGAGTGATTATCATTGGTGCCAACAGTCTGGGTATATCCAAGAAGCTGTTGCACCAAACGATCGATATTCTCTGGAAGGAAGTTCGGAGCGCGAACGCGGAAAAATCTCAGCCAACGAATGAAATGTGAGAAGAGCGCCAACATATTCAGCGCCCCTTCTTTCTCAGAAGAAAATAGAGTCCGGCCAGTACCGCGACCGCAATCACGGGATTCTGCTCGATCGCGGCGTTCAGGTTGTCCCAGCTCGAGCAAGCTGCCGGAACGGGCGCTAAGCGTGCAGTGATATCCGGGAAAATCGGGACGAGGTTCTGCGGAGTCAGGCCCGAGCGCTTGCCTCGTGACCGAGGGGCGGATTGCGTTCCGATCTGTGCGGGCGTAATCGGTGCGGAAGCGCTCACGAGCGTGCAGCCGTTTCCGGTCTCGGTGCAGGGCGATTCCGCGCAACTGAAATTCCCGGTGTATCCGGCAACGGCGCACGCATTGATCGACGCCTGAGGCCCCGGTTGCCCACACATGTAGGGCACGCACTGCTCAAACGTCAAGCCTTGCGAGGATTCGGGATAGCCCCACTCGGATGCGATGCTCATAGCCAAAGCTCTTTCAGCCTTTTGTTTTGGCGCTTTTCAGAACGTTCTAGTACGACTGAAGCTTGACGGCGTGCGCGCGCTGAAAGAAAGTGGATGTCATGGCCCATCGTTGTCACGCCGTCGGCTGCCCTGTCGAGATACCACCCGCGATGCATATGTGTGGTCGCCATTGGAGCATGGTTCCTCGCATGGTCCAAAATCTGATTTGGCACCACTACCGCAAAGGTCAAGAAATAGACAAGGAACCGACCGTTGAGTACATCGCTACTGCATTCGTTGCGATATCCTCCGTGGCTTTGCAAGAAGGCAAGCCATTGCCCAAATTCTTCGTCACATCTCAGAGCGCGAACGCAGACAAGCCACAACCTACGAACGAAGACTGAGAGGAGCGCCAACATATCAGCCGCATCTCCTTCCCACTTCATATCTGGCTGCGACGATACCTGATGCGATTACCCATTTACTGATTCCGCCCACAAACAACAAATCCGCCGCAAGTCCGCCCCACCAGATCCACTCCAAGGGATTGTTGAAATCGATCTTTCCGATGATCGGCAAGCCGGTGTTAAACACCGGCATCGGGTTCGATTCCGGCGCAACGGGACGAACTGCGACAGCGGTTGTCATCGACTTCTCCCGGCAAACCAAAAGAGGCCAAGCCCCAGCGCAATCAGGGTCAGCAGAGTGTACTGGCCGATCGGCCCGACACACGGTTCCGTAGAACCGAAAAACTGTAAACAGGTCGTTGCAGTTGACGCTGTCGTCGTCGACGTAGCGGTTTCGCCCGTAGTCATGATTTGGGGCAAGATGTTCGGCCATTCAGTGCAATCAAGCACTTGAGCCTGACCGCCTGGCGCGTAGCCCGCCTGCAAAGTCGGGTTCGCTTGGCAGTATGCCGCGAGTTGCTCGGGAGTCGTGAAGTTGGGAGTTTGGCCGAGCATCTATTTCTTCATCAGCATCCACAAGACAATCACCGCCGCGATTCCCGCAAGCGCGGTGTATTGGCCGATCGGTCCCCAACACGGTTCCGATGCTCCGAAAAGTTGAAGACAACCCGTTGAACTTGTCGT
>JASHOU010000147.1 GCA_030038475.1 Terriglobales bacterium | reverse complement strand
TGTAGCGCAGCCGAAGCACGAATGCATAGCCCGTCAGAAGGAGCGACCAGAAAACTAGGGAACCCTCCTGGCCAGACCAGAGCACGGCGAACTTATAAGGTCCCGGAAGATCGCGGTTGCTGTGGTGAAAGATGTAGGCGACGGAAAAATCGTCCTGGAAGGCGCAGACCACCAGGATGATCGCAGCCAGCAGAACTGCGCCAAAGCTGGCGATGCCGGCACGGCGTGAAGTTTCGGCAAGGCGCTCAGAACCGCGGCGAAGCAGCGCGGCAAGACCTGCGCCTCCGGGAATCGCGTGTGCGGCACCCGTTGGCTGCGCGCCTGGCTTTTGGTAGATGAGGGCAGCGAGTCCGGCCAGGAACGAATATACGCTCAGAGCCAACGCCAGAAGCAGGGCAAAACTACCTAACTCTGCCATGTGGAAAACCCCATACTATTTTTTCAGAAACATCGATGGGAGGCAACCGCGCCACGAAGATTCTCCACCTGGCCCCGGTACACGAAGGTATTAATCAGTCAAAACAAACGCCTGGACCGGTATTCGGGCACCCGGAGGTTAATGCGCGAAGCAGGGAGTTTCGATCGCAGCATCGAAGTGTGACCCCGCCTTAGACGGCAGATCACCGCCGGCCAGTGCGGCGTCAGAATTCAGTCGCGCGAGGCGACCCGGCCCGTTTCTTATGCGCTCTGCTGTTGCCCCTGATAGCGCTCACGAACCTCGCGTTCTGCGGCGAGCCAATCATCCGCCTCGTTGCCCGGAGCACTGCCACGTTGCTGATAGAGTTCGTAGGCGCGTCGGCGAATTTCATCCTCCAGATTGATGGGAACCACGACCTTCTTACGCGGTTCGGTTTTCACCACGCCCAGCTTGCGGGGTTCGGGCGAGTTGTTCTCCTGCGCGACGTATGAAGGCCGGCTTTCTGGCGCAATTACGGATTCAGTCGCGACCTGCGGGCTGGCGGCGTGCTCTAACTGCGTCTCGGATGAACCAGTGTGCGCCGCTGTTGCGTTCACATCAGCCGCGCCGGAGACGCCAGCATCGATAAACTGACCTTCTTTCTTGGTTTTGACCCTGCTGCGAGTGGGTTTTTCCCCTGTGGTAGATTTCGACCTTGCCATCTGGAAACTCCTTTGAAACCTGAGTGATTAAGAATGAATGAGGTGTTCAGTGATGTGCCTACACTTCGTCCCACAATAATAATGAGTGAATGTTTGAGGTTGTGACGTTCAACTGATTATAAACGATGCAGGCTGTGGAAACGAAAGAGCAATCAAAAAGGAATGGAAATTAAAATCGGATTTGACCTATTTCAGATCAGCGCCAAATGCTCGACAGTTTCTTAACGATGCATCTCTGATGTGCAATGGACGAAAATCAAAAAGAGGTCAGCTGAATAGAGCTGAGCCAGTGCGCGAATAATGGGCGCGTTTGAAAGAAAGTGCGGCGAAGATCGTTAATCCGGCTTTGTTATAATCGAGTTCTGCCTAACGGCGCTATCGTCTAGGGGTTAGGACGGAAGATTCTCAATCTTCAAACCCGGGTTCGATTCCCGGTAGCGCTACCAGACTCCCTTGAAGTTCCTTTTCAATGCGAGGTCCCTCGCGACGCTCGGGATTTCGGCAGCGGGCTCCCACTTCGTTCACGCCCGCTAAGCGCCTCAAGTTCGATTCCCGGGAGCGCTACCAGATTCCCTCGAAGTTTCTTTCAATGTAAGGTCCCTCACTTCTCGGATTCCGGCAGCTGGCTCGGCCCGGAATGCGTCTATACGTGCGCCGCCTCGCTAGTTCAGCAAGTACCAAGGTAATGCCAAATGATGACAAATCGATGCACTTTCTTAAGAGAGCTCTTATCTTCGTGAAGTGAGGCGCAGACCGACGGTATTCCTTTGGTTTGGGTTCTTTCTCTGCGCTAACCTGCGCATTTCAGTCTGGAATCTTGTATCGAGCATGCGGAGGGCAGATGGCCGCGAAGAAGATTCTTCTGGTTGACGATTCGAAAACAGCGTTGATGATGGGGCGCTCGATTTTAGAAAAACGCACAGGCTATCAATGCGTAACCGCCATGGACGGACTGGAAGCGGTTACCAAGGCCAATGATGAACGTCCGGACCTGGTGCTGATGGACGTGGTCATGCCGCGAATGAACGGTTTTGAGGCTTGTAAGAAAATGCGCCAACAGGAGACGACTCGCGAGACTCCGATCGTTCTGCTGACAACTCGCGGCGAGGAATCGTACATGGAAGCGGGCTTTCAAAGCGGTTGCAATGACTACCTCACAAAACCCGTAGACGGCGATGAACTCGTCAAGCTTTTGCAGAGCTACCTCGGCGAATAGAAGCCGCTACGGGATTGCAGGAGATCACGATGGGTGCGGGCAGATGAAAGCGGCTATAGCGAGAGCACGGGTTCTTGACGATGCCGGGTTCGAGACTGCGCAGCGCAGGCTGCGTGAAAGTATCAGTCCCGGCGACACGCTGGAAGCAGTTCGCGAAATCGCTGCTGGCCTCCTCGGATGTGAAGAGATCGCACTCTTCACCGTTGACCAGGGAAAAAGCACACTTTTCTGGTCTTTTGGCATCGACCCCAAGCGGCATAAAACGCTGGACACATTCGAGGAACCCGCACTGCAGCGTGTGTTGCATGGTGATTTTCATCTTGCGAAAGCGGTTGGCAAGCAGCATGCCGACATGGCTAATCCGCCGCTTCGAGTCTTTGTCCCCATTCGAATGAACAGCCGCACGGTAGCGGTTCTGGTGATGTTGAGATTACTGCCACAGAAAATCGCCTTTGATGAATCGGATATACGGCTTCTCAAACTGCTTTCGAACGAGACTGGCCGGGGGCTCTTCGGTGCAGGGATGGACGCGCGGCCAAAGGCTGCCAGGAGGAGCCGATGACCGAGAAGTTCAATCCGGCGGTGTTGCCCCCTGAGGTAATGAAGAACTTTCAGACGGACGAAAGCAAGAGCGGGGCGAGACATTTTCTTTACCCCGGCCAGATGTTCGTTTCCCGCGAGCCCGTCGTGATCACAACCATCCTGGGATCGTGTGCCGCCCTGTGTCTTTGGGACTCGCAAAAAAAAATAGGGGGAATGAATCATTACTTGCTTCCCGAGGGAAGCGACGGTGGACCGAACCGCCTGCGTTACGGAAACATTGCCAACCCCGCTCTGTTAAGTGAGCTTTTGAGCTTGGGATGCGAGATTAAAAATCTCCAGGCCAAGGTATTCGGCGGTTCCAGTGCCTTTGCCGCGAATCCATTGCAATCAGTGGGAACGAGGAACGTAGAGCTCGCGGAGCAATTCGTGCGCCACTCGAAGATACGCCTGGTGAGCAAGGATGTGTCAGGGAAACACGGACGCAGGCTTGTGTTCCACACGGATGACGGAATTACGCAAATCCGTGATTTTGATAATGCGCAATAGCCGGAAGTAGGAGTTCCAGCTTAATTGGAGATCGAGGGGGAAGAACTCCAGTGGATTTTGATCGCGATGCAGTTCTGACGTCCTTTCTGGCCGAGAGCCAGGAGGGGCTCGACAGCATGGAGCAGTCGCTGCTCGCGATGGAGTCTGCTTCCGGCGGGCCTGAGCTTCTGCACGATATCTTCCGCACTGCCCATACCATCAAAGGAAATGCTACGGCGCTTCAGTTCGATGATCTTAAAAGTTTTGCTCACGCCACCGAAGATCTCTTGGATGCTCTTCGCGAGCAGAACCGAGAGGTCAGTGCCGATCTCATCACATTGTTGCTCAGGGCAGTGGA
>JASHOU010000146.1 GCA_030038475.1 Terriglobales bacterium | reverse complement strand
GTGCAGAATCAATACTTTTTGTGCAACTGCCTCCGAGAAGAGGCTCAATGCCTAGTTCAAACATCTCGTGAATGAGCACCACAAGATTGTGACACAGAATCTTGCAAAGCGTTTCGTTTACCATCGCAACGTCAGTTTTGCTACGGAGCGAATCACCGAACTTGCGTTTCATCATGGAGAACGCGGACTCGACATTGCTTCGCCTGTGGTAATGCTGCAAAAACTCATCACGCCTGAATTGAAAATAGTGGTACATCTTCTCCCACGTTCCTCCACCGTTCCCTCTGTGATGCGATGCGAACGAAATAAACGGCGTGGCACCAACAGCGGCGATAGCTTCCGCATTTGCCTTACTCGCGTATCCCTTGTCTGCGGAAACTTCCGCGATCTGGAAATTCTCTGCCGTGCTTTTTACCAGCGCAGGGAGCATAGTGGCATCGCCTGTGCTTCGTCCATGAATCTCAACCGCAGTAACGATGTTGGTTTTTACTCCGACCATGAGATGAGCCTTGACCCAATCGTGCTGTTCCACGACCTTGCCATACTTATGATCGAACCAGCGAGTGAACTTGCATGTAGTGAAACCACTGGAATCGGCGGCGAAGGCCGTCTCGACCGATTGGAGCGGGAGACTGCTCTTGGTGATGAAGTTCCGCAGAATCGGGGTAAGTTCGGAATTTTGCAGGGCATTCGAGATGCAGTTAAAGTGAGGCACCTTGGAGATGTATCCGCGCCTGTGTGCTTCTCTAAGGTCGGACATAAAGCGCCTTTGACTGAAGGTACTGTAGACCTTAAATGTCGCGCTGAAAACGGCGTCAGACAATGGCAAACGCGGTCGGCCACTCTTAGGCGGAGCGGAGACAAGCCCAGAACACAGGTCGTACAGAAGGCTCTGAAATCTGTCTTGTTCCGAAGTCTGCGCTTGATTATAAGAACCCCATGCTTGCGGGTACGTCTTTTGCTCTGTGGCCGTAAACGTGACGCTCTTTGTTACGGTGGTGCTGCCATCGGCATTCTGTTCCCGTCTCATCACGAAGCGTGCAGCAAAAATGTGCTTGCAATCCATCCCGCGTGTCTCATGGTCGGGGCAGTTGCAACTGGCAATCTTGGGCATGAGATGTACCCGATACGTTCCCTTGCCAGTCTGCGAAGGCACGGTCCAAAAGGCACCCTTGTGGGTTATCGTTCTCGTTGCCGCAAGTTCCAAACCCCGCTGTTCTCTCAGGTCTGCCATGATATTCACCTGAGAAATATATTACCAGTTAGGTATATATTAGTCAAGCGGAAAATCACCTTGACAATATATTACTATCTAGGTATAGTCGCGTCATGGCGCTGGTCACACTCAAGCAAAAAGGCTATCGCTGCAACAGGTGTGAGCACGAATGGGTACCGCGCAAGAATATGGGCAGAGAGCCGAAAGTCTGTCCAAAGTGCAAGTCACCATATTGGAATCAAGCGCGCAAGTACAAACTTAAAGCCCATTCTTGATCTTTCAAAAAGTTTGACGGAGATTGCATCTCCGTTGAAATGGTCGCCCCAGTGGGATTCGAACCCACGTCAGTGGATTAAAAGTCCACTGTCCTTGTCCGCTAGACGATGGGGCGGTCACCGTGCGAGTGGGGAGGACGCTTCGCAAACGTTTGACTCCCCACTTGCATTGCAACAATCGTTATCCCTTCCTTTTTGCCTGAACCTCCCTTCGAGAACCCTGTGGATGACCACTCAAATTCTCTGGCAAGATACCAAACACAAGCATGTTGTCACTGGCAGACCATTCCGCAGTGAACGACCTTGTTTTCGACCAGTCATACTTGATGAAATTGAGAAAAGTAACCGCACTGAAGCCAGAGCCAGTTTTGCCTTTTGGACCATAAGCTTTGAGAGAGTAAGTTCTATCGTCTTCCTTTTTAGCGGCCTGAATACCAACGCGGTTAGTGGCTTTGTCCCACAGCAAAATCACAAAGCCCGTATAGGTTTTGCTCAAGAATTCAGTGGCGCTGCGATTGAGACTGATTCGCCCGAAGGTAGAGATCGAGACCTTCGGAGATGTAGTTCGCACGTATTCCCGCGTGTATACCTCAAACGCCATAAGTTCCCCCTGTACTACGCATCGGGTGATTTGGTCCCGGCTGGATGTTGTTCGAGAACTCGACTAGAGGTCTCATTGAGACCACTATACCACCGCCAGATATTTAAATCGAGGTTTTAGCAGAATAAGAGTTCGGGGGGATAAATGGAAGTGAGTTTTTGTGCAGAACCTAGAGTTTTTGTGCAAACAGGTGGTAAACGTAGTTAAATGTGCAAAGCCGTATGGGGTATGGGGGTGGGGTGGGGTTCAACGACATCGACCCCAAAAAACTCGAGCTCCGGAATTGCAATTGGCGACCAACTGGCTTCTCACAACCACTACTGACAACTGGCAAACGAGCACCGCACGCCTCGCCCGCCACAATCCCTTGGCTGCAATCGGCGTCGCACTGGTCGTCGCGTTCCTGCTCTGCGCCATTTTCGCGCCCTGGATTTCGCCGCAGGATCCCGCCTTCATCGACCTGCCCAATCGCCTCGAATCGCCCTCCGCACACCACTGGTGCGGCACCGACGAACTCGGACGTGACATCCTCTCCCGCCTCATCTGGGGCGCGCGCATTTCCATCTTCGTCGGTTCGAACGTCGTCGCCGGTTCGCTTCTGCTCGGCCTCATCATCGGTTCGCTCGCCGGCTACTACGGCGGAGCCATCGACCGCTTCGTCAACGTCGTGCTGATGAACGCGTTTTTGTCTTTTCCCGGAATTCTCATCGCCATCGCCTTCGTCGCCTTCCGCGGCCCCGGCATCTTCAATCTCATCCTGGCCTTGTCGCTCGGAGGATGGGTCGGCTACGCGCGCCTGGTTCGCGCGCAGGTGTTGGCCGTGCGCGAACGCGAATTTGTTGAAGCCGCGCGTGCCGTCGGTGCCAGCGATCTTCACATTGTTGTGCGGCATATTCTGCCCAACATTATTCAACCCGTGATCGTGCAGGCCGCCATCGGCATGGCGGGCGCAATTCTGGCGGAAGCCACGATGAGTTTTTTGGGACTCGGTGTTCCCCCTCCCACCGCGAGTTGGGGATCGATGTTGAACGATGCGCGCTCGCATCTGTTCGACGCTCCGCACCTCGTATTGTTTCCGGCCGTGACCGTGATGCTCGCCGTCCTCGCTTTTAATTTCATCGGCGACGCCTTGCGCGATTTCCTCGATCCCCGATCCCGAATCGAAGCTGGATTGTAAAACGCAGAAAGTCTTGCCGCTGAAAATCCTTGTCCAGAGAGCGAATTGCAGCAGGCGAATTCACCTGTCGTTAACATGTTGCTCAGAAATATTCGCGCAAGAATCTCTCACGCAAAGGTGCTTGGACCACAAGAGTTTGGCGCACAAAATGCCTCGCCCAAAATATTTCGCTACGTCCACATTCGCGCGCAAGCGGTGACATTTATCGCGTTCCCACGTCTATTAGCCAGACCGATGATCACGGAACTTTTTCCAAGGCAGGTTCGTATGAATAGAAATATGGAACTCACATTTCAAGTCGAATGCTTGCAGGATGTGGCCGTCGTGAACTGCATGGGGCGCATGGTGCGTGGCGCCGCGCTCGATAATTTCCGGCGTCGGATCGAACAACTTGAAAAGGTCCGCGTGCTCGTGCTCGATCTTTCTGACGTCGAGCAACTCGATGCTGGCGCTTTGGGAACTCTGTTGCTCGTGCGTCGTTGGGCGATGCAGAAATCGGCAAAGCTGAAGCTCGTGAATCCGCCGCTTTTCTTCCGCCAACTGCTCGAAGCGACGCATCTCAGCTCGGTCTTTGAAATCTCTTCGCTGCGGGATGCTATCAGCATCCTGTGCGCGCACGAACGTCGTCCGCGCTTCGCCGTCGCCTGAGTCGATCTAACTTGAGTTGACCAATCGTTGGGCGCGATGTTTTATAATTCGCGCCCATGCTTTTTACCGAAGAACTGCTCTCTCAAAAATCGCACTCTCACATCCTGCGTGCTCGGCTGCGCGCCGAGCAATGCACACGATTCCTCGATCAATTCCTCCGCGAGCAAATTTTCTCCGATCAAATCTTCGCATGACCCAACTCGCCCGCAAACTGCGCCTCACCGACTACTTCTCCCTCGGTTGGGGAACGATGGTTGGTGTTGGCTGGCTCGTCGTCATGGACGATTGGCTGCTGCGCGGCGGTCCGCTCGGCAGCGTTCTCGGCTTCGCCATTGGCGGCATTCTGTTGCTGCCGATTGGCTACGTATACGGCAAATGGGTCATGGCAATGCCCGACGCAGCGGGCGAAGTTGCCTACACCGCGAAAGTCTTCCCGCAACCAGTCCCCTTCTTTACCGGATGGATGATGATCTTGGCATACTTCATCGTCTGTCCATGGGAAGCGGTCGCTCTCGGCCGCATCGCCGGATATGTTTTTCCTGCGCTCAATTCCATCGAACTCTATCGCGTCGCCGGAAAGCCGGTTTATCTGCCGCATCTTGTCATTGGCCTCACGCTCACCGCGCTGGTCACAGTCGTCAACTATCACGGCATACGGCTGAGCGCCACCTTCCAAAACTGGACCACCTTCGGTACGCTCGCGCTGTTTGTGGTGTTTGTCTCCATCGGCGTTACGCACGGATCGCTCGCGAACTTTCCACCATTATTTACGCACACACCGTTCGTCTCCATTCTGCTGGTGCTGCAGATCGTCCCCTATTTCATGACCGGATTTGAATCGGTGACCAAAGCGGCCGAGGAAGCCAATCCCGAATTTCGCGCTCAGGCATTCTCGCGCGCCATCTTTGCGGCAATCGCCGTCGGCGCTGTCTTCTACGTCATCGTGATTGCGGTAGTAGGTTTCGTTGCGCCGTGGCACGCGCTGACCGGCGAACCATTCATGACGGCTATCGCTTTCGAACACGCCGTCGGTTCACGCTGGATTGTCAGCATCATCCTGAGCGCTGCATTGCTCTCGCTATTCAAGGTGTTCAACGGAAACTTCATCGCCGCCAGCCGATTGCTGTTTGCCATGGCGCGGCGCGGCCTAGTCGACGCGCGACTCGCCAGCGTCCATCCCCGGAATCAAACGCCCTCCGCATCGGTCGTTTCCGTCGGCCTCGCCACGGCTTCGTGCATGTTCCTTGGCAGCGCGATTCTGGTTCCAATCTCTGAAGTCGGCTCTGTCGCGTGCGCCATCGGATGGTTCGCCGTGTGCGCCGCCTACCTGCGCATGAGGCCCCGAATCGCCGAGCGCCTGATTGCTATTGTCGGCGCTGCGGTCGGCTTGGCAATGGTGTTGATGAAGTTTGCTCCCGTTGTGCCGGGAAGTTTCTCCCGCTGGGAGTGGCTCGCTTTAGTGTTGTGGATTCTGGTCGGCGTGTCGATCGGCCGCAAACCAAAACTCAGAGCTGACTGCTGATAGCTATTACGGTTTAACGCCCACGGCTTTCGTATTCGCGCTCGCATCGATCCGCTTAGCTACGGTTCGGCTCGTGGCAGTGATATGCGGTTCGGGGAGCGTGCCGGTGAGCGTCCACGACTGATCATCGCCGCGCGTCAACGTGAAATCGAAGCCGCTGGCCGCGGATGCGCTTCCACTTACTTGATACAAACCATCATGCGATTCCAGGCTGCCGCCAGAAAGATTCCAAACACCTTGCTTCAGGCGCAGCTCTCCCGTAAAGCGATGAACCGGCAACGGCGCGGGCGATCCGGGAATCTCAATATGCGTTAGGCTGCCATTCCGCATCACGAACTGCAATTTGCCATCGGAACGCGTCAACAGCCCGCGGAAACTATCTGCAACTCCATCCAGATCGAAATTTGCGTCGGCCGTTCCGGTAATCCAGTCATCGTTCATCAACGTGCCAACCCGCGCCAGCGAAATGTCGTGCAACGTGCCCTCGCCGTGATAACGCACGCTCGATGCGGACGCTATGCCGCCCCATGCCTCATGAACCGATGCATCGTGACTCGATGCAGCATGACCCGATACATCGTGATTTGGAACAAGAATCGTCCAGTTGCCCTGATGACTGCCTTGCAGAATCTGCGCGCGCAGGGAGTTGAGCGTAATCTTGCCTCGATCAATCTCCACTCGACTTACGACCTGCGAGGCGATTACGTTCTTCAGGTCGAACTGGCCAATGTGCAAGTTTCCGTGCGCTTGCAACGCCAGCAGCGGCGACGGCACGCTGGCATCGTTGGAAACAGAATTGGAATCGAGTAGGCGGTACCACGGACGCTTGGCTGGATGCGGCGTAAACCATGCCGCGAGATCTGCTGTCGAGAACTGGTCGACGGCAAGATCGAATTTAAACGCATAGTTTGTTGCAGTGCCCGAAGCCGCGCAATGACGCGGCGCTATGACTCCACCGGTCCAGTGCGTGCCGCCGGTTCGCGCAGAAATCTTCTGCATCGATACCGTGTCTGGAGCGAGAGTCATGGCCGCCGAATCGATTTCGATCGGCGTGTTGAGCCCTCGCACCTCTGCGCGCACATTGCGTAGTTGAGCGTTCCCAAGAATCGCGGGGACTGCAAATCCCTGCCACGCTCCGGAGATGCTCACATCCAATTTGGATGAGCCTTGCGCCGTTGGATGCTGCACGGGCAAACCGAAGATGTTGGCCAGTCGAAACACGTCGCCTAACTGCGCGTCGCCACGCAGAAACAAACGATAACCGGAGGCGGACAACCATCCGCCCGCGCTAACCGATGGGGAGGAGTTCATTGTCAAAGCGGCCGAACCAATTCGCAGGTGCGGTTCGTCAGGTTCCAGGCCATTTTTTCCACTCAGATGGCCATTGCTTCCGCGTGAATCCCCGCCAACCAACACCAACGGAATCGCAGCGAAAACCACCTCATCCCTTCCATTCCCAGCGTTCCCATTCTCAGCCTTCAACGACAGCCGCACATCGGTGGCTGACCCAGAGCCGGTCCATTTCTCCGACACGGTCTGCGATGTGCCGTGCCCATTCGCGACAGCATCGCGCGTGGCGCGGAATTCGGCATTCAGTATTCCGCTCGCAGCCAGATCGACCGGCACTTGCTTTTTCGCCTGGCGCAGCAATCGAACCACCGACGTCACCGGCACCTTGTTGGCTTCGAGTGTCAGATCGTAAGTCGGTTTTGGATCGGCCAGCTTAGAAGTTCCACGCAGCCGAACGCTACCGCTGCCGACCGGCGCCTCGCATACCAGGCCAGAGAGCACGCTCGTGGATAGGATGTAATCACCAGTACAAGCAATTGCCAATCGCACGCTCTCGGTGTCGACAATATCGTAGCGGCGGAAATCGTCGATCGCGGCTCGGCTCTCGATCCGGAGCTCATCTGGCGTCCCCGATAAATCTGCCAGAAGATTTACCCCGCCGCGCCATCCGCGGTCCCGTCCGCTGAGCAGCTTGGTGATCTGTCCCAGCTGTCCGTTCCGCCATTGCATCTGCACCTTCACAGGAGTTGACCGGAAGCTCGGAGCGCGCTGCCACGCGGCATTGATCTGAAGCAATCCCGTATCGCTGAGATTCACATCCGTGCGCACGGGTTCGGCTTTTATACGCGCTCCCCAGGAATTTTCCGAATCCTGCCACAGCGCTACGTCGGCATTCGTCAGTGCGTAGGATTTCTTGGTCTGTCCAATTTTGAAATTCACACGCGCGCGGACTGCTTCCAGGTAAGGGAAGGCGGGCCGGCGTTCGGAGGCGGGCTTTTCGGTGGGCGCCGCTGGAATTTGCGCGTTGCGTTCGAGCAGGCTTGCCAGATTCCACTGTCCCTGATCGTTGCGCACGAGGTTGATGCTGGGCTCAGTTGCGCTGAGGTTGGCGATCTCAAGCCGCCCACGGAGCAGCGATCGAATCCGGATTGCGGCCGAAACTTCCTCCGCCCGAATCATCGGCTCCGCGCTGAACGCGGGATCGTCATAAATAACAAGTCCTTCGAGATCAAAGCCCGGTCGTGGCAGAAATCGCAGATGGACATTGTTGATCGCGACCCTGCGCCCCATAGCGCCGCCGATGGACCAGGCAATCCGGTTCCGCAAGTGATAAAGTCCTGGCCGAAACAGAAACAAAGCGATCAGGACCGCCGTGATCGCAGTCGCGCCGCGCCTGGAGAACAACGCAGAAAAAAGCCTGGAGCGCAGGGGTTTCACTGCACAATCCTGAGTGTTCGCGACCAACGGGTTTGATCGAAGAAGTGAAGGGCGATGTGCGCCAGGAAACCCACCCGGTCGCTCGCGCCGCGCATGAGGTACTGATCGGGTGGCGTGATAAACGACCAGTAAATGAACATCGGGCGTCCAATCACGTTTTCCCGGGGAATGAATCCCCAGTACCGGCTGTCTTTGCTTACATCGCGATTGTCACCCATCCCAAAGTAGCTGTTGGGCGGCACAACGATGTCGCCGCCTTCAATATGCGACGCCATGTCGGCGATCCACTCCTGACTGGTGATCCCGTACATCTCCGCTGGCGGCACAGCGGGAAAGTTGTCGCGGTAAGGATCGTAATTCGCTACCTTGTGCTGCACGTAGGGCTCAACCAGTTTCTCTCCGTTGCGATAAACCGCACCATCGCGCAAATGGATACGGTCGCCCGGCACGCCGATGATGCGCTTCACCACGAATAGTCCTGGTTCTTCTGGCGAAAGAAACACGACAATATCGCCTCGGGAAATTTGCCGATAGGGCATTAATGCTCCCAACCAGCGCGTTGGCGGCGCAAACTGTTCGCGGTTGACGAAAACATGGTCACCGATAAGCAGCGTGTTCTCCATAGAGCTGGATGGAATTTCAAAATTCTGCAGCACAAACGTCAACAGGAACAGCACCACGATCAGCGACTCCGCCAAAGAAGCCAGGAACTCCGCCAGCGTCTCGCCCGGCTTCTTGTTCGCAACAACTTCTTCTTTCTCTCTCTTTGTTGCTTTTTCGGGCACCTTTGGCATCCGTTCAGGAAAAGTTGTTATCAACGCACCAGATTGAGAGTTCGAGTCCAGCGTGTTTGATCGAAGAAATGAATGATGACGTGCGCGATCCAACCCAGCCGGTCGCCGGGACTGCGCAGCTGATACTCATCCTCCGGGGTAATAAACGACCAGTAAATGAACATCGGCCGTCCGATTACGTTTTGCCTGGGAATCAAACCCCAGAAACGGCTGTCGTAACTGGCATTGCGATTGTCGCCCATGCCGAAGTAGCTATCCGGCGGCACTACAAGATCGGTGCCTTCGATGTATTTGGGCAGAGCTTGCTGCCAGGCCTCCGTGACCCCGTACGTATCCGACGGCGCTACCGACGGAAAATTTTCGCGATAGTCGCGCGTAACTTCGTTCCTGGGAAAGTCCTTATAAACGACGTAGGGCTCATCAAGCTTTTGGCCGTTGCGATACACCGTCCCATCGCGCATGTGGATGCGGTCTCCGGGAACCCCGATGATGCGCTTGACCACGAACAGCCCTTGCGTTTCCGGCGAAAGAAACACCACGATGTCGCCATCGCGAATGTTGCGATACGGCATCAGCGAGCCGATCCAATGCGTGGGAGGCGCAAACTGCTCGCGGTTGACGAATACGTGGTCCCCTATGAGCAACGTATCCTCCATGGAACTCGAGGGGATTTCAAACGCTTGCACAATAAAAGTGATGATGAAGAGTCCGGTGACCAGCACTCCGGCCAGCGAAGCCAGGAATTCTACGGTTGTTTCGCGCGGCTTTTCCTCGACCTGACTTTCATCGCCGCGGTCAACCATTACTTCTTTGGTTTTTATCGGCGCCTTGTTCTTCGTCGCTTTAGTAGGCACATCGGCCATCCGTTTCATAGAATTTCTTCTTCATCGGCTCACCGAACCAGCCTGAAAGTACGTTCCCAGCGCGTGATCTGATATACGTGCGTCACCGCGTAGGCCAGATGATAAAGCCTATCACCGACAGTTGGCGATCCGGTCAGGTCGTTGTTCAAGCTGTTCGAAGACCAGTAAATCAGGAGCGGGCGTCCGATGATGTTTTCGCGCGGCACAAATCCCCAGTAGCGGCTGTCCTGGCTGTCATCGCGATTGTCTCCCAGGACAAAATAGTTTCCCTCGGGGATAATCAACTGGCGATCTTCCACCAGTTTCGGCATTTCCTTCCACCATTTCGCGTCGACTCCGTAGTCGGGAGAGTCGGTGCGCGGAAAGTCGTCACGATAGTAATTTCGCAGCGTAGTGTTGTATTGCGCGTAGGATTCCTGCAATGGAGACCCATTCACGTAGACGCGTTTGTTCATCAGACGCAGGCGATCTCCGGGTACAGCCACTACTCGCTTCACAAAATCCTGCGTCAGACTTAACGGATAATGGAAGACGACAATGTCGCCGCGGCGGACTTTGCGATACGGCAACAGGTGGCTCGCCACCGCGCTGTTGCCGTAACAAAATTTATCCACCAGCAGGTAATCCCCGACCAACAGAGTGTGCTCCATCGACTCCGATGGTATGGTGAACGCCTGTACGAGGAACGTAACCACAAAAACAGCGATCACGATCGTTCCCGCAACCGACTGAAGGGTCGCAGGCCAATCACCCACGGAAATCTTCTCGCTCCACATAACTTCTTTTACAGAGACGCGGCTTGCCGTCTAACTTTAGTCGCCGCTACGCCAAACCCGCGTCCTTCGCCTACTTCGTTCCCGTGGGCAACGCGGCCAGGTGCTCCAGAGCCTGCCGTGCCGCTTCCTGTTCCGCCCGTTTCTTGGTCGCGCCCTGCGCGACGAACTGTCCCACCGCCGGCTCGGGCAGCTTGACTTCGACCGTAAAAATCTTCTTGTGTTCGGGTCCTTCTTCTTTCACCAGCGTGTAAACCGGCTGCGGACCGCCTCTGGCCTGCAGCGCTTCCTGCAAAGCCGACTTGAAATCCATCACCGGGATGGCGCTGGTCTCCAGTTTCATGTGCGCCAATTCCGGCGCCACAATCACGCGCACGATAAAATCGCGCGCTACCGCCCAACCGCCATCGAGATAGAGCGCCGCCAGAATCGCTTCCAGCGCATCGACCAGCAAACTTGCCTTATTGCGGCCGCCGCTCTTTTCTTCTCCGCGGCCAAGCCGCATGTAATGGCCAATCTGCAGCTGTTCGGCTACTCGCAGCAAATGCCTTTGCCCTACCAGATGCGCCCGCAGCTTCGACAGATGCCCTTCCTGAAATGTCGGGAAGCGATGGAAAAGCGTTTCGCTGGTTGCAAGCCCCAGCACCGCGTCTCCCAGGAACTCCAGCATCTCGTTGTGACCGCCGGATGAAGATGAAGCGCTGCCCGCGCCCAGCGCCTCTACCTCGCGCGCTTGCGAACTGTGCGTGAGCGCCTGCTCGAGCAGTTCGCGGCGATGGAAGCGATGGCCCAAGCTTTCTTCCAGCTCCATGATTTCTCGTGGCTTCATTCTCGTAACGGCGCGCCTCGGCAGGAGAAAGACCGTCTGAGACCAGCAAGCCTCGTCTCTACCGGAGCGGCGGTCAGTTCTTCGGGGGAGTCTGCGGCGGAGCCGGGGCCGCGCCTCCGGTAAGCTGCTGCAGGCGGTCACGTTCATGTCGCGCCGCATCTCCAACCGGCGTGTTTTCCTTGGTTAAATCGACGGCGCGGTTGCATACTTTGAGCGCATCCGGATATTTGTTTTGTTTATCGAGCGCCAGCGCCAGCCGCAGAACCACCACCGGATCCGGATCGCTGGGGAAGGCATCGATCGATTTCTGCAGATTTTCCTGCGCCGCCGCGTAATTTTCCTTCTTGTACTGAATGGCGCCAATGATCGAATACGCCGTCGAAAGTAGATACGCCTTATAGGCGTCAATCTTCTCCTTAGGCGTCAAGGCGGGAACGCTGATGTCGGTGTCCACAGTCTGCGTCGCCTTCTGCGCCATCGCAAGCGCATCGGCGAAGCGCTGATCTTTGTCGATGTCGGAATCCCGCGTCCGCTCGGCAATGACCTGCGCTACTGCTTCCAATGCCTCCGGGTCGTCCCCATCCAGGGCGAGAACCTTGCGGCCCATGGCTTCGGTCTTCTCCGCATTGTTGGCATTCTGATAGGCGCGCATCGTGCTCTTGTAGAGCAGAATTCTAAGTTCGCTGTTAGGAAACTTGGTGGCGAAATCGTCAGCCGACTTCTCCATCGCCGCGGGATCCGTGGCTGCCGCTGCCGCCTTCCAGGCATCGAACTCCGGCTGCGTCTTGGCCTGCGGAGGAGTTTTTGTCTGTGGCGCTGGCGTTGCGCCCTGCGCGGGCGCTGCCTGGCCCGTCGCCGGCTGAGTCTGCTGCGCCGGTTTGTCGCTGGTCTGCGCGCCGGCACAAACCGCGAAAATCAATACTCCCAGAACGATTGCTGTGGCCTTCATGGTGTCTCCGATAATGCGAAAATTTTGCCTTAGAATTCTGTCGCGCAAGCATGCCTCTCCGGCCATCCATTGCGCGCGAGCCGTGTAGAAATGATATCGCACGCGTCGCCGAAACTCCGATCAACTTGAGTTGCGCGGCTGGCCCTGAAACCGCTCTCCGTTACTCGGGCTGCTTCGGCACTGGTGGTTCATACGGTCGTTCCAATCCCCGCCGCGCTGCCAGCGCCGCTTCCGGAACTTCGCTCGCCGCTTGCAAAGCCGCCCGATACTGATCGACCGCGGCATCGCGATTTTCCCGCAAATCAAAAATACGCCCCAGATAGATATGAGACCAGGCAATCACCTTGGGTTCGTGCGCCGTCTGCAGTGCGCGTTCGAAGTAGGTGCGCGCCCCCTCCATGTCCCGATTGGCGGTGGCCACCTGCGCCAGAATGAATAGGGCGCGGCCCGAATCTTCTTCCTGCTCATCGAGCGCTTTCTGTGCCAGCCTCTGCGCGGTTTCCCGATCGCCAGCTGCCAGCCGCCGTTCCGCGTCCAGGAGCAGGCGGCTATTGCGGCCACCCACATGCAATAGTTCCGGTGCGGCCTCGCTGGCAAACTTGATCCGGGCAATGTTCTTTGTCTCTTTTCCCACGTCAATCGCGCCAATCAGCCCCGCATAGGCATTGCGCATTCCGGCCGGGTCTTGATTGAACTTGCCCAGCGCGTCGTAAAAATAACGCGTCAGCACGTAACCTTCTTGTTCCGCTTCGTCGACGCCCTTGGCGCGGTCCGCTTCAACGCCTGGCGTCAATCTCTCTTCAATCGCGCGCACCAGGCATTCGGTCACCAGAAGCGAAATGTTCGTTTTAAACGCATCGTCCATCGGGGCTTCCTGCACGGATTGCAGCAGCGGTTCCAGCCGCGGGAACCGGTCGCCGTTTTTCAGCGCCAGGGGGTCCAACAAATAATGCAGATAAGTATGGCGAATCTGCTGCATCTTGATCGTCAGGCTCGAACTCGGCGAAATGACGACATAATAATCGGAAGCGTAGTTGCGCGCATTGGTTTGCCCCGGAGCGCCCATCGCATCCAGATATACGGTGAACTGACGCCCCAGGTAACTGGCCGATGGCATCTTCAGATAAATCTCGGTGTCGAACGTCATCTTGGCCAGAGGTTCGTGATAAATTTCCGTCAATTCTCGATAGCGGTCGCGATGCCGCTCCCAGATCGCGTGCAGTCCAATCTTCTTGTAAAAAGCCTGCATCAGCGGAACCATACCGGCCACTGTTTCCGCGTCCGGCGGCAGCTCCGCTGGCTTTACCTTGAACGCGAAATCCGGCGGCTCGTCCAGGTAAAGCGCCAGCGATACGTAATGGGAAAGATCATGAGCGGGCTCGGATGTCAGGTGCTGCCGGTAGAACAGGCACATGGGATCGATCACGTCCTGCGCTCCGGCCGCGTTCTC
>JASHOU010000145.1 GCA_030038475.1 Terriglobales bacterium | reverse complement strand
CGCCAACGCAACCGCGCTGGTGCTGCTGATCGTCTCGTTTGCCGCTTTGTCGATCGTGTATGGATTGAGCCGATCGGGCGGGCAACGGCGCTTGTGGGCGGTGGGTCCGTGGAAGTAAAGAACGAAGCGAAGCATGAAGTAAAGAAAACGCCGACGCCAAGTTTGCTGCAAACCATCTCGTCCGATCTTGAAGTCCGCATTCGCAAACGCTTTCCCAATCCAGAAGGCAGCTTCAATCTGAATGTCCACTTCCGCGCGCTAGCCGGTTTTACCATTGTTTTCGGCGCTTCGGGCGCGGGAAAAACCACGCTGCTCGAGTGCATCGCTGGACTGACCGAGCCGGGCGAAGGCCGGGTCGCGGTTGGCGGCGACGACTTGTACGACTCGGAGAAGAAACGAAGCGTCGCCGCGTGGAAACGGCGAATCGGGTACGTGCAGCAGGATCTGGCGCTGTTTCCGCATCTGACCGCCGAAGAGAATGTGGCTTATGGGCTGCGAACGCTGAGCGCGCACGAAAGGCAAACACGCAGCCGCGAGATGCTACAGGCGTTTCGCATCGACCACCTGCGCGACCGGAGGCCGGCGCAAATCTCTGGAGGAGAGCGGCAGCGTATCGCGCTGGCGCGCGCGCTCGTGATAGAACCGCGCGTGTTGCTGCTCGATGAGGCGCTGGCAGCGCTGGACCGTCCGACGAAGTCGCTCATCATCGCCGACCTGCGCCAGTGGAACCAGAATCACCGCGTGCCGATTCTTTTTGTCACCCACAATAGCGAAGAAGTGTTTGCGTTAGGCGACGAAGTCATCGTACTCGACGTGGGAAGAATCGTTGCGCAAGGTCGCCCCCATGAGGTGATGCGCGCTCCGCAACTGGAGACGGTTGCGAGTTTGTCGGGATTCGAAAACATCTTCGACTCGACGGTGCTGGCGCTGCACGAAAGCCGTGGCAGCATGACCTGCCAGTTGCAGGGCGGCGAGGTGGAATTGGAGACGCCGCTGGTTCGCGCAGAGGTGGGCTCGCGCCTTCGCGTGGGCGTGCGCGCCGGCGACCTGATGCTGGCAATTGAAAATCCCCGAGGATTGAGTGCTCGCAACATTCTGCCCGGAACAATTCGGCGGCTAGTGCAGAGAGACGTCATCGTGGCGGCGATTGTCGATTGTGGCGGCGTGGAGTTCGAAGTGCACGTCACGCTGGCGGCGCGGGACGATCTCCTCCTCGCTGCCGGCAAGCCCGTGTGGGTCGTGGTCAAGACGCATTCGTGCCATTTGATGGCGGGGTGAAAATATCACTACAGTTGTGGAACGGGCTCGCCTACCAGCCTACTTGCTGGTATTGACCAACGGAATCTGCGAGGACAACTGCAGATTGATGAGGAGATCGATCCGGCGATCGATCTGGTACCATAATGCGGTCTTCTTCGGCGAGATGACCTTCTCAAACACCGCAACATACCGCAAACGCAATCCGATGAGATCCTGGTCGACTGCCGCCCATCTCTTGATATAGTCGTGAGCCTGCGCATCGGTCATGGTGTCGTAGTTCGCCGCATACTCCTTGATCACCGCCCAGCGTTCGTCATTGGGTTTGATGGCTTCCTTTCGATACTGTTCAAAGACCGGCCAGAACTTGGTGGCCTCGTCGGCGGTGAGGTTCATATTTTGGGCGACGATCTGCTTCCGCTGGGCGCGTAAATTTGCACGCAGCATCTCGATGTCCTGGTCCGAAGGGCTATTTGGTTGAACATCCGAATCCAAAACGCCTTGCTCCGCAGGCTTCTGGGAAGCCTGCGCGAACATCGATACATTGCACACGAACAGCACGCTGACGGCAATCAGGACAGCCTGGATACTCTTTTTCCGCATTGTTGTCTCCCCTCGAATCTTTAGAGGACGATACGCCCGAAAGGATAACAGGAAAAATGTAACATCAGCGGCGTTCTGGCGTAGTTTATGGCTGGCGTAACATCCCCATTGCGCTCACACGCAGGCTCAGCGCATCGCAATCATGGCAATCCACTGTCCGTCCACCTCTTTGTGATAAGCAACCGTGCCGCCTAGGCGGTGGGCGATTTCTTTGGGCGGCAAATCACGATGGTAGCCAAAAAAGTTTTCCTTCATGCGCTGCCACCACGCCCAGTTTTCAATTCCAGCGAGCGGATGCTGCGGCTGGTACTTGGTGGAGAAGACCAAAGCCACGTCAAACCTGTCGCGCTCTCTGGCTGCAACGGCGATCTGCGGGCCGGTGAAGTCATCAATTCGTACCACGCTGAACGGCTGGCTGGTATTCACGGCCACATAGCCGAGCGACGGACGTGTCAGTTCGTCCGACGCAGGCCATGCGGTCAGAACGCGCGCGCCGGGATATCGCATAGCGAGAAAACGCGCGGCTTCGGCGTGCATCACGATGTAATCGCGATATGCAAGATTGTCTTCGAGCGAAAATCCATAAGGGGGATTGCTGAACAGGCCTGCGACAAAGGCCACTGCAACGGCTCCAACAATCAGCTTCCAATAACGCACGCGCCGCCACAGAGTCGAAACCCACGCCAGAATTACGAGCGGAACAACCGGCAACATGTAGCGAGAGAGCACGGCTCCGCCCACTGCTGACATAAAAGCCAAGTAAGCGAGCACTACGGAAAACAGCGCTGCCTGCATCCAGAATGGAATTCTCGGCCTGGCAATCCCATTGTCTTTCTGCGGCGGACGCAGCATGGCGAGCAATCCCGCCAGCGTGAGCAGGTAAAGACCGAAATAGCCGAAGAGTTGCCAGAGCCTCAGCCCGCATGCCAGCACAATGCGCAGAGGATTGAGCGTGGCGGTAAGGTTGTAGCGGAAAAATTCGGGATTGCCGAGCAGGAAACCGGTCTTGAAGTAGTGGTAAACATACCAGCCCGCGAGCGGCAGCGCCGGAAGCACCAGATGAAACCATTGAGTGCGTCGCGGCTCCGGCGGAAAACATTGCTTCCAGCGAGTTTCTTTGCCCGGAATTTCATTTACACCGGAGCGAACAAAATGGCCGAGCAGTTCATAAGCAAGCAAAGCCAGCGGAGCGAGGATCGCAGTCTCTTTGGTGAAAGCCGCCAGCGAGAACCAGAATACCTGTTGCCGCGGCTGGTCCTTTATATATGCGGCCAGCGCCCAGAACGTGAATCCCGCGACCGGCAAATCGAGCAACGCCATGGAACTCTGGGTGAAATACACGGGATAGACGGCTACTAATAAGGTAGTCGCACAAGCTACCGGCAGATTGGCGGCGAGTCGCGAAAGTCGAAACAAGCCCAGCAACGAAAACGCGCTCAGCGCCAACATAGCCGTCCGGGTGACGAGCATGGAGTATCCGAAGATGCGCCAGGCCAGCGCCAGCCACGCCATGATCAGCGGCGGATGAGCATTCGACACCGTCGACCGAGGAATGAAAGTGCCTGTGAGAAACAGATCGCGCGCCGCCGGAACGTAATAGCCGGCCTCGTCCCAGAAATAAGGAAGGCGAAGCAGCGGCGCATGGAGCAACATCAGCCCAGCAAAAAACAGCGCGAAGAGCAGAAATTGCTGCGCCCATGCGCTGGCGGCTGACGGTATTAATCGAGATTCCGCATTCGTATGGGACTGTGCTGGCGGCGCAGCCGTTGCCCGGAACATCACCGAACACCGCATCAGTGAACAGGTCCAACCGGTGCGCGCGGATCAAGTTTGATTTCGCCGAACGCAGCTTCGTAGTTGGTCACATTCTGCTGCAGCAGCGCCATCAAGGCTTTGGCCTGTTGCGGGCTGAGGTAAATCCCCTGGAAGTTTCGCAATTCCACCTGCGTCTCCGAGCTTTGCTGCATGGTGCCGAAGACGAGGAAGAAATCCCATACATTCACGCGAATCTGCACGCTGTTGGAGTAGGTCTCGCGGTAATCGGGCGTTTGCACGAATTTCACATTCGGTTGGTTCACTGTGCTCATGTCTCGCAGTGTAACGCGAGTGCGGAGCGCGGAGCAAAGCACAACGCCTGCGCACGCGATACGCGCCGCGGCAAGCTGCCACACGATTCGTAGCGTTCTCTCGCGCTACGGGCAACCGGCGCACACTGGAGTTCGCTCGCCATACTGCCCGAGAGAGACCTGGCCCGATCCCAACGGATTTCCGGCGATTCCGGTGATCAGGTCGGTCTCGATCCAGAAGCCGAGATCCTGGTCGACGGGGTAATAATCGACAGTGAAGAAGTTACCGGTATCGTTGGGCGCGCCGCTGTTGTTGCCCACCGAAAACACGATGCCGTCGTTTCCCACTCCAAAGGAGTTGTAATTGGCCACTGTGCCAGTGAAGACGCTGTCGGACTGCGGCGTGGTGAACGTGCCGCTGAAGGCGTGGTCCGTTTGCAAAGTGTCGGTGGGGGGATCGTTTACGCTATCGCCGATGCCGGTCACCTGGAGTGTTGCCGAAGCATTCGCATTGAACTGGGCGGTGCCGTCATTTTCGCCAAACGAACCCTGCTGAACGAAGCGAGTTCCGTAGGAGCCGCTGAGGGCACTCGCCGACGTTTGCGCGTAGGCGACTCCGGCTCCGAGCGAGGGATAGTGCAGTTTTGGCTGCGGAGGAAGATCTCCGGCCGCCAGAATCAGTGCCGCCGGCCCGCTGGCATTCCCGGTGAGATAAAGAAATAGATTCGGGGAATACGTGGGATCTTTCGAATTCGGGTAAGTGGAGAAGGAGAAGCTGTTCATGGTAGTGCGACCGGTTCCGCTACCGGGATCGGTTCCACCCGAGTCGACGGAATAGGTTCCCGTTAATGGCGAACTGATCTGGCCACCGGGAATTTCCTGCCCCTTGGTGCAGCTCTGCTGCACGCAATTCACCTGCAGAAACGTATCGGTGTATCCACTGGTCAAGTTGCCGTTGCCATCGGCGGTGAGCACGTCCGCCGTCGTCCACGTCCACGGCGTGTAACTACTGTTGAGCGGAGAAAGGTCCGTGCCGTCGATCCCCAATACATACGTCCCGGAGAGCGAAGCATTGGTAAAGCTGCCATAACTACCCGCTGCTTGGGCGATGGCGACTCCGCCGGTCGTTGCAAACCCGGGAATACTGCCGCCTGTAGTTTCATCGCTCTCGATTAGTTTTATGTGGCCGGCGTCAACGATGTAACCAGTCACGACTATGCTTATAGGCTTCGGGTGATCGGAGTTCACCAAGCCAACCAATGTAAATACAACCTGGCCAAACGTATCAGGACCCGATGAGATCTGTGATCCGGCGACAAATGCGGTATCGCTCTGCTTTAGAGCCGTAATGATGATCTCATCGAAAACGCCTGTGATCGCGGTTTGGCCAGACGGAATATCAAGGACGCCGCCGAACGCGAAGGGGACGAGGTTGTCGAGCACATCTATGCCGCTCATCACGAAGGCATAACTACCGGAGGGCGCTACGATGCTGGAGGTTTGCGCATCCAAGGTTCCGGTGGCAGTCGCACCTGTATTATCTATGCCTGTTTGCGATATAAGCGCCTTAGGATTCTGAGAACTGTTGAGTAATACCAAAGTAAAAACCTCTGTTCCGACGGTCTGATCGACCAGAGTGATGGTTCCACGCGAGTCGCTGCCGACGAAATAACTGCTGCCGGTGCGAAGAATGTTGTCGGTGACAGAGGTTCCGTTGGAATTGAGGGTTTGCTCGCCAGCAATAACATTCCCCTGGCCGTCGAGGGTGATCACTCCGGCAAACTGATAAGGGATGCCGCTCACGTCGCCCTGCGCCTGAAGAACATAATTGCCCGCAGGGAGCAGAGAGTCAAAGGTGTTTACGGTGATGGAAGCGACGACGTTTGCGGTCGGATACCTGGTAGAGAAGGCCACAATTTGCACGACCATGCTGCTTGTAGAAAGAGTTGAGGGAGCCGTATAGGTCGTGCTGCCTGTGTTGGAGCCAGAGCCAGACTGGTAAGGATTGAGCGACCCGCAGAGACCCTGCTTGTTGCCCGGATCGATTTGGCAGGTCAAAGACCAGGTTACGCCTGAATTGGTGGAGTCATTCGAAACCACCGCCGTCAAACTTTCCGTACGACCGACCGCGACCGATGGCGACGGCTCCGGCTGAAACGCAATGGAGATGTTGTTCTGCGCAGGCGGCGCAGGATTCTGCACGTTCGCGGTGGTGCCTCCGCAACCGGAAAGTATGGAGGTCATCGCCGCCGTTAAAAGCGCCGCTGAAAGAAAAGGAATCCATTGTTTTGCCGCCACTGCCGACCTCCTCGAATTGCCTCGCTTCAACTTCATTTGCGTCCTAATTCCACGTGCACGCGCGCACCGCGAATCCTCAACCGACGAGCCGCGCAGAAGCCAACTAGTGTCCAATGCCACGCAGGTAAATAACTGCCCCCGGATTGTTGGCTTGATTCAAGTAAAAAATCTGAACATTTCCGGTCTCGAGCCCAGTGCCAGTGGGCTTGAAAGTTATGGTCAGCGTGCAACTGCTGCCGGGAGCCAGCGTGGCCGTGCAATCGTCGGTCTCAAGGTAGTTGCCGTTGACGATGAACTTGCCCTCGAAGGTTACGGCCTGCGCGTTGGGCAGGTTTGGATCGTTGAGGAGCGTGACGGTCATGGGAGCGCTCGACGTTCCCTTGGCCACACTCCCGAAATCCAGGCCCGCGCTCGGCGACATGCGCAGTGGGCCTACTCCATCGGCTTTCAGTTCCACTGGAAAACGTCCGCTATCGATTTCACAGTCGGTGGTTACAGCACTGGAGCATTGCACCGTATTTAGTTCCAGAAAATAATCCAGACCGCCGGCGATGTTGGTGTTTGGCTGCGGCACATACGCAATTTGCAGGCTACAGGAAGTCTGAGGAAGCAACGTGGTTCCCGTGCACGTATCGGCAGAAATCTGAAAATTTGGCAGAAAAGTGCCGGGATCGCTGTCACAGTCATAGAAGATTGAGTTGAAACCAGGGTCGGGAGAGATGGGAAGTAAGCCCGACCCATTAGCCACCACCTGCAAGCCTGCAACCAGGCTGGTTGCCTTGAGCGGGTGCGGCAGCGTCTTCTGGCCGCTGGGCGGGTTGGTACAGGGCGCGTTGGCGGCCAGAATCTGCAGATGAGATCCGCTCGCATTGGTGAAAGTGAGTATTTGAGGGAGGCTCGCTTCAGCGGGGTTCGACGGCGACTCCGCGCCGAAATCGAGTTCCGGCGTTGAGGGCTGAATTGCGCTGAGCCCGGTGCCGGTAATCGGCACGGCAATAGGAAACTCCTCAGCACCAGGCGAGTTCGCGGGACAGCTAGTGTTATTCACGGGACAGTTGACGGTTAAAGTCGGGGCCTGAGGGAACGGGCAATATTCCGGAGCAGCTCCAGCAATTGAAGCAGGGCTTCCGAACGGCAACCATGGGCAACTTTCTTGCGGGGAAAAACTCACCGTAATGGAGCAAGCCTGTCCTGAGCTGAGATCGAAAGATGTGGTTCCTGCCGGGGAACCTCCCGGGCCACACGCGTCTGTTTCCGTGAAGCTAGGCAGCCCGTTGAAATCGCTTTGATAATTGCCATTGCCAAATACACCGAAGTCGTCGTTCTCGGCAAAATTGATAGTCAGGCCGCTCAAGGAAGCATTGGAGTTATTGGTCAGCGTGATGCTCTGCGCCGTGGAGGTCGAGCCCAACAGCTGCGCAGAGAAGGTTAACGAAGCCGGAGTCAGGGTGAACGGTTGTTGACAGAGCGTAGTGCTGTTCAACGCCAGGCAAATGTTTCCGTAGTCGCCGGCGGTAGCTGTGTCTGACAGGCTCCCAGGGCAGCCCGACGAGGCAACCAGGTAGTTCGGTGCAGTACCTTGGAGAATGTAACCGCCCTGTGCGGAGTTGAAGCTGACCGGCTGGATGCCGGTGCTAGTGCCGGTGGAAGCGCCAATCTGGCCGACGGTCGCTCCGTTGGTTCCGATGATCTGCAGAATGACACTGGTGCCGCTGATTTGGCCGTTAACCGATGCCTGCGAGAAGCAAGGATAGTAGCTGGCATTCGTCTCCGGATTTATAAAGCTCAAAGTGCCCGTAACCGTGGCGTTGCTGGCTCCGATGTTCGCGCTTTGTGTAAAGGTTCCGGACACGGGGAAATCCTGATTGCCCAGGCTCGAGCTATCGGTGCTGTGGAAGGTGCCCTGGATCGTTCCCGTGAGCGCAGGCACGGACACTGCGCTCCAGCTTCCCGTGGTTGCGTATCCGCAAGGTGTGCCGCCGGAGGGCGTCACGACGGTGGTCGTGTAAGTAGCGTTAGCGCCTCCGATGACAGTGCCGGTCGAAGTGGAGCTCAGCGTTCCCGTCAGCGTGAACGTGACATTGTTCGTCGAGCTGCCGGCCGTATAAGTGAGAGTTACCGTGCTGCCGTTGACGGTTGAGCTGGTAAGCGGGGCCGTTCCCGCGTTGCATACCTGCGAATTGCCGGCTGACGAGGTAAGGGAGTAGACCGCCTGTCCTGTGATCGAGCCATCGCTATTCTGTAGCAGAAAACCGCCGAGCAAACCGGGGCCAAAGGTTGGATCGCCCTGATTCCCGTCGCTTAGCGGCGCCATCGTGAACTGCCAGTTGCCGGAAAGGGTTGCGTTCTGTTGGGGGTCGCTGGAGCCGCCGCCACCACCGCCGCACGCCGTCATCACCACTACTATCATTATTAGTGTTGTCGCGAGCAGCAATATCCCGGGCCGGTTCGCGCACCATCCTCTCCGCGGGGGCCGTTCCTGAGTCTCGCGTTGTATCCCTCGATCGTCAGTGAATCTCTGCATAATGATTCGCATCCTGCAAGATGTCGGCGCGACGGCTTGAGCTGACAGCATTGCCGGTAATGCCCGTGCCGCTGATGGACATGGTGAATATCGTGTCCCCATCGATGCTCGAGGGAGTGGTAACCGTCACCGTCGCGTTCATCGCCGACGAACATTGGCTCGTGCATTCCGGGTTAAAAGTGATGGTGAGAACGCAAGACGCACCCGATCCGAGATTGAAAGGCACGCCCGGCTGCGAAGTCACTCCGTTCGCGCCGCAATCATCTGTCTCGGAAAAGTTGGTCGCAGTTGTTGGAACGTTGGCAAAAGCCAGAGTGAGTCCGCTCAAACTAGCGCCCGATGCATTTGCGAGAGTGATCGTTTGCGTTGTGGGTGTGCCCACCTGCTGCGCCGGAAAGACGAGAGGATCGGGAGTCAGAGTGATGGTCTCGCAGGGCGCGGAACCGAGCGCCAGGCAGAGATCGCCGTAATCGCCCGGTGGCGTCGAACTGCCAATGCCGGTTAGCGCGCCCGGGCAGGCGGCCGTCGCCACCATATAAGAGGGCCCAACTCCATCCAGAATGTATCCGCCGTTGGAGGACTCAAGGGTGACGGGATTCACTCCCGTTGCTCCGTTGGAACCAGCCGGTTCGCCAATCTGGCCAACGACCGACCCATCGGAGCCCACGAGCTGCAGCGTGACGTAATTGCCGCTGATCTGACCGTAAACGGCTGCGGTGCTAAGGCAGGGGTAATCGCCGATAATGAAACTCAAAGTTCCGCTGACAGTTGCAGTAGCCGCGCCGGTATTCGCCGATTGAACGAGCGATCCCGAGACGAGAAAATCCTGGTTGCTCCAGCCGACGGCGGCGTCGGTGCTGTGAAAACTGCCCTGAATTTCGCCTGTAAGCGTCGGCACAAGAACGGCGCTCCATTGCAGTCCGCTGGTGGCAATTCCGCAGGGCGAGCCATCGGGAGCAGTACCGGCGGTGGACGAGTAAGTTCCGTTCATGGTGAGGCCACTAACATCGAGCGATCCCATCAGAGTAAAAGTCTGTGTTCCAGCGACGGCGGTAATTGTCCACTGGCTTTCCGCATTCACAGTACCCGTTGACTGGCCGGTTATCGTTGCCGATCCGCTGTTACAGGGATAAGGCAGCCCCGGCGGTAAGACGGCGTAGCTTGTGGCTCCGGTCACGTTTCCATTGCTTTGCAATAGAAATCCGCCGTCGAGTCCGCCGAGAAACTGCACCTGATTCTGAGAGTCCACTTGAGGCGACATGGTGAACTGCCAGTTGCCGGAAAGCGTGACAGTGGGATCGGGGACAGCGGCGGTTGGGTTGCCGCTGCAGGCCGAAAGGAGCAGAGTGCCTGCCAGTAATAGAAGCAACACGCCATTTGCAGCGGCTCCGCAAAACTTCGGCGCGTTACAATTCTCGCCGCGTCGTGCTCGATTTTTGCTGGCAGCCAATGTCCTCATGTCACGCAAATCCTAGAAACCCAGCTTCAGACCGAACTGAAGGGTGCGCGGCCGATGCGCATCGAGCGGGTGCAGGAAAGAAGCTCCGGTAACGCAATCGGCTCCGCTGCCCTTGAAACCGGCCGAATATTGCGGGCCGGCGTAACAACTGATGATGTTGTACCCGGTGTTACCGGGATTATCGGGATCGTAGATGCGAAACTCCGTGTGATTGAAAATGTTGAATGCCTCCGCCCGGAACTCCAGTTCACCCGACTCGCGAATCTTGAAATGCTTCAGCAGCGCCAAGTCGAAATTGAGGCGCGACGGGTTATTCAGAAAGTTGCGGCCGGCGTCGCCGAAGGTAAGTCCGCGTGGAGCCACAAACTGTGAAGGATTGCCGATCAGCGGGCCAAAGCTTTGCGGATTGCTGCCCGGCGACACGAGTCCCTTCACCACATCGGGATAAGAGGCCGCGATGCCGATGCCGCTGGAAACGCCGGCATTGTCGGTGAGCGAAATACCGGTGTTGCCGGCGCTGTTGATTACCGTGAAGGGAGTGCCCGACGCAAACAGGGTTACTCCGGAAACCTCCCAGCCGTCGACCAGTTCATTCACGAATGTCGAACAGCAATTATCTTTTGGTGGTGCGGTCTTATCCTGCGGCCGGTCGTCACTCCCGTCGCTCCAAGCCACGAAGTTGCGAAGATTTTTGAGCGGAAGCCGATACACATAGTCGACGGTCAAGAGATGACGTTCGTCGAAACTCGAACTTGCTCTGTTCTCACTTAGATCGTAGGAATTGACCAGCACCGGATCGCTGCGATCCGAAGCGTCATCAATCGAATGGCTATAGGAGTAAGACAAGCCCAGAGTGAGCGGTCCGCTGTTGTGGCGGACGGTACTCTGGAAAGCGTTATAGTTCGAATTAGCGACGTTCTGCAGCGAGAAAATCCTGCCCAGACCCGGGTACGGCCGGCCGGCGAGAGAGTTGACATTCGGGATATTTGGATTGGTGCAGGCCGCCTGCAAATACATATAGGCGGGGTTCTGCGGCGTCACCTGGGTTCCGTTCATCAGTGAGAACGGATGCACACCATCCCCTGGCGCGTCCCCGGGAACTCCAGAAGTTCCGTCCTGAAAGACGGTACAGTCCGTGATGGTGAGAGGCTCGCTCGGCCCGAAGGGATTCTCCGTGAGCGGCAATGGATGCAGCTGGTTGATCTGGCGTTCGACCGTCAGCTTCGTTCCCTTGCTGCCAACGTAAGCCATATTGAAGACGAAGGCGCGCGATAACTCGCGCTGCACGCCAAAACTCCACTGCTGAGCGTAGGGCCAAATCGCTTTTGTCGGAATCGAAGTGACATCGAGAGGGAAAACGGATTCGGCAGGCGGCGGAGAGCCGCCGACCAGGCTCGCGCAACCGCTGTTGGTCGGGTCAAAGGCCGGACCGTAGCCGACGTTGCCGATACATGTGTAATTCACGGGAAGTTGCTGCGTCATGCTGAGGACAACGGGCGCGCTCGCCTCCAGAGATCCGGTGTTGGCTTCGTTCCCGGTCCCATGTTCGAAAAAGATACCGTAGCCGCCGCGGATTGAAGTCTTGCCATCGCCCCACGGATCCCAGGCAAAACCGACGCGCGGCGCGGGGTTGAACAGATGTCCGCTCATACAACTGGAGGGCGTACCGCTGTATCCGCAACGCACAAGGCCCAGATCGCTGATCACGCCGGAGTCGATTTGGAAGGTGGTCGGGTTGAACGGAATTGGAGTCAATCCCGCACTCTTATCCAGCAGCTCGCCATAGATTGGATCCACCGCGAAGCGGCTGGCGTCGAAACGGGACGCTTCCCAGTTCCACGCGTTACGATTTTTCTCGCTGTAAGTGCCAAATAGACTTATACGCAAACCTAAGTTGAGTGTAAGTCGCGAAGTTACCTTCCAATCATCCTGGAAATAAGGCTCTGCAATCTGGAAACGCTGGTAGTAACGGTGCTGCGCGGAATCCTGGGTAAAACTCTGAATAAATCCCTCGGGAATACTGTGCGTATTCGCGTCCGATTCCAGCAGAAAATCGGCGAAGGCATTTCCGGTGCTGTGCGCGAGATTGCTGAAGGTCAAAAGACCTTGGGTGTCGCCAGAGGCTGCGCCGATTGCATTATTGTTCTGATTGCGCTGGGCATACACGTATTGCGCGCCAAATGTCAGCGTATGTTTGCCGATGGCTTTGCCTATGTCGTCGCGAACCGAGTAAGTCGGACTGGTATGTCCCCACGGCATGTAGGACGGATCGGCGGTAAATCCTCGGCCGCCGTAAGCGGCGTTGGTGCCGAGAATGTTCACGCCCGGCATCTTTCCGCCAAACCCGTTATTAAAGATGTAACCGATCGCACACTGCGGGAAACCGGTCACCGGGTCCAGGCTGAGCGCGGGATTGCATTGCCCGGGAGCGGAGGGATCGGTAACCAGCGGTTGATCGAGCGATGGGTTGCGTTGAAATTGCGCGCCACCCGGGCCGTTCTCGTCCCTCAAGGTGATGGCTGAATTCACATAGCTGAGCGTGATATCGTTGAGCAGCGTTGGCGATATCGTGTGCGTCAGACGGCCCACCAGACTTGTCCCCGGCCCAAAGAAACGATTCTGAACGGTGGGGAACGTGTTTTGCACCACGCCCCACTGCGGCGTGAGCACGGTGGTATCCCAGGAATCGTGAATGTAGCGAAACGAAGCCTTGAGCTTGTCGGTCAACACCTGATCAATGCGAAACAATTCCTCGCGCCAGTAAGTGGAAGGTGAAACGGCCGCGTCGTAACAGCGATTGGGATCGCTCGGGTCCGGGCTGGCGGCGTTGTAATTGGGCAGGTTGAGATTACAGCCAGATGGTGCGTTGGGCAGCGGGATCAGGTTGGCATTCAAAATCGTTTCCGCATTCTTGTCGACGCTGAGCGTGCCCAAGGTGATAGGACCTTGCAAATGGAGAAGAGGTATGGGAGCTCCGCCAATCGACTGCACGGAGGGACAGTCGGGGTACTGCGCCCGGGAAAAGGTCGCGACTGCGCCCAACGGGCACACGTCGCTAAAATCGAAGTCCTGGTAGGTGATCCCGTTTAGGGTCTGCAGATTCTGCTGCACTAGCCCAGATTTCAGAATCAACCCGCGTTCCTTCAATCCCGGCACGGCCTGGTTGTATTCGGTCGGAGTTTTCTCCAGCCGGAATTCCTCGGAGTAAAAGAAAAATGTCTTGTTCTTTTTTGTATTGAATACCTTGGGAATATAGAGTGGGCCGCCGATCGTTCCTCCGAAATCCTGACGCCGGTAGAGCGGAGCCTTGTCTCCAACGGTCGGCCCCACGAGTTGGCCGGGAGCGGGCGGAGCGGTATAAACAATGTCGAAGTAATTGCGGGCGTTGAATACCTCATTGCGAACGAAGTCATAGAGATTTCCGTGCCACTTCGTACCGCCTGACTTCGTGGTCACTTGCACTGTGCCCGATGCTGTGCGCCCGTACTGCGCACCATAATTCGACGTGAGCACCTTCACTTCCTGAATTGCGTCGAGGCTGGGATAGACCATCAGCGTGCTCGAAGCCCCATTCAGACCTGTGTTCAGCACATCGCTGCCATCCACCTCAAAGGTGTTATATTCGACGCGGCCACCGTTGACGCTGTATTTCACGCTGCCCACGACTCCGACTTTGGCTTCGTCCTGTCCCGTTTGATTACTGACGCCCGGCGCGAGGGCGATGAGCTGCGTGAAATTACGCCCGTTGAGGCCGATCGACACAACCTCTTTGTTCGTGATGGTGCCGGAAACGCTGGCCGTCTCCGTCTCCACTTGTCCGACGCCCCCGCCCTCCACGTTCACTTCTTCCGCCTTCGCGCGGGCCGGCGCCAGAGACGCGTCGAGCGTCAAGGCGAGGCCCGCCGTCAAGTTGATGTTGTCAAACGGCGTGTCGGCGAACTTCGGTGCGCTCACAACAAGCTTGTAAGTTCCAGGGTCAATTCCGGTGAAGGAGTACACGCCTTTGTCGTTGACTGGGGCTTCGAGCTTGGCTCCAGTCGCGCTGGTCAACACCGCTTTCGCATCTGGCACGACGGCGCCGGTCTGGTCGGTGACGGTTCCACCGATCGCGCTCTTGTCTCCCGCAATTTTCCGTTCAGCGGGAGCAGCCGCTTCACTTGGTTCCACCTGCTGCGCGGCAGGCGTCTCGACGGCCGGTTTGACTGTAGGTGGTTGCAAAGTAGCATCGAGCGTACGATTTTGACCGGGGGTCAGCGTGATGCTCTCAAAAACAGTTTCGGCAAAGTTGGGAGCCGATATCGTTAGCGTATAAGTGCCGGGATAAAGTCCCGCGACGGAATATACGCCCTTGTCATTGACCGGAATTGCAAGGTTTGCGCCGGTCGCGCTCGTGAGTACCACCTTCGCATCGCGCACAACCGCTCCGGACTGATTCGTCACCGTCCCGCTAAGAGAGGCTTTGCCGGTCGCTGCGTTCGGCTCCGCCTGCGCTTGCGCCGCAACCAGTGGCCGGCCCAGAAGCGCCAGAATCAGCACAATGACGGCGCGGAGTAGAAAACCAGATCGCACACTTATCACTCCGGAGGTAATAGGCACTCAAGAAATGAAATGCAATGGGGGATTCTATATGCCGGGTCGGTGCGCCAAAGTTAATAGAATGTGAAAAATTCACAGGCTATTTTCTTCCGGACCCAGCCCATACTAGCCATTCATTTTCTCTAGCCCGACAAGCATAAAGGCTTTCCCGAACAAATGCAAGTAACTTTATCGACTTTATTTACTATTGGCTGCCGCGGATACGCCACCGGCGAAAACCTTCCCAGCGGTGCTCAGTAACGGCAAAGTATGTCCGTTTTTCCACACATGGAAGCCACACAAGGAAAAAAGAAACACTAAAGTGGAAACCTATTTCACTGGTTGTCGCAAAACAGGCTGGAAACGCCTCTATTGGCGCGCTTTTCCTGACAACTCAAGTTAAGAAATTTTCACTAACTTGTTACAGAACCTTAACATCGCCTGACAGGCCAGCGGATAGACTTCGTGGTGCGCATTCCCGGCTTCGCGGCTGTGAATGCGTGTGTGCAGACTCGTAACCCAAATCAAAAGAGCATGAGGTTCGCCGCTTCAGTTGACCGAGCTACGTCCTACGTGTGGCGCACCGCCCCATGTGTAACGGAATAGTTTTTTAAAACCACTGAGAGAGGGAACAATACTATGTCGCGCTTGAAATTGATTGTTGCAATGCTGGCATTGACCGCCTTCGCGAGCATCGTACCTCAGGTACAGGCCGCGGTTACGGTCGAAGTAACAATTGCAGGCTCGTCGGCCATGTGGCAGACGCTGGCGCTGGGCGCTTATAGCGAGGCCGGTTCCGGTGCTGGACACTGGACCAGCGCTTCTAACGTGATTAACCTGACCGACTCGCGTGTCACGCCGGTCAACGTTGATCCTGGCACCCTCTGGGTCGTTTGGAATTCCACCAAGGTGTGGACTTTTATCAAGGTTGACTCGGTGGTCGGAGACCGCTGCTATTTTGCTCAACCTCAGTGCAGCGTTAACGGCACATTAGGTAATCTGTCGGGCACTGGTGCGAATCAGATCTCTTCCACGCTTTGGGGCGATGGTTCGTCCGATTCTGCCATGCCCTCCGACGTGGTATCCATCTTCACCACCGGAACTCCGGTCAACGTGGCCGCGACCGACATTCGCCCTGAAGATGCGAATTTCGTCGTCTGCCGCGTCAACTCCCAGTTCGGCGCAGGATCCTACGGCGGCGCGGCCAGCGATGGACTGGACGGCCTCGGATACAACACCAACTGGGCGCCTGGCGTTTGCCCGGCCTCGGGCAGCGCGTCATCGGACTACGTAGGAGAGCAGATCAAGAGCGCTTACCCCAGCAGCACCTCGGTAGCGAACGTTCTCTCCTTCAACATCAAGGGCACGGATCCTATCAGCGGCACCAAGATTCCCGCTTTCACTGTTGAGGAAGTCGGTGCCACACCGGTCGTAATTGTGTTCGCGCGTGAGAATTCGCTCCAGGGTTTGAGCGACGTCAGCACGCAGCAACTGCAAACCGCATTTTCGGGCACGCTGTGTGACGCCAGCGCGTTTTCTGGCGCTAGCGGCGAACCTCTGGCGCAGGGGGCGATCGGCATCTTCCTGCGCGAGCCTCTATCGGGCACCTACAACACGACCGAAGCCACTATAATGCGTCACCCCACCGTGTATGGCGGCTCCGGCCCCAGCACGATTCTTGGCGTGAGCATGGAAACCAATGTCTACAACACCTCTACCAGCGCCCCCAACGATCCGCTTGACGCGCAAGCTGGAACTTGCGTCAACAACCCCACCGGCTCCAGCGGAAGGTATCGTGGAATCGGCACCAGTGAAGAAGTAAACTGGGTCGCGAACTCCAACAAGTATCTCAGCATGGATGGCATCGGCTATACGTTCTTCAGCTATGGGAATGTGAAGGCGCTCGCCAACAGCAACAACTACGGCTACGCCACGCTGAACAACATCGATCCAATTTTCGCCAGCTACGGACCGCAGAGTTCGACCGGCTCCGGATATGATCCCGGGCAGCCGCCGAACTCGAGCAACCCCACGGCGCTCCCGGGCACGGTGCCGGGTTCGGCCAACACACCATGCGGTTCGTTCCCCTGCGCCGAGAATAAAATCTGGGCGGGCGGACTCTCGTTCCCCAACCTCCGCAACGGAACTTACCCGGCGTGGTCGATCGTACGCCTGGTGAGTAACGGAACGCCGCTGACGGCGGCAAAGACGCTGATCAAGGACTCGCAGGCGTTCGTAGTCAGCACTACTCCGGACTATGCGCCGGCAACGAAGACGACCGCGGGCGGCTTTACGGATCCCGGTCTGATAATCGTGCGTTCGCACTACCAGCAGTACGACGGGTCCGGCGCTACTC
>JASHOU010000144.1 GCA_030038475.1 Terriglobales bacterium | reverse complement strand
GTGCGGCGAAAAGTGAAGATAGGTGACGTGCCCAAACCCTAATTTTGGTTTGAGGGGTTCGGGAACCTTCCCCGTTTCTCGAACCCCTCACTTACCGGGCTTAACCTGACTCCCTCGGGAGCGGTTAAGCAAATCCCGCAAGTGAGTGTGATCATGCTCCCGATCCATGGAAAGGTCCATGGAGACGGTCTGAAGCGATCTGAATTGATCTGAAGAAATTTACGGTGCTGCGCTTGACAGGGCAAGGCGAGCAGAACAGAATTTCTGATCAGTATCTTGACGGGAACAGGATAGGTATCGGTAGGAGTTCTCCATTGCCCGATAACCAAGTGCCAGACAAGCCGGACAAGAAGATCTACTTCGGCGATTTCGAACTGGATTATGGGCGCTTTCAGCTCTTGCAGTGTGGGCGGACGGTTCGGCTGGAGGGTCTGCCGCTGCAGTTGCTGATGTTCCTGGTTGAAAAACGAGGCCAGATGGTTACGCGCGAGCAGATCGCGGCCGAGTTGTGGAGCAAGGATGTGTTCGTGGATGTGGAGCAGGGAATCAATACGGCGATTCGCAAGATTCGTCGGGCGCTGCTTGACGATGCGGACCAACCACAGCATTTGCAAACGGTAGTTGGGCGAGGCTATCGCTTCGTCGCTCCAGACGCCAGAGAGGAAGCCGGCGGTCAACCGACGAGCGAAGGCTTTAGCGTTTCAGCCGAAGAACTTGGCCGAGCCATTATGACCGCGGCCGGCCTCGATCCCGACAATCCAAGGGCAACGCCAAAGCGGCCTGAGGAATCGTGAAACGGCGGATTGGCCGCTGCGGAGCCGGTCAATTGGAGGACTCTCAGTCCTCCTTTTCTTGTCGCTGACAGTTGTCTCTGGCGGTTGCTTCGGGAATGCGATTGGTTGAAAAAGAAGGGAGCTGAAATCAGCTCCCCGAAAGCAATAGAGGCGATATCAATTAGTAAGAATCGATCTGCGAGGATTTTGTTGCCCACCGAAGCAAGACATCCGAAAGAAAAATTCATGCGTGACGGCGAGCGTCAGGCCGCGAGGGGCGCGGGTTTTGAGGGCGAGCCAGCGGCGGGATGTGAACCTTCTAACGGCGGGCGAGCGATGGGAGCGGAGACAGCGCCAGCTAGCGTCGAAGAACACTGGATCGAGCTTGCGGACGGCAGGATGCGCTATTTAAAGGCGGGATCGGGGCCGCCGCTGATTCTGGTGCATGGGTTGATGGGATATGCGTTCTCGTGGAGATTCACGATTCCGGCGCTCGCACCTCATGAAACGGTTTATGCCATCGACAACCTGGGCGCGGGGCTTTCGATGGCACGCGAGGGTATGCCGTGCACGGTGCGGGCGACGGCGGAGCGGGTGCTGGAGTTTGCGGATCGGTTGGGCATCGGAGAATTCGACCTGCTCGGGACTTCGCACGGCGGAGGCGTGGCGATGCTGGTGGCGGCGATTTGCGCCGAGCGCGGGGGTCGCCGGTTGCGACGGCTGGTGCTGGTTGCGCCGGTGAATCCGTGGTCGAAGCATGGCAAGTGGTTCGCGCCGTTTCTGGGTACGAGTTTCGGATCGCTGATCGTTCGCAATACGATTGAGCGCTGGCGTTGGTTCGACCACTTTTGGCTCCGGCGGCTGTTTGCCGACGGCTCGAAGATTCCTCCGGATTCGCTGGAGGGCTACCGATTGCCGGTCTACAAGAACCATGTGTTTCGTCATGCCACGCAGATTTTGAAAACGTGGACGGCAGACCTTGGGGAGATTGAAACTGCGCTGGGGAAAATTCGAGGTTACCCGACACTTTTGATTTGGGGAACGAAAGACCGAGCCGTGGATTTTCGGTCGGCGGAGCCGCTGCGGAGGAATTTCCGCGATGCGCGGCTGGTGGCGTTGGAGGGGGTTGGGCATCTTCCTTATGAGGAGGCGACGGAGGAGTTTAATCGGGCGCTGGTGGGGTTTTTGAGGAGTGGGGAGATGCGCTCGGGTTAGCGCTGTCGAGAGACAGAATCTCGCTTGCCGATGAGAACGGTGGCTAGAATACGTGCAATAGTTGCCGGGGTTATCGCTCTTGTTGTCTCAAGGGCGCTTCTCAGACCGGCGACGGAACTCTGCGCGATCCTGATTCGCCGACGATGGCCGAATGCTTGGTTTGCGGGCTTGATCGTCTGGTATGCCGATTTCTTCGTTCTTGGCGTAGCGATTGCAATAGCAGCCCTTCTCGGATGGTACGTACTGAAGAGACCAAATTCCTCAACGCAAGTTTAGGGACAATACCGAGCACTTGTTTCCTTTCCTCGGCGTAGGGGTGGTAAGATGGCCGGAGCGCGAAGGGCGCTTCCGGTCCGCGGAAAGGACAGAAGTCCACCTGTTGGGAACAATTCGATTTCACGAACTGACTTTCTGCCCGTCATTGTCAATGCGGACCTCGGGCGCGCGAAAGGAAGTTCGTCATGCCGGTAAAACGCCTCCCATCGAAGCCGAACCTCGATCATCTCAGATACCAAGCGAAGGACCTGCTGAAAGATCATGCGGCGCGCAATCCTGAAGTGGCGCAGCGGATCAGGGAATTTTATCCACGTTTGCATGGGGCCACGGATGCGGAGATTTTCGACGCGCAACTAAAGCTCAGCGACGCGCAGCTGGCTATTGCTCGTGAGTATGGATTTCCCAGTTGGGCGAGGCTGAAGCGGCACATTGAAAAACCAACGCTCTCGGATCGGCTGAATTTGCCTCACCATGAGCGAATTGAAGACGCGGCATTTCGCCGGGCTGTGGAGTTGCTGGATGCGGGCGATGCGGCGGGCTTGCGTGACTATCTGAGGGAGCATCCGAAGCTGGCGCAGCAGCGCGTGGTTTTTGAGGGCGGGAACTACTTTCGGAATCCGACGCTGTTGGAGTTTGTGGCCGAGAATCCGGTTCGCCGTGGCAGGCTGCCGGACAACATTGTTGAGGTGGCGCGGGTGATTCTCGATGCGGGCGTGGAACGCTCCGCGCTGAACGAGACGCTCATGCTGGTTGCGACGGGCAGTGTGGCGCGTGAATATAGGGTGCAGGTTCCGTTGATCGATCTGCTATGCGACCGCGGAGCGGATGCCAACAGTGCAACTCATGCAGCGGCGTTGCACGGCGAGTTCGAGGCGCTGCGTGCTTTGATCGGGCGCGGCGCGCGAATTGATCTGCCGGTGGCGGCGGCTCTGGGTCGCAGCGAAGATGCCCGCCGGTTGCTTGCGGACGCCAACGCGGAGGACCGGCATTTGGCGCTCACTTTGGCAGCGGATTTTGGTCACGTCGAGATCGTTCGATTGCTGCTCGACGCGGGCGAAGATCCCGACCGATACAACCCGGTGGGAGGGCATTCGCACACGACACCGCTGCACCAAGCGGCCGGGAGGGGGCACGAGGAAGTGGTCCGGCTGCTTGTGGAACGGGGCGCGAGATTGGATTTGAAAGACATTCTGTGGCGGGGTACTCCGGCCGATTGGGCGAGACATGCGGGCAGAACAGAAATTGAAGCGTATCTTCGGGAGCGAGAGAGGATCTCCGAGTAGGACGACATTTTGCAAATCACGTTTTGCCAGGTCATGCGTTAGCCCAATTACGCAATGGTGAGAACGACGCGGAAACGGGCGCGGCCGCTGATCATCTGGTCGTAGGCTTCGGCGGCTTTTTCCAGGGGAAACTTTTCGATCATGGGGCGAACGCCGGAGAGCGCGCTGAACTCCATCGTGTCTTGCGAGTCTTTAGCGGTGCCGGAAGCCCATCCTTGAAGCGTGCTGCGGCCGCGAATCAGTTGAATGGGCGTGACCGCGATGGGCTCGGGACTGGCGCCGACCACCATCAGTTTGCCGTTCGGCGAGATGCCGTCGATTACCGCGGAAATGGCCTTCGAGTCGGGCGCGGTGGCGAGGATGAGGCGGGCACCGCCGAGCTTTTGCAGTTCGGCGGCGGGATTGCCGGCGGCGGTGTCGATGTAGCGCGATGCGCCGAGCTTGCGGGCGAGCGCTTCTTTGTCTTTGCCTCGGCCGATGGCGACGGTGCGGAAACCCATCGTGTGCGCGTATTGAACTCCGAGATGGCCGAGGCCGCCGATGCCTTGAACGGCGACGAGATCGCCGGAACGCGCGCCCGAGTTGCGCAGCGAATTGTAAACGGTGACGCCGGCGCACATGAGCGGAGCGGCATCAGGAGCGGGCAATTCGTCGGGGATGGCCGCGACAGCTTCGGCGGGCACAAGCACGTATTCGGCGTAGCCGCCGTCGAAGTGGATGGCGGTGATTTTCTCGTTGCGGCAGTTGATGAAATCGCCACTACGGCAGAAGTCGCAGGTGAAGTCGTGGCCGCCGTGCCATCCGACGCCGACGCGCTGACCGGGCTTCCAGTTGGTGACGTCGGCGCCGACAGCGTCAATGCGGCCGGCGATTTCGTGTCCGGGAACCCGCGGATACTGGATGCCGGGCCAGAGGCCTTGTTTCACGACTACGTCGCTGTGGCAGATGCCACAGGCTTCGACTTTAATTCTGACTTGATTGCGGGAGGGGTCGGGAATGTTGCGCTCGACAAGTTCGAAATTACCGCCGGGCTTCGAGACTTGGACAGCTTTCATTTTGGGCATGATTTTTCCTCAACAGTTCGAATTGGTGGAATGCCGATGGAATTTGCAAACAATATTCGGTTGAGATGAGGCGGGGGATGGTGACGATTCAGACTTCAGCGCGTGTCTCGCAAGATGTACTCAGTGAAATTGTAAGGACGCAGCAGCAGTCGACGGGCGGGGGACGCCTGGCGCTCCATTTTGTTTCGCGATGCTAGCCGGCTTTTTTGAATTCGCCTTCGAAGGAGTGTTCGGGGCTGTGGCCGGGTTCGGGGAAATCGCTATCGGCGCCGTCCTGAAGCGGATCGGGATTACGGTGGCCGAGCTGGCCTTGCAGGGAGTTATTGCCGCTTTGCGTGCGTTCGTCAGGTTCCTGCGAACCTTTTCCGCGGTCGGCATCGTTAAGGAGATGATCGCTGGTGCTTTCGGGCATGGCAAACCTTTCGGCGAGCAGTAGTAAGACGTGAAGCAATTTACAGCGTTAAGTTACACCGAAAATGCAATGCGGGCAATGATGTGCGTCACATTACTCTGCAATTAATTGTAATGATGGCAATTGGTAAATTTAATAGTCAATTAACCTGATCTTGAATCTAATATAGGACATGGCTAACACTTTCAGGAAACATTATCTGTTTGCCAGCGATTTCGATCAGACGCTGACCTTCAACGATACGGGTTACGTGTTGAGCGAGATGCTGGGCATTTCTGTCGAGGAATTTGAGCGCAAAGCCAAAGGCATGGCGAAGCTGAATCTGGTTCAGCAAGGCGCCGAACTTTCCTACTTACTGCTGCATGATCCGGAGTTCCACTCGCGGGTTCGGCGCGACGACTTAATTGCGGTGGGCAAACGCATTCGCCTCAAGGAAAACATCAAGCAGGTTTACGAGATTCTCGACCGGAGGATCGACGGATTCCATTTCGATTTTTACGTGCTGTCGGCGGCGCCGGTGGAGGTGATCCAATCGGCGCTGGAAGGGATTGTGCCGCAGGACCATATTTTTGGCACGGAGTTCAGTTATAACGCCTCCGGTGAGATCGAAACCCTGGTGCGAGCGACGGCCGGTTACGGAAAAGTTACGCGGCTTGATCAACTCGAAGCACAGCTCGAAATTCCTGCGGACCACATTGTTTATGTGGGCGATGGCAGTTCCGACGTTCACGTTATGCTGCACGTGAACCGGCGCGATGGCTTCACGATTGCAGTATCGGAGTCGAAGGGCGTGGCGCAGATCGCAAAGCGGACGGTGCTGAGCGACAATGCGCTGGCGGTGCTGGTGCCGATTCTGGAGGAGATTGCGGGATGGCAGCGGCCGCGAATCCGGCAGTTGTTTGAATCGTATGGATTTTTGATTCAGGGATGGGATCGCGTGCAGACGGATTGGCTGACGCTGAGGCCGACCGGGGCGGCGGAGAAGGCGATTGCGGCGGATGTGGTGTGAAGGGGTGTGACTTCGGCGACTAAAGCCGCGGTAAGAGCTGGCGGGTGATCGCAGCGCTGAAGCGCTGCGCCACCCAAAACCATTGCAGCAAACTGGCTACTGGCGGGCGCGCGTGGCGGTGGTTGGGACTCCCATTTTGCGCAGCTTGTCGCGCGCCTGGATGGCTTCGCTGGTCTTGGGATAGCGCTGGATGACGTGCTTGAGTTCCTGAGCGCCGTCGTCGGTTTTGCCCAGTTCGACGAGCGCGAAACCTTTTTTCAACTGCGCGGAGGCGGCCTTGTTTCCGCTGGGGAAATTCTGCAGGACGAGGTCGTAGTTCGTAATCGCCTTCTGATAGTCGCCGGCTTTGTATTGCATTTCGGCCAAGTAGAAATAGGCGTTTCCGGCGAGATCGGTGTTGGGGTAGAACTTGATGTAATCGTTGAATTCCTGCGTGGCCACATCGTTGTTGCCGCCGTTGTAATCGCGCAGAGCGTTCTGGTAGAGCACATCGGGCGGAGGAGCCTGCGCGATGGCCTGCGCCTGTTGTTGCGCCTGCGCCTGCTGCGCGGCCATGGATTGTTGCGCCGCCTGCATATCCTCGAATTGCTTGCTCAGCTTGGCGAGCCGAACTTTGAGCTCGTCCATGGTGTCGTTGAGGGCCTGAATCTGCCCGGAGATCTGATCGACTTGCGCGGCGCGATCGGTCTGCTGTTTTTCGATGGAAGCCTGCAGGCTGGCGATGGCGGCACTGACTTTGTTGGCGGAGTCGGTGTTCTGCTCGAGCAGATTCCGCATGACGCCCATGCGCTCGTCGAAGGATTGTTTCATCTGCGTCATCTGCTGCTGCAGTTGTTGGACCTGCGTTTGCAATTCAACGATGTCTTTGTTGACGGCGAAGGCGGGTGCGATGCCGATGACTAGCAAGAGGGTGAGAGTTGGCAGAATGCGATTTCGTTTCATAGTTAACCTATTGGATGTCGAATGGCCGCTGAATGTCCAGCGGGGGAACAGTTTGGTAGTGGTGCCGTTTCGCGAAACGGCACCAGTACCAACAGTTTGTTGAAAAACTTCGATTGTAGGGAGCTTCCCCCAGGCGCTAAAGCGCCGCCCATTTTCGACGAACTTAACGGCACGAGTGGAACTCGTGCCCTTCCCATTCGTGATGGAACTTCAAATTATTCAGCATCAAGTTTTCTTTGCGGACTCGTAGAAAATAAGGACGGGCGAAGACGCCCGTCCTTTACTTCCGCGGGTTATTGTCCGTAAACGAAGTGGCCGCGGCGATTTTGCTGCCAGCAACTTTCGTTCGATTCGGTGCAGAACGGTTTTTCTTTGCCGTAGCTGAAGGTCTTGATGCGATCGCCGCTCACTCCAGCCTGAATGAGCGCATTTTTGACGGTGTCGGCGCGATTGGTGCCGAGAGCCAGGTTATATTCGGTCGAGCCGCGCTCGTCGCAGTGTCCCTCGATGGTGAAGCGGATGTTGGGATGCTGCTGGAAGAACTGAGCATCGGCCTGCAATGCGGCCTGCTGGTCGGCGCGGATATCGTACTTGTCGTAATCGAAGAAAATGTCTTTCACGTTTTGCGCGAAGAGCTCTTCTTCGGTGACGTTCTGCACAGTGGCCGGCGGCGGCGCGGGCGCGGGGTTGACGGTGACGCGAGCGGTTGCTTCCTGGGTTCCGCCGGCGCCTTTGGCGACGAGATGGTAAGTGGTCGAGTCAGTGGGAGTAACCTGCCGCGAGCCGCTCGGGTCCACGGGACCAATGCCGTCGATGCTGATGTCGGTGGCGTTCGTCGTCTGCCATGTCAGCGTGGTCGACTGGCCCTGGTTGATGGTATTCGGGTTCGCCGAGAGCGAGGCGGTAGGCTGCGCAGCGGGCGGCGGCGGTGGTGGCGGCGGGGGCGCGACTTTCTTCTTACATGCGCCAAGAAACATGATGGTGGCCAGTGCGAAGGTAAGAGTAAGCCATCTCGACATAGTTGCGTGCTTCACGAATTCCTCTTTTCTGTGCGCCCGCCAAATGGCGTGCAACTTGCAGCTTGACGGCGGGGCGCACACGCGTCAACCGCAACAGCGAACTTCTTTGTTGAAACCCAATTATCGAACTAAGTTATCGAAACCAAGTTACTCATATCAAGTTATGCAAACCGGACTGCTGAGAGCTTGTTTCTTAACATCCGTTTTGCAAAAGCATTCTTACTTCCAACTCCAGCTGGGCTGAGTATTCGAGCCGCTAAAAGTCAACTGCGTGACATTGGTACCATCGGCCAGCATCGTCCAGATCTGATCGCTTCCCGAGCGGTGCGATTGAAAGACAATGTGCCGCCCGTCGGCGGACCAGCAGGGAAAGTCGTTGCGTCCGGCGTCGTGGGTGAGCTGCACCCACTGCTTGCTGGCGATGTCCATTAAATAGATGTCATTGGAGCCCGGTTCGCCGGGGCCATATTTGCGCATCCAGGAAAAAGTGAGGAACTGGCCGTTGGGCGACCAATTGGGAGAGACGGCATAACCCTGGTCGGTGACGCGCTGCAAGTTAGTGCCGTCGGCTTCCATGGTATAGATCTGCGGCAGGCCGGTGCGTCCGCTGACAAAGGCGATCTGCGAGCCGGTCTTGCGATTCCAACTCGGCGAAACGTCCGGACCTTTGTCGCTGGTGAGGCGTTGCGGATTTCCACCCGATGCGTCGACGACGAAGATGTTCGGGTAACCGTTACGCGAGGATGAGAATGCGAGCTTGCCATCAGGCGACCACGAAGGCGATAGATTGACACCGCCAAAACGGGGGAAGGCGACCATGCGATTGAGATCGAAGGAATACATCATGATCTCCCAACCGCCTTTGTTGATGGAGCTGAAGGCGAGACGCGAACTGTCGGGCGAGATGCGGGGCGAGAGCGAGATGCTGCCGAGGTGGGTGAGCTGCTGCTGATTGGCGCCGTCGTAGTCCATCATCCAAACTTCTTTGTGGCCGCTGCGTTCGCTGATGAAATAGATTTTGGTTTCGGCAATTCCGGGGACGCCGCCGCCGAGCCGGAAGATGATTTCGTCGGCGAAGCGGTGGGCGATGACGCGGACGGCATCGTTAGTCGCATTGTCGGTGTATTGTTTGCCGAGCACCTGCGGCGAAGCCTGATTCTTGACATCGTAGAGCCAGCCCTGGACGGTCACTTTGCCGCCGGCCGCGCCGAGGTTGCCGAAAGCGAGCATGGACGCATTGGGGGGGGCGGTGTTCCAGGCGGTGAAATTCACTTCGGAGGGTTGGCCGGGTTCCTGCAGGGGATAGAAACTTTTTGAGACAAGATCGAAGATTCCGGCGTTGTCGAGGTCGTTCCAGAGCACGTCGTTGAACGTTTTCAGCAGGGCGGTGTTCTGGGGGTCGCCGGTCGAGGACTTGAAATCGGAAGCGGCCAGGCGCACGCGCTCGACACCGAGCCCGGTGCCGCCGCGCACCCAATCCTGGGCGGCGAGAGATGCTGAAAGAATCGAAGCCGACAGAATCAAGCGAAGAAAGCAGTAAAAAAAACGCTTCATTGCTCCTCTATTTCTTGCTGTAGTCGAACCACCACTCTACTGAAATCTTGCCGCCTGAGTAATCCGAAGGCAGCGGACCGAAAGTATCGATGCGCTCGACGGCACGTACGGCCGAGATATCGAGTGAAGGTACACCGCTCGATTGCTCGATTTCGACATGAGAGGGATGCCCGTCGCGTGCCACGTCGAAGGTTACATAGACGCGCTTGGCCTCCGTGATGTGGGGGTCGACCTCGTATTTGAGCCAGTTCTCAGAAATCTTCTGCTGGATCACGCGCACATACCAGGCATAGCGGTTGCCGAAATCGCCGCCGCCTCCGGGAAAGTCGATGGCGCCGGTAGCGCCGCCAACACTCATGCTGTATGGCTTGGTGGCCGGGCCACCCTCGCCATAAGGAATTTGATTCGATTCCTCGGGTTCGGGTTCCGGTTTTCGCTGGGTGGACCTCGGGAGCGGCTTGGGTTTTATCTTTGTCTTTACATTCTTGTCTGGAATCGGGATGGCTTCCGGCTCCTTTTCCGGAACGGCGGGTTGCGATTTCGACAGGCCCTTAGATTCGGTTGCGAGCACGCTCGTTGTCTGCTGGGGGTTGGCGGGCAAAGGAATAGTGCTGACAAGGGTTGCTCCCATGGCGTCGCCCAAACCGCCGCTGCCCCAACCCTGACCGCGCCAGCCCTGAATAAATGTGGCGTAGAGCACAACGAACACGGCAAATGCGACGTGCAAGCAGAACGACCAGGCCAGAGGGCGGCTTAATCCTGCGTGTTCGGAGTAAATGTCGAGATTAGCGCTGGCGGCCATTGGAGTTGCCGTTGCTGTTCAGCGGCTGAGTGACGATGCTCACATTGCCGATGCCGGCCTGCTTGATGGCATCCATCACAGTGGCAAAGGCGCCAAAGGGGACATCCTCATCGGCGCGCAAAAAGATCGACTGGTGTTGCGGATCGCGAATCTTCTGCCTCAGGGCCGCTCCGATCCGGTTGATGTTGATGGGATCGTTGCCGAGATAAACCCGCTGCGATTTATCGATGCTGATGACCAGACGCTCCTCGGTAATTTCTTTGACGGTACGGGTGTGCGGCACATTGACTTCGATTCCAGACTGCAAGACCGGAGCCGTCACCATGAAGATGATGAGGAGTACGAGGACGACATCGACGAGCGGGGTAACGTTGATATCGGCGAGCGCAGTCTGGGTGCGGCCATTCGAGGCGGTGAAGGCCATCAGCGGCGGACCTCGGCGGCTTGAGCAACCTGCTGGCGCTCGACCAGGTTGAGCATTTCGAGAGCGAAGTCATCGTTGCGCGCGGCCATTTCGCGAATGGAACCGATGATCAGATTGTAGGCAATCACAGCGGGAATGGCGGCGGCGAGACCGGCGGCGGTGGTGATGAGAGCTTCAGAAATTCCGGGGGCGACGGCGCGCAGAGTTGCGGCGCCGGCTGTGCCGAGACCGTGGAAGGCGTCGATGATGCCCCAGACGGTTCCGAAGAGTCCGATGAACGGTGTGACAACTCCTGTGATTGCCAGCCAGGTAACGTTGCGTTCGAGGCGCGTGATCTCCTCGGAAGACGCGATCTGCATGGAGCGCTGAATGGCAGCCAGGTTGTAGATGCTACCGGTGGTGCCCATCTGGCGCTTGAACTCGGTGATCGATCCCTCGAAGACGCCGACCAGCGGGCTGGGGCGGAATTGGTCGGCAACGGAGACAACATCCTGCATGCGCTGCGCCTTGCGGAAGGCGCGGACGAAGCGCGCGCTCTGGGTGCGGGCGCGGCCGATGAGCCGCCACTTGGAAAGAATCACCGCCCAGGAGAGCACGCTGAAGGCGAGCAGCAGGAAAAGAACGGTTTTGGCGACCGAACCGGTCTGGAGGACGAGATCGACGATTTCGCCGCTGACGAATGACAGCAGGAGGGAGGAAAAGGGCATCGGTTTTGGGGATTTCCCCTAATGAAGATTATAGATCAGCCTGAGGACGCGCTTGGCGCGGGTATCGGATCGGTCAATGAAATTTAATCGGGAATTTAATGGGGAGTTTAATTGGGAATCACTGCCTCGGCGACGTTGGAGTAAGCGCTTTCTACTCCCTGGGCGTTGACCTCGGTGGTGACGTAGTAATACGTCATTCCGGACTGGACGGAATAGTCGGTGTAGTCGGTAGCAGGGTCGAGCGATGAATTGATCTTCTGATACGGGCCGCCATTGGCGGTGCCGCGGTAGACGTTGTACCCGACGACTTCCCCGTCTCCACCTGGATTCCAGGAAAGATAGACATTGGGTAAGCCCAGCTGCGCTCCGCTTCCGCCGACTTTGATCTCAAGCTCAGAATCTTCACCGGTATTGGCCAGGATAACGGTTCCGCTATGGTGCCCAAGCGAAGCCGGCGCGAAGATGATGGGCAGTTGAACGCTTTCTCCGGGCGGGATCTTCATTGGCAGCGGGAATGTGCCGATCGAGAAGGCGCTGTCGTGAACGGAGTCGGAGGTGATTTGGAGCGGCTGAGTGCCGTCGTTCTTCAGTTCAACCGAAAACGTGGCGGAGGTGCCGATCTGGACCGGACCAAAACCATGCCAGCAAGGCTTGCAGTGGAGTTCCTGCGCCGAAAGGGAAGCTGGGGCCAGTGTAAAGAGCGGAGACAAGAACAGAGCTGCGATTGGAAGCCGGGGGAGGCATTTCATACGACGATTTTCGCGAAGCGCTTGTTGCGCGGCAAAATCGGTAGGGCAATTTTGCGCACTCACTGGTGCCGGAGGTGTTACGGGTTTGGACATCTTTCGCACATCCCTGGGTGAGCGGTGTGTGCTATGCTGCGCGTAAATTAGCGCGCACTTGGGAGTGAAGAGCAAAGGCCGCGGACAGGAGTGTCCGCGCCACACGAATCTATGCTGGGCGAACTGCGACTGGAAAACTATGCGGTGATCGACAACGTCGCGATTGAATTCGCGGCTGGTCTGAACCTGCTGACCGGCGAAACCGGAGCGGGGAAGTCGATTTTGATCGATGCGCTGGGACTGTTGTTAGGAGATAAAGCGTCTTCGGATGTGATACGCACGGGCACGGAGCGGGCGGTAGTTGCGGCGGTATTTGAGACGAAAGGGACGGAGGCGCGGGCGGTCGAAGCGATTCTCGAGGCGAACGGTTTGGATGCCGATAACGACTCGCTGATTCTGCGGCGGGAAATTGCTGCCGGAGGCAAGGGGCGAGTCTTCATTAACAATCAGCCGGCGACGGTCGCGGTGCTGAAACAGATCGCGCCGCATTTGGCGGTGATCCACGCGCAGAACGAGTCGATTGCGAACTTCGACGCTGCAGCGCGGCGGGAATTGCTGGATGCGTATGCGGGAGTGGAGTTGGACGGAGTCTCGGGCGCATTTGCACGCTGGAAGCAGATTCGCGAACGTATTGCGGAACTCGAACAGGACGAACAGGATCGGATGAGGCTGCTGGACCTGTGGAAGTTTCAATGGCGCGAGATTGAAGAGGCACATCTGCGGGTGAGCGATAGCGCGAAAGGAAGTCCGCAAGAACAAGAAGATGAGCAGCTTGAGGCCGAGAAACGCGTGCTGGCCAACGCCGAGAAGATTTACGGCGCAGCGATGAACGCGTTCGATTTGCTGTATGAGGGCAATGCTTCGACATCATCGAGCCTGCGAGCGGCGCAAAAGCACATTGAGGAACTGGCGCGCTATGACGCGAAGTTTCAAGAAGCGCTGACGGCACTCGAATCGGCGCGCATCAGCGTGGAGGATGTGGGAACGACGCTGCGCGATTATGTCGGAGGGATTCAGGCTTCTCCGGAGCGGCTGGCCGAGATTGAGGAACGACTGGCATTGCTTGATCGGCTGAAACGGAAGTACGGACCGACGCTGGAGCAGACGATCGCGTTTGGTGAAGAGGTGCAGCGTAAATTATCGGAGATGGAGAATAAAGATCAGACGCTTGTGGAGCTGCGGGCGAAGCTGGCGCTGACGGGAGATGAATATCGCAAAGCGGCGCGCAGCGTTTCGCGAAAACGGATGGATGCGGCGCGAAGACTGGAGAAGTTGGTGGAGTCTGAGATTAACGATCTGGCGATGAGAGCCAGTTTTCGGGTTGCAGTGGAGGAAGACGAGGCTGAAGCGAAATGGAGTTCTTCAGGGATCAATGAAGTCAGTTTTCTGATCGCGACCAATGCGGGGGAAACGATGCGTCCGCTGGAGCAGATTGCTTCGGGCGGGGAACTGGCGCGGGTGATGCTGGCGCTGAAGGCGAGCGTGGAGGCGGGAGCGAATTCTGCAACGGCGAATGCGATGGCTAATTCCGGGGCGAAGAGGAAAAACGCCGCTGCGCAGCGAACGCTGGTTTTCGATGAAATCGATACCGGTATTGGAGGACGAGCGGCCGAAGCGGTGGGGAAAAAATTGAAGGCGCTGGCGAAAGGCAATCAGGTGCTCTGCGTGACTCATCTGCCGCAGATCGCAACTTTCGCCGATCATCATTACGTGATCGAAAAACGCGAAGCCGGGGGCCGCGCCAAGACGAGCGTTCGGCAAATCACGGGCGAAGAGCGCACGGAAGAAGTAGCGCGCATGCTCTCGGGCGCGAAGCTGACTGAGACTTCGCGAAAGCACGCGGAGCAGATGATTCGGGCGAATGGATGAACGATTTTTAACTGGCAGGATGTTAGAACTTTGGTTCGCCGGCGAGGGGCGGAAGTGTTCAGTCTCCTAATCTTTGCAAAGAGCTTAGCGAATTGGGGATGACGCGATTTCATGAGATCTGGCTGGCAAACACTGGCAAGGCACGACGCCGGGGTTGTTGAAAAAGTGTGCTTGACATCTCTTATAGAACGTAGTAAACGGACTGGTCCGCTTTTCATACCGGACAAACGCATTCATACGCAAATCTAAAAAGCTGTTTGGCTCGTGGTCCGACCTCAGGAGGGCGTACGCCCTTAGTGTGCACATGCTTGAGGAGAGCACTATTTTGCAAAAATCCGCCCGGGAGAGAAAACCGATGCGCTCGCTAATCACTTTCGCCGTAGTTGTGCTGTTCTTCGCAGCCTCGGGTTTGCCGGCTCAAACGCAGGAACCAGCCGATAAAGCCGGCGCATCCGGCTCTGCCAGCGCTTCCAAGGCGGAGGTCGAGCAGTTGCGCAAGGAGGTCGCCGCGGAACGCCAAACCATCGAGGAGCTAAAGACTCTAGTAGAGAAACTGGCGCAGCAAAAGGCCGCGCCGGTTGCCGATCCGCTGCCAGACGCGCCGACAAATGCGCGTTTGGAAGCAGCGGGGATTTCAACGCTGGACAATATGCATCTGGGCGATGCAGTTCTGAGGGAACCGGAGCTGGTGGAAACGCCCATGATGATCGATCAAGCGGCCCCTCCGGCGAAGAGGGATTTTCCGCTGACAGCGGGTTGGAACGGTGAGCACTTCTTCATCCGCAGCGAGGATGGGCAGTTCACCATCAGTCCTTACGGCTACGTGAATAACGATTACCGCGCTTATAAAGGCGACGGCGCACCAGCCGATACGTTCCTGCTGCGCAACGCGCGATTCGGTTTTCAGGGGAGTTATGGTTCGCACTTCGACTTTGCCTTGCTGACGGATGCGGCGGCTACCTCGGGATCGGTGGTGCGCGACGTTTATCTCAACGTAAGAGTCCGGCCTGAATTCCAAATTCAAGCGGGCCAATTTAAAGCTCCTTTTGGCCAGGAAGTCGGCATCGGCGACACCAACCTGAATTTCGTCGAGCGTGGGTTCACGTCCATGCTGGTTCCATCAGCGGCATCGGCGTATCGGAGTCCCGGTGCGGTGCTGCACGGAGACTTTTACGGCGGCGTAATCCAATGGTTTGCTGGAGCCTTCAACGGCAAGGGGTATGCAGCCGTGAATACGACGAACGAGCCGGAGATTATCGGGCGGCTGCGCTTTTATCCGTTTCGCAAGTCGAAGAGTTCGTGGTGGAAGGAGTTTGCCTTTGGCGGCGCCGTGGATCATGCCCGTTCACGCGCGCTATCGGGCGACTTAAGCTTTAGCGCCACGCTGCCCGATGGCGCTTACACGTTCTTTCCGCAGTTCCCGATCAACGGCGCGATCGAGCGCTACAACGGCGAGTTCACCTATATACACAGCAGTTTCGCGCTGCGCGGCGAATACGATCAGATCGCCATGTATCGGACCGATATTGGCTCTTACCAGGCAGGAAACCTGGGATACCTGAGCCTGCCGGCGATCCGGGCCAAAGGTTGGGATATCGACGCGACTTACCTGCTGACGGGAGAAAAGCGGCCGGAAAATGGCACGCCACGAGTGAAGCACCCGCTGTTCGGCCCTGACACTCCCGGCGGACAAGGGCGTGGTTTGGGAGCGTGGGAAGTGGCGGTGCGTTACACGGGAGCGCAAGCCATTGAACCGGGCACCAGCCTGCTGCAATACTACACGCCCGGTTACGTGCCCACGTTCGACTATCACACCGACGAATTTACGTTCGGAGTCAACTGGTATCCCAACTATTGGGTCCGGTACATGGTGGATTTCAATATCGACCGATTGAAGGATCCGAACACCATCGGGTCTGAGCCGCAGAATTATTTTGTGCTGCTGCAGCGGCTATCGTTCAGGTTCTAGGGCAGGTTCTAAGCGGAGTTGTAACGAGTGGTGAGAATTTGCAATCGGATTCGGCGGATCGAAGTTTCGAGGAATTCAAACTGCGCGGACGGAATCATGAGCTGGCCGCGGAAGTTCGGAGAAAGGTCGCAGGAGGGAATTCGATGAAGTCCAGGATTTTGCTTACTTCGCTTCTTATGCTGCTGTTTGTGTTGGCGACGGGCTGCGGCACAACGTCGGGATGCCCGGTTTGCGGCACGACACAGAACGGACAGTACGGGGTTATCGACATCATCACCGTCCCGGAGCACAATCCGACGGGCGAACCGGGCGGACCGTTCAACTCCTTCGACATTAGCTGGATCTCGACGCCTCCGAGCGGGGGCATGTCGGGAACGGACGATCTCGATTACGTTTCCGACCGCATCGGCCTGGCGGTGGACGTATTCGATACGAACACCAACCTCGCGGTAAACGCGATTCAGGGAGTGAATGCTGTTGTCGATGCGGGGAACGGCGCCAGTCCGTGTCTGCAAATCGTGCAGCCGGGCACCACATCGACGATGGTGGATATTATTCCGCCCATCGTCTCCGTATTTGGCAATTTCACCCGGTACGGTTGCAGGACGGATCTTTCCTGGGAGGGCGGCAGCACGTTCCATCTCGCCTCGGGCTTTGGCGCGAACCACTTGTTTGGAGGATTTCCGGGGGCGCAATGCTGTGCGGCGCGAGCCAATGGCGTGAATCCGATGTCGGGTCCGGATGGCGAAGTGGTATCGCCCGACGGCAATTTTCTATTTACGGGAAACGGCAGCGCTCATGTGGTGATCTTCGATCTGACGACCATGAACTTGACCACGAATCCGCCGACGGGGCCGACTGTGATCGCCACCATACCGACGGGTGTGGCTGCCGATTATGACGGGCCGCTGGGCATTGCTCCTTGCGTAGCGTCATGGAATGGAGAAGCCGGGTCGGCTGCGGATTGCGGCGACGACCGATCCGACGAAATTTCCTACGACTCCAAAGATCAGATTCTGGCGGTGATCAACGGCGACCCGGGATTGCCGTTCATTACGTTTATCGATGTTTCGAATATCGTGAACAAAACGGGGACACTGGCGCAGCAGCACTGCCTGCCGATCGATAACGACTTGGCCTATGGCCCCTATGCGGCGCCAGCGCAAGGGATCAGTCCCTATCCTTCGCAAGGCTTGTCGGAGACCTGGGTGATACCTCAGACAGGAGCTGCATTTAATCCCCCGAGTTGCATCATTGGGCAAATCTACTATGACGGCGCGGGAGGAGGTGCGTCAGGAGGAATCGGGCTGACTCCTACCGTTCCGGTTGACAACGTTGGCGGGACGTTCCCATGCCCGGATCCGTCGAATCCCTCAACCTTTGGCGGGGTTTCGGGATCGGCGGCGGACTCTTTGATCCCCGGCGTAGGAATCACGCCTATGGGAGTGTCGTATACGATCCCGTGCCATCACGGGCCGATCATTAACTATTCTACGGGTACATTCTGCAACCAGATCAATCCCGGTCCGACCACGAACGGCTGCAACGGAGCAATTTCTCCGGCAGGGTTGGGAGCGCACACGTGGGATCCGGTAACGGGGTATTTCCTGCTTACGAATTCGAATTCCACCTCCACGACTGTGATCGGCAGCCTGGACGTAATCGATCCCTTGAACCCGACCGGTCCGGTGGTCATCAACAGTTTTCCGATTTATGACTGCATGCCGACCAGCATCGTGCAGGGGCCGGGAGATACTTTTCTCATAGGTTGCGCCGATCACGATGGCGAAGCGTTTCCGCCGAATGAATTCGTGATCAGCGACACAGCGGCCGGAAACATAGCATGCATCCCGCCGGGCAGTGGAGTTGCGGGAGCGCCGGCGAACAGCAACTGCGTGAACATTACGCAGGTCGGCGGCGTGGATGAAGTCTGGTATAACCCTGGCGACAACAAATACTACACGGCGTCGCGCGACATGCCGAACGGCCCGGTTATGGGCGTGATCGATGCGGCCTCGAACCAGTGGCTGGCGAACGTTCCGACCAACACCAACTCGCATAGCGTGGCGGTTGATCCGAAAAATAACCACGCTTTTGTGCCGATGCAAAGCGGCGGAATTTGCGGCACGCAGAGCAGTAATGGCTGCGTAGGGGTCATTGCGGAACAGTGATTTTTGAGTTTGAGCAAGTGCGGGCTTGAGCGTCGTTACGAGATTGGTCACGATGTTCAAGCCTGCGACGGCTGAAGGGCAGTGGTATATTTTGGTTTGGAAGCACGGCCATTTCGCGTTTCCCAAGGTGAGGAAATCATGGAAACCTTTCGAAGAACTTTCGTGCGCAGTTGTTTTCCAGTGCTCGCTCTGCTTCCGTTATTTTTCGCGCCAGCGATGGCCAAGGATGAACCGGCGTCCAGGCCCACGGAAGTGCCGGCGACGGTGATTGCGCACTTGTCGCTTCCGCAAGCGACGGGAAACGAGATGCTGTTGCAGAAGGACAACGGAAAAGATTACCTCTACGTGCAGCAGGCTTCGAAGCAAGGTTTCATGATCGTGGATGTAACGAGGCCAGATCAGCCGAATCTATTGAAGCGATCGGCGGAAGCGACAAAGGAAACCGCGGGCAACATGCAGATCATGAGTCCGGATGTGGCGATCACCGAGGCGCCGGAAAGAAAGCCGGGCGCTTTGACCAACAGCGCTCACGCCACCGAGACGGTGCGGGTGCTGGATCTGAGCGATCCACGCAATCCGAAGACTCTGCAGGAATTCAACGGCGTTACCAGTCTGCTTCCCGATGGCAAACACGGCCTCGTTTATCTCACCAACAATCAAGGTTTGTGGGTGCTGCGCTATATTCGGCCAGCGCTGCTCGAGCCCGCCAAAAAGAAACCGCCGTGCAATTCCGAAGACGACATCATGGCGATGCCTCCGGAGTGCGATTAGAAGGGCATAGGCAGCGATTCAGGGACTCCTATTTGACGTGGGTCTCCTGATAGTGCAGTTCTTTCCAATCTCCTTTGCGCTTTACCCATATCTCCGTGATGTAGACCCGGGAGTAGCGTAGAACTGATTTGGGCGGGAACTGCATGGTCACTTCGTAAATCACGCAAGCCGCGTCGGGAGAGAGCGGAATGATTTTGAATCCCCACAGCGTGTAATCGAAGACATTTCCGGCAGGTATTTCATTGAGCGCTTGAGTTTTCGTGCGTTCGCCCTGGCCGTCGACTTCCACGCCTTCGTAATCGTCCGCCAGCAGTTCGCCGTAAGCTTTGGCGTCCTTTTTCTTCAGAGCATCCCACTCCGCCTTGACCTTCGACTCAAACGTGGTTTTGAGCTCCGAGTCAGATGACGCGCCGGAGGGCACGCCAGACTTTGCAGGAGCAGGCTCGGCAGGCTTGGTGGTTGCTGGTGGTTGCGCAATGGCAAAATACGCAGCTAAGAAGGCAATACAAACGCTGGTGAGATCGCTTCGCATCGTTCCTTCGTTTCTTCTGGATTGGGTTTTGTTAAGTACAAAACTGAAGAATTCTACACTGAGCTGCGGCAGTGCGCCGAAGATCATGCACTGAAGGTCAACGGCATTTGGCGGAGCAAACCGAAACGCTTAGGCTCAGGTCATATCGAGCGTCAGCGGCGGAAGCGCCAGAGTTTGGATTTGGACTTCCGCCGTCCAACGGTGGCCCGCTTTGGTTTTATGCCCGGCGGTGAGTGTGCCGGAGCTGACGATTTCTCCTGCGCTGAGTGGCTGGTCAGGAAATCGGCGGAGGATCGCTGCGCCGAGTTCGGCAAGGCACAGGGCGGGACTGCGCAGAGAATTCCGGCCCGATCCTTCTTCGACGAAGTCGCCGTTGCGCGACATGCGCAGGGTAAACCGCGGCAACTCGTCGAGCAGTTTAGCAATCGATTCCGGGCGCAAGGAAGTTCTCTCGCCGACGACGAGCGCGGCGTGAAGTCCAAAAGAGGCGACAAAATCGCTGGGCTGAAACTGCCAACCGGCGAAAGGACAATTGATAATCTCGAATCCGAGCGCCAGCCAGTCAACGCAGGCGAGCGCGGCGGCAGCGTCAAGGCCGGAAGCGATCGGCGCTTTCAAACCGAAGACAATCTCCGGTTCGATCTTCAGCGAACGCGGATGCGCGACGGTCAGCGTGGCAGCATTGTTCTGGCTGTAATGCACGGTATCGTCGTACATGTGAGCCCAGACCAGAGTCTCAAGCTTGAGCACGCGCCACATGGCTTTATTGGCGTAGCCGACTTTGCGCCCAACCGGGCGATGTCCGGCTGATTCGCGGAGCTGTTTGAGCCTGGCTTCGACTGCATACGCGGTATCGAGATCGAAACCGGGACGGGACGATGGAAGTACGGCAATCATCTGTCCGGCGTCGGAGGCCGCGAGCAGCTCTTTTGCCAAGATTTCTATTTCATCGTTATGCAACATGAACCGGGTTACCTTGCGGAGAGATGTTTTCAGGTTGTTATTTCGGCAAGCTTTATTTTAGCGAGCTTTGTTTTGGAGAGCACTCGGCTGGTGCGGATGAACCGAGATAATTTCGAGAATCATCAGCCTGGTTTTGCAGTTTCGCAACCTCGGGGCGGGTGCTTTCATCTCATCGAGTGTAGTTATGGAAGTTCTAGGAGGCTGTCTGTGAAAACACTTTTGTTTGCGCTGCTGCTTTCCGCGAGTTTTGTTGTGGCACAGGATAATCAATCGGCGGACACTCCCAATGCCAAGGGGCAGGTGACGGTTCAGGGTTGTGTGACCCGGGCCAACGGCGATTACACGTTGATTAGGCAGGATCCGGCCATTACTTACGAGCTTCAGGCAGGCCGCAAAATAAAGCTCCATTCTTATCTGGGGCAACGGGTCGAAATTACCGGTCAGCAATCGGCATCGTTGAGTACGAGCTCAGACGCCATAACTAGGACGGGCTCTCCCAGCCCGCTGACGATCACGGTGAGTTCGATCCGGACTCTCAACAAGGAATGCACGGTACGCTAGCGCCACAGGGTTTGCTTGCAAGCCCCGCGGCTTGAGAGAGCCCAGCGCGCGGATTGGGAATCTCGGCGCGTGACGAAACCCGATCGCAGTGCGCACTGGGGATGTCGCGCGCCGGCATTCTGCCGATCCCAGCTGGCGCTGTGTTTCTACGTGCTTATCGCGGCTTCATTTTTCTGATAAGAATGTGAGCTTGCAATTCAGCCACGCCATCCTCCTGTTTTTTGCTGCCGCCATCGCCGGGACGCTGAACGCGGTTGCGGGCGGCGGCAGTTTTGTTTCCTTCCCAGTGTTGCTATTTACGGGCGTGCCTGCGGTGGAAGCGAACGCCACCAACACAGTTGCGCTGTGGCCGGGGCTCGCGGCCAGCACGGTTGCGTACCTGAAGCGGCTGAACGCACCCCCGCGCGTATTGGTTCCGCTGCTGATTACCAGCCTGGCCGGCGGATGGGCGGGCGCGCTGCTGTTGCTGAAAACGCCGCAACATACGTTTCTGCGCCTCGTCCCGTGGCTGCTGCTGAGTGGGACGCTGTTGTTCGCGTTTGGCAACAGAATCCGCGCGCTGGCGGGCAAGGCAGCGGTTGTCGACGATCTCGGCAAATTGTCGTGGCAGACGATTACCTGGAGTTCGATCGCAGAACTGCTGGTTGCCGTCTACGGCGGATACTTCGGCGCGGGCATCGGGTTCGTCACATTAGCCATGCTGGCGGCCATGGGGATGCATGACATCCACGCGATGGGTGCGATTCGCACGCTGCTGGCAGTTGCAATTAACGCGGCGGCGGTGCTTACGTTTATTGTGGCGGGCGCGGTTTTGTGGCCGCAATGCTTGGTGATGATCGCGGGATCTCTGGTGGGAGGATGGTTTGGGGCGCACTATGCGCAGAAGGCTGATCCCCAAAAGATGCGCTTCCTAGTGATTGGCACGGGCCTGGTGATGACGGCGTACTTCTTTATCACGACACGATAGCGACGCGGAGGCGCGACTAATATGCGGTGATTAGAACCACAGGGGGCACAGGGGTGCACGGAGGTAACCAAGGACGTGGTCAGGACTTCTTACTGCCCCAGATGGCGTTGTGGATGACGTAATCAGGTACACTAGAGGTTCCGATGAATTGATGGAGGGCGGCGTTGTGCGCGGCTCTCCGAATCAAAAATAATCGTCGTTACCGATCGTCGTCACTGATCGTAGTTGCAAAGAGATCATCCTGCGTGAGTTCAGAATTTCGAAATCATCACATCGTTTTTCAAGAGAGGCAAAATCTTATGAGCACGACTACCTTCCCTGAAACACATACCGAGCCAGCGACCAGCAAAGCCATCAAGTATGTGTATTTCTTCGGCGACGGAAAAGCCGAAGGCAACGGCAAAATGAAAGACGATTTGGGCGGCAAGGGCGCGGGGCTGGCGGAAATGACCAATGCCGGATTGCCCGTTCCTCCGGGATTTACGATTCAGACCGAAGGCTGCCGCGAGTACATGCGCAGCGGCGGAAAAATGCCGGCGGAAATCACCAAGCAGATGGAATCGGCGCTGGCGCGGCTGGAGCAGTTGCAGAAGCAGAAGCTGGGCGCGGGAGACAGTCCGTTGCTGGTGAGCGTGCGTTCGGGAGCGAAGTTTTCAATGCCGGGCATGATGGATACGATTTTGAATCTTGGCATGAACGACAAGAGCGTGGAGGCGCTGGCCAAGCGCAGCAACAATCCGCGATTCGCGTACGACTCGTATCGGCGGCTGATTCAGATGTTCGGCAATGTGGTGCTGGAGATTCCGAAATCCGAGTTCGACGAAGTGTTCGACAAAAAGAAAAAACAGAAGAAGGCGAAGCTCGACACCGATCTCGACGCCAAGGCTCTGAAAGAAGTCATCGACGAATATAAGAAGGTTGTCAAAAAGCAGGCCAAGCGCGATTTTCCGCAGGATCCGCAGGAGCAGCTGGTGATGGCGCGCGATGCGGTGTTCCGCTCGTGGCAGAACGAACGAGCCAAGCACTACCGGCGCATCAATAACATCGACGACATGCTGGGAACCGCGGTGAACGTGCAGGCGATGGTGTTTGGCAACCTGGGAGAAACCAGCGGCACGGGCGTGGGGTTTACGCGCAATCCGGCGACGGGGGTGAGGGAGTTCTACGGCGAGTTCCTGATGAATGCGCAAGGTGAAGACGTTGTCGCCGGTATCCGCACGCCGGTGCATATTTCGGAACTGGAAAAGATCATGCCGGATGTTTACTTGCGGCTGCGTGAAATTACCACGCGGCTGGAGAAACATTATCGCGACATGCAGGATTTCGAGTTCACGATTCAAGAGGGAAAGTTGTACATGCTGCAAACGCGGAATGGAAAACGCACGGGCAGGGCCGCGGTGCGGGTTGCCATCGAGATGGTCGACGAAGGCCTGATTACGGAGAACGAAGCTATTTTCCGCGTCGATCCCAATCAGCTTTACGATTTCCTGGTGCCGACGCTCGATGAAAAGAGCACGAAGGTTGAAGTGCTGGCCACGGGCTTGCCCGCCTCTCCGGGAGCGGCGGTTGGGCAAATCGTGTTCAGCGCAGAAGATGCGGTGGAAAAAGCGGGTCATGGGGATAAGAAGAATCCGGTGATTCTGGTGCGCGCGGAAACCACTCCCGAAGATATTGCCGGGATGGAGGTCGCGGCGGGAATTCTGACCTCGCGTGGCGGCATGACCAGCCACGCTGCGGTGGTGACGCGTGGCATGGGCAAATGCTGCGTGGCGGGCGCGGGCGATATCGAGGTGAACGAGCGGACGAAGGAGATGCGGGTGAAGGGCCAGGTGTTTCGCGAAGGCGATTGGATTTCACTGGATGGAACAACGGGACGAGTGATCAAAGGCAAATTGAATACGCTGCCGGCATCGGCGGAAAATGCCGAACTGAAAAAGCTGATGGGGTGGGCAGAGCCGTTCCGCAAAATCGGAGTGCGCGCCAACGCAGATATTCCGCGCGATGCGATTCAGGCGCGGGCATTCGGAGCGGAAGGCATCGGGCTGTGCCGCACGGAACACATGTTTTTTGCCCCGGACCGAATTCCGCACATGCGGGCCATGATTCTGGCGGACAATGAAAAAGACCGGCGCGCTGCGCTGAAAAAGCTCCTGCCGATGCAGCGTTCCGACTTCGCCGGCTTATTTAAGGCGATGGAGGGGCTGCCGGTCACGATCCGCTTGCTCGATCCGCCTTTGCACGAATTTCTGCCGAAGCGCGAGAAGTTGATGGTGGATATTGCCATTCTGCCCAATGCCAATGCGCAGCAGAAGAAGGCTCTGGTCGAAGATTATGGTGAATACGGTGCGAAAGGAATGGGCGATCTGAAGAAGCTTTTGCCCGAACTGCTGCGCCGGGTGGAAGACTTGCACGAGTTCAACCCGATGTTGGGGCATCGCGGCTGCCGGCTGGGAATCACGTATCCGGAGATCACCGAGATGCAATCGCGCGCCATTTTTGAAGCAGCGGTGGGTGTCGAAAAGAAAGAGATTAAAACCCACGCCGAGGTGATGATTCCGCTGACTGCGACGCTCAAAGAAATGGCCAATCAGGCGGCCATCGTGCGGCGCGTGGCCAACGAAGTTTTCAAAGAAAAAGGGAAGCACGTTCATTACCTCGTGGGAACGATGATCGAGTTGCCGCGCGCCGCGCTGGTGGCCGACGAGATTGCCAAGGAAGCGGAGTTCTTTTCGTTCGGCACCAACGATCTGACGCAAACGACGTTTGGCTTTTCGCGGGATGACATCAACAAGGTTCTGCCCACGTATCTGGCGGAAGGGATTTTGAAACAGGATCCTTTTGCCGTGCTCGACCGCGACGGCGTGGGCGAGCTGGTTCGCATTGGCATTGAACGCGGACGCAAGACGCGGCCGGGGCTGGAAGTTGGCATCTGCGGCGAGCATGGAGGCGAACCGTCGTCGGTGGAGTTCTGCCATCAGGTGGGAATGGATTACGTTGCCTGTTCGCCGTTCCGCGTGCTGACGGCGCGGCTGGCGGCGGCGCAGGCGGGCGCCAGCGACAAGTTAAAGGTGGAGGCGGGACGAACGAAGTAGCGAGAGAACGCGATGTCCAACAGCATTTCGACCTTGCTGCTTCGTAATCTGAGCGACGTATTTGGCGAAAACGACCCGGTGCGTCGTCGCGCTGCAATCGACGAGATCTTTCTAAACGGCGACAAAATCATGACGCGGGCGCGACCAATCGTGCGCTGGACAGGTTGTTGAACCCTCGCGCAGCCACATATACGGCGGAGAGGATGCCAAGCAGCCCACTGAAGTTAAATTCCGGCGCGAGATGAGAGGCCGAGTTGAAACTTAGCAGTGCCCCAACAAGTACCTCAACGCTGGCATAGCTTTTGATCGCGTGCATTTTCCAGTACGACACGGCGGAACCCAAAATGACCACGACCGTAGTTACTAGCACGGACGACGATAAGGGGTGATCTATCATCCAAAGCTTTGCTCTCGTAAAGTCCAGTTTTGCAATTCCCGAAATGATCCCCTGTACAATCACGAAGATTGTTGGCCATTGCGCCCAGTTCCTCAAAAGCCACTTACCGGCGGCCCGAATTCTTTCCTTCATCGTCGTCATAACGGCTCCTCCTTCAATCGGCGCAGATGCTGTCATGGAATGAAGGGTTTGTCAAAGGCATGATTCCGACATTATTACCGGAAATACTCATTGACGTAGCCACAGAAAGCAGTTTGACCACATCAATACAGATGATTTAGATTTCCACATCCGCGAATGCGGGGAGACCTGGCGCGAAAAGAGTGCCGTTCGCTATTCGTTAACAGTCGTCCCCAACAGTCATCCGTTTTCCCCAAGAGAACAGCGGTGAAATCAATTTTCCGGTACGCTAAAGGCGATCGCGAATGACGCTCAAGTCGGTACTCACACTTCTCGACGTATTGCATTTCGCCAATAGTCACGCCGCGATTGCTATTCCTGAATATGGGGTAGTGGTCACCTACGATTCGCTGCGTGAACAAGTCCTCGCCATGGCCGACGCATTGGCTTCGGCGGGGATTCGCCGCGGAGACCGCGTGGCCATCGCCTTGCCGAACGGGCTGCCTGCGATTGTCAGCTTTTTGGCCGCGTCGATTGCGGGAACTGCCGCGCCGTTGAATCCGGCATACCCGTACGAGGAGTTTCTCTTTTTTCTCGGCGATACCGACGCGCGCCTGGTGCTTTGCCCACCGGTGGGTGCGGAGTTCGTGCGCAGCGCGGCGGCCGATTGCAAGATCCCGATATTTTCGGTGGGGATGACGGAAAAAGGCACGGTGCAGATGCTCGATGCTCCGTCGGGGGCGAAGGCTACCGAACCCACGGCCGATGACATTGCGCTGGTCTTGCACACAAGCGGAAGCACGGGCCGTCCGAAACGCGTGCCGCTGCGGCATTACAATCTGGCGGTTTCCTCGGCGAATATCGCCAGTACGTACGCGCTCACCGAGAACGATGTTTCGCTGTGCGTGATGCCGCTGTTTCATATTCATGGACTGATCGGATCGACGATGTCAACGCTCGTCTCCGGTGGAACTGTGGTGGTGCCGCCGAAGTTCAACGCGCTCTCGTTCTGGCGGACGGTGCGGGAACAGCGGGTGACGTGGTTTTCGGGAGTGCCGACGATGCATCAGTTGTTGCTGGCGCGCTCGCAGCATAAGCCGGCGGAGGCGGCCACGTTGCGTTTCATTCGTTCGTGCAGCGCGCCTCTGTCGTCGGACCTTATCCACAAGATCGAAGAGTTGTTCGGCGTGCCGTTTGTTGAGGCTTATGGCATGACGGAGGCGGCGCATCAGATGACTTCCAATCCTTTGCCGCCGCGGCATCGCAAAGCCGGCTCGGTGGGAGTGGGGGCGGGCATTCGCGTCAGCATCATGGATAAGGAGGGAAATCATCTCGGGACCAACCAGCGCGGCGAAGTTGTGATTCAGGGAGCGAGCGTCTTCAAGGGATATGAGAACAATCCCGAGGCCAATGCGCGGGCGCTGGTGAATGGATGGTTTCGCACGGGCGACGAAGGGGTGCTCGATGAAGATTGCTATCTGCATTTGACCGGGCGGATCAAGGACATCATTATTCGCGGCGGAGAAAATATTGCGCCGCATGAGGTCGATGAGGTTCTGCTCAAACATCCCGCAGTCGCGGCGGCGGTGACGTTTGGCTGCCCGCATCCGACGCTCGGAGAAGAAGTGGGAGCTGCGGTCGTGCTGCACGAATCGGCGGGCGCGACAGAAAACGAACTGGTCAAGCACTGCCGCAAATGGCTGGCCGATTACAAATGCCCGAGCAAGATTTTTCTGGTGAAGAGCATTCCTACGACGGCCACGGGAAAAATCCGACGCCGGGCGGTTGCCACGGCGCTGCTGGATGATCCGGTCGGCGGCGCGAACCGAGCGGCTCGCGACGGCTCCGAATGAATAGCACGGGGACAGCCGGGGATCGCGAGCGATGAAATTTCTAATCGTGGGAGCAGGGGCGATCGGCGCATATATCGGAGCGCTGATGGCACGGGCGGGATTGGATGTTACGCTGTTCGCGCGCGGACCGCATCTGGTGGCGATGCAGCAAAACGGCGTTCAGGTAAGGAGCGCCGATGGGGAGTTCCAGGCACAACCAAAAATTGTCGGTTCGCTCGAAGACGCCGCCGGCGCGGACGTTGTGTTTCTGGGGGTCAAGGCGCACAGTCTGCCGCAGCTTGCGCCGCAATTGAAACCATTGCTGGGACCGGAGACGACGGTCGTCAGCACGCAAAACGGAATTCCGTGGTGGTACTTTCAGGGTTTCGGTGGACCGTGGGATGAGCTTCGGCTGGAACGCATCGACCCGGGCGGCGTGATTTCCGCGGCGATTGAGGCCCGGCGCGTGCTGGGGTCGATCGTTTATTTTTCTACAGAAATTACAGCGCCGGGAACGATTCAGCATATCGAGGGGAACCGAATTTCCATCGGCGAGCCGGGCGGCGAGCGCAGCGAACGCTGCCGGAAAATTGCCGAAGCACTGGTCGCCTCCGGTTTGCGTTGCCCCGTCACGACGCACATCCGGCAGGAGATTTGGGTCAAGATTCTGGGGAATGCTTCATTGAATCCGGTGAGCGCGCTGACACGATCGACGCTGGCGCAGATGTTGCGCGATGCCGGCGTTGCCGAGTTGATTCGCGGCATCATGCACGAGGTAGAAACGGTTTCACGAAAACTGGGGATGGAATTGCCGGTTTCGATCGAGCAGCGAATGGCGGGAGCGGAGAAGGTTGGCGAGCACAAAACCTCGATGCTTCAGGATCTGGAAGCGGGGCGACCGATGGAACTGGAGGCGCTGGTGGGCTCGGTGGTGGAGTTGGGCGAGCGAGTTGGGGTTGCCATGCCGCATACGCGGACGGTGTATAGTTTGGCGAAGTTGCTGGCGGAGCGCACGGCGCGAAGATAGCCTGGCGCGGCATCTTCTTACGTGCGTCGTAGATGGATGTAATCGCTTACGGCCACGCACCGAGAATTTCATGTAAAAATGTTTCTCCCTGGCACTTGACAAGCCTTGGGGCGTGTGGTCCACTTATCAGACCAGTTGGAGATGGGCGCGTGGGGCGTTCAATCCTCAATTCCGAGTTCGAAGCGGTTCGCCGGGCCAAAGTGTATGAAGAGGTTGCGCGGCAGATCGAGCGCTTGATCCTGAAGAAACTGCAGCCCGGCGACAAATTGCCTTCCGAGCGCGAATTGGCGGAGACACTGGGCGTGAGCCGAAGCTCGATTCGCGATGCGATACGCAGCCTGGAGTTGATGGGTCTGGTGGAACCGCGACAGGGCGCGGGCACGGTGGTTCTGGAGATTTCCGCCAGTTCGTTGGTGAATCCGCTGGCCAACGCAATCAAGCACAAGGGCGAGCTGATTAGCGAACTGCTCGACTTCCGCAAAATGCTGGAACCGCCGCTGGCCGCGCGCGCGGCGACTCATGCCTCCGAGGAGGAAGTGGCGGAGATGGAAGAGATTCTTGAGCGGCAACAACACAAACTTCAACGCGGGGAAAGCGCTATTGCCGAGGACTCGGAATTCCACTACAGCATTGCTTTGGCTTCGCGTAACAGCGTTGTCTTCAAGGTGCTGGATACGCTGATGGACTTGCTGCGCGATACCCGCGAACGAAGTTTGCAGATCGAGGGGCGTCCACAGAAATCGCTGGCCGGACACCGGCGCATATTAGCGGCCATCAAGCGCCACGATGCGGAAGCGGCGAAGGCGGCGATGCGACGCCACATTGAAGACGTGGAAGAGATTGTGCTGGAGAAGATATAGGCTGTCTTACTCAGGGTTAATGAGGGTTGCAACATGAGTTATACCGAACTGACCGTTTGGACGCGCGGCATCATCATGGACAAGGAAGGCCGCGATATTGTCAATTCCATCTCCGCTTCGGCGCGCAAGGAAGGCAAGTACGCGCAGGCGATGGAAAATTACGTCGACAATCCCGATCGCACCAACGCTCCGACGCGCAAGTATTGCCGCGTAAGCGATGAGGTGCTGGAAAACGAACTGACTTACGAGAATGAGCACCCGAACATCGTCGTGCTGGTCGAGGGGACGATGGTGAAGGGATGGGATTACATGCGCGGCATGCCTGCGGGCGGAACGCTGGTGATCAATACGCATTACACGCCGGATTACATGATTCGCTTCGTGCCGGGCGCCGAGCGGCTGGCACAACTGGTGTGTGTTGATGCCGCTCATCTGGCTGACCATAAGTGGCTCTATTACCGGTTGGGCGAGCTTGGGCTCGATCGGCTTTCGACCGAAGGTGCGGCCGAGCGCAGCAAACTGGTCGCGCCAGATATCGCCGCTCCACTGATTGCCGCGGTAGTGAAGACGACAGGCATCGTCAAGATGGCGACCATAGAATCTATGATCGCGAACAAACACTCTTTCAGGCTGGCGCTCGACGAGTTACATGTAATGCCGCTGAATGCGGTCGCGGTGTAGAGAAGTTATAAGAATTGAAGTTATAAGAGGATTGAATGTCGACTAAAGGCACGCATATTCCGGAGTGGTTAAAGGTTCCGTTTGCCGGCATTACACCGGCGCCAACGCAGGAAAAAGGCCAGGACTTATTCCCAACCGGCAACTGGCGGGCGATCCGGCCGGTGTATCGCGATAAGTTGCCACCCTGCAACAACGCTTGCGGGACTAACGAAAAAATTCAGGGCTATCTCGACTTAGTGAAGCGAGGTAAGTATCTGGATGCGTATGCACTGATCAAAGAAGATATGCCGTTCCCGTCGGTGACGGGGCGCGTGTGTTACCACCCGTGCGAACAGGCTTGCAATCGCGGGAAGTACGATGAGGCGATTTCGATTCGCGCTGTCGAGCGCTTTCTTGGCGATCTCGGTCAGTCGCTGACGCGCGATGTGGTCACGGCGGGCAAACCCAATGGAAAGAAAGTTGCGGTGGTGGGATCGGGTCCGGCTGGGCACAGCGCAGCGTATCAACTGGCGCGGCTTGGCTATCAAGTGACCATCCTGGAAAAGTCGCCGAGAGCGGGAGGGTTGAACCGGGGAGGTATTCCGGATTGGGTGCTGCCGCAAAGCGTGCTTGATCGCGAGATCGAACGGCTGGTGGAGCTTGGAATCACGATCAAGACCGGAGTCGAAGTCGGCAAAGATGTCAGCTGGGGCGATCTGAAAAAGAACTATGACGCGGTTGTGCTGGCCGTCGGATTGACCGAGCCCAACAGCGTGCGCGCGGAGGGTGAAGATAAAGAAGGCGTGCACTACGGGCTTCCGTTCCTGCGCGACATCGGCATGGGCACGTCGAAGGTGAAACTGGGTAAGCGCGTCGCGGTGATTGGCGGGGGAAATACGGCCATCGACTGCGCGCGCGAGGCTTTGCGGCAAGGCGCGGTGGAAGTAACCATGATTACCGTGGAGGGGAACACGGACGAGATGCCAGCCTCACCGGAAGATCTGCACGACATGCTCGAAGAGGGCGTCGAGTTGATGCACGGCTGCGCGGTGACGGCGGTGCTGGGCGATGGCAAGGTTGAAGCGCTGCAGTTGCATCCGGCGTGCTTTTCCGGCGCGATCAACGCTTCGCCAATCGACATTAATCGGGAAGCGAAGCCGGTGCGGTTTGCGGCCGACA
>JASHOU010000143.1 GCA_030038475.1 Terriglobales bacterium | reverse complement strand
GTTTCAGGAGTGCTCGAGGGCGACGAAGTTGTGGTCAGCGATCGCAGCGCTCTGAGGGCCGGCGAAAAAGTTCGTCCGCAGATTGCAGCCGTGATGGAGTATCACGAGCCTGCTACGCCGTAGTGTGTTTTGATTTCTGAGGTCGAAGAGTTTTTATGCCAGGATTCTCAATTCGCAATCCCTACTTCATCATCGTGCTCTGCCTGGTGCTGCTGGTCATCGGCGTCACCAGCGTGGCACGGATGCCGGTCGATCTCTTTCCACCCATCAATCTGCCCGAGGTCGTGGTGGCTACATTTTATTCCGGCATGCCACCCGAGGATGTCGAGACTGACATCACCGATCCGCTGGAGCGCTTCTTTACTTTGGCCGCTGGCGTCGACCACATGGAGTCGCGGTCGATGTTGGGCGTCAGCATCATTCGCGTTTATTTCCAGCCCGGAACCAGCCCCGACGCGGACGTTAGCCAACTTTCAAATTTGGCTTTGGCCGATTTGAAGCGATTGCCGCCGGGAACGTTGCCGCCGGTGGTCCTCAAATTCGATGCGTCGAGCTTGCCCGTAGCGCTGGTGACAGTCAAAGGCGAAGGACTCAATGAAACTCAGCTCCACGATTACGCTCAGTTCCAGATTCGTAACCAGATCGCGGTTGTTCCCGGCGCAGAAATTCCGGGGGTGTTCGGCGGCATTTACCGCCAGATCATGGTCTATGTCGACCCCTACAAACTTTCATCGCGTCAGCTCAGCCTGATGGACGTGGTCGGTGCGGTCAACGATTCCAATTTGATTCTGCCCGCCGGCGACGTGAAGATGGGACCCTATGACTACTTCGTCTACTCCAACAGTTTGGTCGACAACATGGACCAACTGGGACAAGTTCCACTCAAGGTCAACGGCAATTCCTGGGTCACGGTGAGCGACGTTGGGAAGGCGGAAGACGCTCACGGGATTCAAACCAACATCGTGCGGATTGATGGCCAAAGGTCCGCCTACATCCCCATCATGAAGCAAGGCGGAGATACCAATACCATTGCGGTCGTCGATGGCGTCCGTAAGCTGATCAAGCATCTCTACGATATTCCCAAGCAGATGATGACGGGCATCGTCTTCGATCAGTCCGTCTATGTCAGGGAGGCGATCGATACGGTGCTGCATGAGGGTTTTCTCGGTTTGATTCTGACCAGCCTGATGATCCTCATCTTTCTTGGCAGCTTCCGCGCGACGTCGGCTGTGCTTCTTTCTATTCCTCTATCCGCGTTGGCTGCGTTTGTGGCGCTAGCGCTCTTGGGCGGGACGGTCAACACCATGATTCTCGGTGGGATGGCATTGGCTTTCTCGCGCGTCATCGACAATTCCGTCATCTCGCTTGAGAACATCTATCGCCATCTGGAAATGGGCGCTGCTCCCATCATCGCCGCCGAGGTCGGTGGATCGGAAGTCAGCCTGGCGGTCTTGGCTGCAACTCTCGTCGATGTGGTCGATTTCTTCCCAGTCGTCTTTCTCTACGGCGTTGCCAAGTTTCTCTTTTCTGCGCTGGCAATGGCATTTTGTTTGTCGCTGCTTGCCTCTTTTGTGGTGGCGATGACAGTTATTCCCTTGTTCTGCTCACGCTTCCTCAAGTCTGTGTCTCACGCCCCCGACCCTCGAAAAGAAGGTGAGTACGAGATCGAACGTGTTAAGCCGGCCAGTCGTTCCCGAATGGATCGCTTCAATGCCCGCTTCAATCGCGAGTTCAACAAGATTCTCGACTACTACGAGCACTGGGTTCGGCGAGCGGTGAAGCGTCCCGGGCTGACAGTGGCGTTGCTGAGTGGCGTATTCCTGGTGAGCCTAGCCATCTATCCGCTGTTGGGTTTGGCGTTTTTCCCGAAGACCGACGCCGGCCAATTCACCATCGATGTGAAAGTGCCAACCGGTACTCGCATTGAGATGACCGATCAATACGTCGCGAAAGTGGAGGATCTGATCCACCATACAGTCAGTGCGAGCGACCTCAAGCGCATCGTTTCGAACATCGGCGTCGTTCCCGATTTCTCCGCTCTCTACACCACCAACACCGGACCCTACACCGCAACCGTCCAAGTGGCCTTGAATGAGCCGCACCAATTCAGCAGCTTTGAATATATGGATCGGGTGCGGAAGGCAATGGCCAGCCAGTTTCCCGATATCCGTACGTTCTTTTCCAGCGGTTCGCTGGTCGATGCCATCTTGAACTCAGGTAAGGCGGCGCCGATTGACGTGCAGGTCAGCAGCCCCGATCTCGACGAGATTTATGGAATCGCGCAGAACCTCGCCCAGCGCATTCGCAACGTGCATGGTGTGGGCGAAGTTTACATTCCGCAAGACATGAATTATCCGGCGTTGCGGCTCGATGTGGATCGCGTGCACGCTGGCGAGTTAGGCTTGTCGCAAAAAGACGTAGTCGATAACGTCATCACTGCCCTCAACTCCAACTACGTGATCGCCCCCAATTATTGGGTCGATCGCAAGAGCGGGAACGACTATTACCTCACGGTGCAGTTCTTCGAGCACGGCGACGCCGCCATTCACAACATGCTCGACCTGGGGCAGATTCCGCTGCGCGATCCCGGAAACGAAACGGCTATGCGGTGCGGCCCCGCCGGGCCGCCCCCGCCGGAGCCTGGTGCAGCGCGAGTGCCATGGGCCTGTAGCGGACAAGGCAGGCCGACCACGGTGCTTAGGAACGTCGTCGATGTGAAGCAGATGATGACTCCAACGGAAGTTGACCACTATCAGATTCAACGTGCTGTCGATATCTACGTCACGCCTTCCGCGGAAGATCTCGGCCGAGTCACGGACGCGGTGCGAAATATTCTCGCTTCGACTCATATTCCCTCCGACGTGCGCGTCAATCTGCGTGGAATGGTCGAAGGCATGGAAGCGTCATTCAAGAGCTTTGGGCTTGGCTTCCTGATTTCGTTCCTGCTGCTTTTTCTGATTCTGACCGCACAGTTCAAGTCCTTCATCGATCCTTTTCTGATCATGCTCGCCATCCCCATGGGCTTTGTCGGCGTGCTCGTCATTCTGCCGCTCACGCATAGTACGTTAAACGTCATGTCGCTGATGGGAGTCTTGATGCTGGTCGGCATTGCCGACTCCAACAGCATTCTCATCGTTGACTTCGCTCACAATCTGGAGCGCCAGGGAATGTCGCCGGCGGATGCCGTCATCAACGCCTGCCGCGTTCGCCTGAGGCCCATCCTGATGACTTCGCTCGCCACGATCATCGGCATGATTCCCATGGCGCTGAAAATGGGCACGGGCGCTGAGCAATACGCGCCGATGGCGCGCGCCATCATCGGCGGGCTCACGTCGTCGGTTCTTCTGACTATTTTTATCGTGCCCGCGGCTTACTTGCTGGTCTATGGCAAGCGTGGCCCGAAGCCGGGAGACAATTCAGCTGAGGGCAATCCAACCGGCAACAATCCAACTGGCGGCTATCCAACTTTGGAGCTGGCAGAATGAGACCGACTACCGTTTTACGGCGACTGAAGATTGCGGTACCTGCTTGCATTGCTTTGACGTCCGTCGTGAGCGCATCGCAGTCCAGCCCGCCGCCTGCGCCCGTGCCGCAGGTGTCTCTCTCTGTGCAGATCGGGCCGGCTTCGCCGGTCGCCAGTCAGACTCCTACGATTCAAACAACTGCATCTGCGCAAAAAGCTTCCGGAACACCCGCCGTTTTGTCGCTAAAAGACGCTCAAGCTCTAGCATCGAAGAACAATCCGCAGATTTTGGTTGGCCGCCTGACGGCGCTGGCCTCGCAACAGGTGACGCGAGAAGTTCGCTCAAATCTGTGGCCGACTGCCGTCATCGATCTCACCGGCGTCGATTCCAATCCCGGGTCACGCATCGCCGCGGGAGCCCTCAACAATCCGATTGTTTATCCCCGCGCCGCTGTGGGCACGGCCGTAACTCAACTGATTACCGACTTCGGACGCACCACCAACCTGATCTCCAGCGCCAACCTCTCCGCCAAGGCCGAAAATCAGAATGCGCTGGCGACCCAAGAGCAGGTGCTGCTCGCCGTTGACCAGGCTTTTTACAACGCGCTGCAGATGCAGGCCATTCTCACTGTCGCGCAGCAGACCGTTGCCGACAGGCAAACAGTTGCGAACCAAGTGGGGGCTCTTTACAAAAACAAACTGAAATCGGAACTCGATTTCAGCTTTGCCAACGTCAATCTGGCGCAAGCCAAGCTGTTGCTGCTGGACGCGCAGAACAACGAAAACGCCGCCTTCGCCTCACTTTCCGCGGTGCTCGGGTTTGCAACTCTGCAGAATTTTCAACTCGTGCAAGACTCGACGGCGATCGTTCCGCCGCAGAGCAATGTAGACGAACTCATCTCGACCGCCTTCGCCATGCGTCCTGAAATCCAGTCGCTGGATTTCCAAGCGCAGTCGGCGAAGAAATTCCAAACTGCCGAACGGGACTTGTTCTTTCCGATCATTGAAGCGCTCGGTGTAGTCGGAGACACTCCGGTGCGCAATCCGGCTGTTTCCAGCTGGTATGGCGCGGTCGGCGTGAACGTCGAAATCCCGGTATTCAACGGCTTTCTGTTCTCCGCCAGGGAGCATGAGGCGGCATTCCGCGCCCAAGCCGCCAATGAACGCCTGCGCGATCTTCGTGACCGAATCTCCCGCGATGTGCGTACCAGTTGGCTCAACGCTACCACTGCCTATGATCGCCTGTCGGTCACGCAGCAACTGCTGGAGCAGGCGAATCTCGCGCTCCAACTTGCTTCGGAACGATACAAATTGGGACTGGCTTCGATTGTCGAACTAAGCCAGGCGCAGCTGCAGCAAACACAGGCTCAAATCGGCAACGTGCAGGCAGGATACGATTACCGGCTAGCGCTGGCTGTGTTGCAGTATCAGACGACAGGGTTCTGAGGCGAAGAGGGCGTGAAGCGGGTTCTTCCCGCTCGTACCGTCGCGCTGGGACTCAACGGGACAGCGACTATCTTTTCACCCACTGCCCTTCTTCAACTGCTGCTTCCACCCGAGCACCCGAGCCTTGTTTCCTTCTGCTTCGGCTTCGGGGACCATTCCTTTTTTCTGATACAGGATGGAGAGGCTGGTGTGCGCCAGAATGTCGTCGGGATCGATTTCGGAAATTTGCAGGGAGACGGCAATGGCTTCGTCGAGGCGGTTGAGATCTTGCAGAGCGCGGCTCAGTCCATGCAAGGCGTCGGTAAATTTGGGATCGGCGGCGAACGCCCGGCGGTATTCGGCGACGGCCTCCTTGTGGTGGCCTTCAAGAACCAGATCGAGAGCGGCGTAGTAGTGATGTTCGGCCTGCTGGCGATTTGGCTGCGACGTTTGATCGGTCATTCAATTAAAATTCGGACCGGGATGGCGCGGAGAGCCTGATATTCAATCGCATGTCTACACGCCAGGGATCTTTTCACCGTATTGCTGCCCTCTGGCCCAATATCGAACGGAATCACGGGCCGCCTGCCACGCAGTTACCTCAAACGCAGTCGGCTCCGACTCTTTGTATACGACGACGTTTCTGAATGTCAGCAGTAAGCGCATGCAACTAGCCACAAGTCGAGGAATTTTTGCCTCTTTGACAAGACGTTCGACTCGCTCCGGAAGCTTTTCCTCCGCTCCAACTCGTTTGCCGTCGATCATTCCTAGAAGACCTATGAGATACCGACGCGCCTTGTCAGCTTCGTTACGAACGGCCTCAGCGTCCGGGGGCGCCGAAAGCAGTTCAGTTACAGTTCCGTCGCTGCTGACGAAAATCGCCGTAATCCCCGTGCACAGTTTCGCACCGGCGGGAAGACGATCCCACAAGCCTCTGAAACGTGGTAGATCGGGAAGGGCGATGCTATAAATTGCATCTACATCTTCCATCCGCTGTAGGATTTGGCCCAGAATCGCTATGAAGTAGTTGCCCTGCGCCTGGTCATGAGCACCTTCACCTTTAACCTCGATAATCCAGGTCGGCTGATTCTCTTTCGTTGCGGTAATGTCAACTCCTCGGCTGCCTCCCCACGCCACCTTGACCTTCCAGCCCTTTGCAGCGAGCCACGCCTCAACAGCTCTCTTTACTCCGTCCTCGGTTTGACCCTTTTCTTTGCTATCTCTGGACCGCGGGGGAGGTGGAGGACCGCTTTCGGTTAGATAGTTACCGATGACCCCATCTTCACGTTTCTGACGAGTCACCAATCCTCTTTTTTCAAGATCCCTGCAGGCGATATTAATAGGCTGTTGGGGAGCATCTTTTCCGTGCAAGCAGTTCGCGATCTGACGATCCGAAAGTCCCGGTTGCTTACGCAGAAGATCGCAAATCTTCTCCTTGAGAATCATTGGCTATCCCTTGTCACTCCCGCTTCCAGCGCAAAATGGGCTTGCGGGCGGCGGCGGTTTCATCCAGGCGCGAGATACGCGTGTTGTGCGGCGCGTCCAAAACAAATTGCGGGTCTTCTTCCACTTCTTCGGCAATCGACTTCATGGCTTCGATGAAGAGATCCAATTCTTCGAGCGGCTCGCTCTCGGTCGGCTCGATCATGAGCGCTCCAGGAACGATGAGCGGGAAGGCTGTTGTATAGGGATGGAATCCGTAGTCGATCAGCCGCTTGGCTAGGTCCATGGTGCGCACGCCTTTTTTCGATTGCACCTTGTCGCTGAAAACGACCTCATGCATCGACGGCGTTTCGTAGGGAAGATCGTAGACGCCTTCGAGCCCTTTGCGGATGTAGTTGGCGTTGAGGACGGCATCTTCGGTGGTCTGGCGGAGGCCGTCGGGGCCATTGGCGAAAATGTAAGCGAGGGCGCGGGTGAACATTCCGAAGTTGCCGTAAAAGGCGCGCACGCGGCCGACCGATTGCGGACGGTTGTATTCGAAACCGAGCGTGCCATCGGGCTTGGTGATGACGATGGGCATGGGCAAAAACGGCTCGAGAATTTTCTTGATCGCGACTGGGCCGGAACCGGGACCGCCTCCGCCGTGAGGCGTGGAAAAAGTCTTGTGCAGGTTGAGGTGCATAACATCGACGCCAAAATCGCCGGGGCGCGCTTTGCCGACGAGCGCGTTCATGTTGGCTCCATCCATGTAAAGCAGGCCGCCTTTTTCGTGGAGCAGGCCGGCGATCTTGTGAATCTTCTGCTCGAAGACACCGAGTGTGTTGGGATTGGTGACCATGAGTGCGGCCACGTCTTCATTCATTTGCGCAGCGAGCGCGGCGACGTCGACCATGCCGCGATCGTTCGACTTTAAATTTTCAACCGCGTAGCCGACCGTGGCGGCGGTTGCGGGATTGGTGCCGTGCGCGGAATCAGGAATGAGAATCTTTTTGCGCGCGTTGCCTTGCGACTGATGATAGGCACGCATCATGAGTAATCCGGTGAGCTCGCCTTGCGCGCCGGCGGCGGGTTGCAGCGTGATCGCATCCATGCCGGTGATTTCGATGAGGCAATCGCTGAGCGTTTTGAGGATGCGCAACGCGCCCTGCGAAATTTTTTCTGGCTGATAGGGATGCGCGTTAGCTAGGCCCTCGACGCGCGAGACGAATTCGTTGACCCGCGGGTTGTACTTCATGGTGCAGGAGCCAAGCGGATACATGCCGAGATCGATGGCATAGTTCCAGGTGGAAAGGCGCGTGAAATGGCGGATGATTTCGATCTCGGAGACTTCGGGCATGGAGCCGAGGGTCTTTCTTTCTGATGACCCTAAAAGCTTCGACGTATCGACTTCGGGAACGTCGAGCGGCGGAAGTTTCCAGGCGGCCTTGCCGGGCGAGGATTTCTCGAAGATCAAGCCTTCGTTCTGGCTAATGTGACGCGTGGCTTTGCGTGTGGTGTGCTTCTTCATCGCGTCACCTCCTCGGGTTCGGCATCTTTGGTTCGGGCATCGTTACCTTGCACCGAGCGTTCGCTTTCGGCAACGAGGCCGACGGCGGTGTCGATTGTCGAGCGCGTGGTTAGCTCTGTGCAGCACCAGAGCGCGGCGTTGCCAAACTCGGGATAGAACTTCTTGAGCGGCAGACCGCCGACGATCTTGTGTCCGAGCAGGCGAGCGTTGATGGCATAAGGATCTTCGCTGGTTTCCACCACGAACTCATTGAAGCATGGAGCGTCCGAAAACAGCACCTTGGCGGTCTTGGAAAATTGGCCGGTGGCGTAGGCAGTTTTGGCGAGATTCTGCTTTGCGAGTTCGCGCAGTCCAACCTTGCCGTAGACGGTCATGAAGATGTTAACCATGAGCGCGACCAGGGCCTGGTTGGTACAGATGTTGGAGGTGGCTTTTTCGCGGCGAATGTGCTGCTCGCGCGTGGCCAGCGTGAGCACGAACCCGCGCTTGCCGTTTTTGTCGACAGTTTGGCCGGCGAGGCGTCCGGGCATTTGGCGCACGAATTTGTCTTTGGTCGCGAGCACGCCGCAGTAAGGACCGCCGAATCCCAGCGGCACTCCAAACGATTGCGCTTCCATGGCCACGATGTCGGCCGCCCGCGGCGGTTCGACGATGCCGAGCGAGACGGCTTCGGCGATAGATACGATGAGGAGCGCTCCACGTTTGTGTGTGATCTCGGCGATGGCTTCGACATCTTCGATGGTGCCAAAGAAATTGGGCGATTGAAGCAGCACGCAGGCGGTGTCGTTGTCGACGGCTCGATCGAGCTCCTTCAGATCGATTTGGCCGGAGCTCGTGAACGAAATCTTTCTTAGTGGAATCTCCTGATGCGTGGCGTAGGTGGCGAGCACCCCACGATACTCGGGATGGACGCTTCGCGCGACGACCGCACCATTCCTGCCAGTGATGCGGCATGCCATCATCACCGCTTCAGTTGCGGCGGTTGAGCCGTCATACATCGAAGCGTTGGCAAGGTCCATGCCCGTGAGTTCCGCGATCATGGTTTGAAATTCGAAGATGGCCTGCAACGTGCCCTGAGCATACTCGGCTTGGTAAGGAGTGTAGGAGGTTAGAAATTCGCCGCGCTGCACGAGGGCATCGATCACGACCGGACGGTAATGAGAGTAAGCTCCTGCGCCAAGAAAGCTGGTATAGCCTTCGCCGTTTTCTTTGGCGCGCTGCTTGAACCAGTCAACGATTTCCGATTCGGCCATTTGCCGCGGAATGGCAAGATCGCGAGTGAGCCGATACTCGGCGGGAATCGGCGAGAAAAGGTCATCGACCGAGCGGATGCCGATAGCCTTCAGCATCGCGGCGCGGTCGCCAGCAGATTTAGGAAGATATCGCATAGAAGTTTATATAGATGTAACTAGCTTCTGGTAGGATTGTGACATCCTGAGGGCTGTTGGAGGAAGTGAGGCTCGTCACAAAGCCGCGTGCGCTGGGAACTCTCACGTGACCGCCCTGAATTTTTACCGCTGCAATTCTCTTAATGTCCGGCCTCTTCGCTGACAAATTTATCGTAGTCGGCTGCCGAAAGCAGCGCATTCAACTCGGAGGGGTCTTTGATCTTGATCTTCAGCATCCATGCGCCGTGCGCATCTTTGTTGACCTTTTCCGGAGATGTTGCCAACTCTTCATTGGTAGCGGTGACCGTGCCTGAAACTGGAGCGAAGAGATCGGAGACCGCCTTCACCGACTCAACCGTGCCGAAAGGCTTGCCGGCGGTCAATTCCGTGCCCACCTTGGGGAGATCGACGAAGACGATGTCGCCAAGCGAATCCTGCGCGTGATTGGTGATGCCGATGGCACCGTCGGGGGTGATCCACTCGTGTTCCTTTGTGTATTTGCGGTCAGTTGGGTAGGACATTTTGTCGCTTCGCTCCTGGCTTTTGGCTGTTTTGTTTTCGTGCTGCAAACTTCTTGCGATCGAGATCTCGAAGCGCTTGCGCCAGCGCAAGCTTCCTTCACGCCTTCTTCGGACGCTTATAAAACGGCGTCGGCACAACTTGTGCTTTCACGCCCTGGCCGCGGATTTCTACTTTGACGATCGTTCCCAACGCAGCGTTGTCCGGCGGAACGTACGCCAGCGCAATATTCTTCTTCAAAAATGGCGCGGGCGATCCGCTGGTAACGTACCCGATCTCGCAGCCAGCGTCGTCGAAAACTTTGTAGCCGTCGCGGGCGATGCCGCGATCGACCATTTCTAGTCCGACCAGCGTTCTCTTCAAACCCTCGGCCCTTGCTCTTTCCAGCGCTTTTTCCAATGCCGCGCGGCCGATGAAGTCGGGCTTTTCCATTTTGCAGAAACGATCGAGGCCTGCTTCCCAGACATTGATCGTGTCGGAAATTTCGTGTCCGTAGAGTGGCAGCTTACCTTCGAGGCGAAGCGTGTTGCGCGCTCCCAATCCGCATGGGACGGCGCCGAACTCTTTTCCTGCGGCCAACAATCCATACCAAACGTGCGCGCTCACTGCTTCGTCCGATGATACGTAAATTTCAAATCCATCTTCGGCAGTGTAGCCGGTGCGGGCGACCAGCGTTTTTGAATCATAGAGCCGGTCGTGCCCGCGCAGCGCCATCGTGCGGCCATATGTGACCCAGTAAAACTTCAGCGCTTTGAAGTCGGCATCGATTCTGAGCTTTTGAAACGGCGAATCGGGCTCGGCTGGGAAATCAAAAAAATTACCATTCAGCTTTTCGAGCAGATCGACAGCTTTCGGTCCCTGAATCGCAATTTGCGTATAGTCGTCCGAGAGATTTTCCACCAGGCAATCGAATGGGCGCGTGTTGTCGCGCGCCCAGTTGAAATCTTTTTCACGAGTGCCGGCGTTGATGACGAGCAGATATTCATCTTCGCCCAGACGATGAACGATGACATCATCGACAAACGTCCCCTGCGGATAAAGCAACGCCGAATACTGCGCCTGCCCAATCGCCAGGCGGGATGCGTCATTCATCGAGATGTGCTGCACCGCGGCCAGCGCCTGCGGGCCAGCCAACTGAATATCGCCCATGTGGCTGACATCAAAGATGCCAACGCCGGTGCGTGCCGCCATGTGCTCGTTGACAATGCCACAGCCGATCGCAGCCGGGTATTCGACCGGCATGTCCCAGCCGTTGAAGTCGACCATCTTCGCCCCCATCTGGCGATGGACGGCGTTCAGAGCGGTCTTGCGAACCACGTTTGGGGCGGCAGGCGGAATGACCTCAGCAGCGGACAAAGAGACCTCGGGTAAACATTCTCACACAGCGTGTTTGATGGAGCCTGAGACTGTTTAACTTAACATAAAGGCAGGTCGCAGGTCTCAGGAGGGCAGGTCTTAGGTCGCAGGCGTCAGGTCTTAGGTCTCAGGAAAAGCAACAGCGACAGTCGTGGAAATCCCCTGCTTCTAGTTGTGGGTTCCAATGCCGACAGTCGAAGCTGAGAGCCGATTTTGCTTTTCCTGAGACCTGCTCTGTGACTTCGGTTACGTTTCCTCGCTGCCGCGACAGAATTAAGCTTGTCCCATGTCTGCGAAACCGAGCGTAAGCCGCATCGTCTGCGCGCAATGCGAGCAGGCGGAGGCGAATTGCTGGTGTGAAAAGTTCTGTGTGCTCTGCCAGTCGCAACTTGAGGTGCGGCTCTGCACCGATGGCCTGATGTATTGCACAGCCTGCCGCGAAGCTTGCGACTATAAGACGGTAAGCTGAAGGAGCATCTGGTTTTAATAACGCAATTCCCTTCCTGACTCTTCATTCTTCCTAATCACCTTCGACGTTTGCCTTCAGCACGGCTGCGCGCCTGCTCGTTTCGCCTATAAACTCGTTTTGCTGCGGCGCATCGTTTTTTAGCGCCTCCAAATTAATCGCAACATTCGCCAGCGCGCCTTCAAGCGCCGCTTTCGACAGCGCAATCGCCGTGGTCAAATCCGATTTCATGTTGGGGTTCGTGATCGGCTGGAGCGCGGCTGCGATCCGAGCCACTTCGGCTGCCTTCTCCGCAACGCCCAAAGGAACGCTGGTTGCCTGCTTCAGAGCGGACGCAATTGCGCCGGCGCCACCGGAAGCGCCCGACTTCGCCGACTTATATGCCTTCATGACAAGATCGTAGGATTGGGCATCGGCGTCAATCGCTGCTTTGAATTCTTCGCGCAACTGGCCAAGCCGCGCAATCGCAGTACTAAGCTGGACTTCATACTGCAGGTACGCTTTCTTGCCGCGTGACATCGAGGCGACCATCGTCGCCAGCCCCGCCGCCATAGCGCCGCTGGCAGCAGCCGCGCTTCCACCACCAGGAGTCGCGGTCGGAGCGGCCAGTTGCTCTATAAATGGCTCGACGCCAGCCCTTAAACCACCGACGGCCATTTTCCCACCCATGACCGCAGCCAGCCGGTTTTCCAGAATCAACGAGGAATCGAAGTTCTCTACTTGTAGAAACCATTCCGCCGCCTGCTCCAGGGCCTTCTTCGGAATCAGCCCTACGATCTCGCTCGACACGGGAGCCACTCCATAACGCGCTGCTTCACGTTTGACGAATTCGAATACGCGATGAATCGGAGTCTGCTCAAAATCTGTGAGATTCATCGAAACCTGCGCCAGGCCGCGCACCAGGAATCCCGTGCCCTTGACGAAACGCAGTCCGCCGCTCGAAAAGCGCACCGCTTTCGCGACTCTTTTGGCGATTTCGACGTCTGTTGTGTTCAGGAAAACGTTGTAGGCAATAAGGAATTTGCGCGCGCCCACCACGGTCGCGCCCGCCGTGGGATGAACGCGGCACTCGCCAAAATCGGGTTTGCGCGCGGGATTCGTCGCAATCTCGGCACGAATGCCTTCGAATTGGCCGCGGCGAATATTTTCCAGATTTTGCCGTTCGGGCGTAGCTGCCGCAGCTTCGTAAAGATAGACGGGAATCTGAAAGCGTTTCGCAATTTCGGCTCCCACATGCCGCGCCATGGCTACGCAATCTTCAATGGTCACGCCATCAATAGGAATAAACGGCACGACGTCGGCTGCTCCCATGCGAGGGTGTGCGCCCTGATGCCTGGTCAGGTCGATCACCTCGGCGGCCTTCCCTACGCCGCGAATGGCGGCCTCCTGAATCGCTTCTCGCTCGCCGACCAGCGTGATCACCGAGCGGTTGTGGTCGGAATCCATCTCGCGGTCGAGCAGGAAGACGCCCCGCATCTTCATGGCTTCGATAATGGCATCGACTTTGGCTGCGTCACGGCCTTCGGAAAAATTAGGAACACATTCGACAAGCGTGGTCGGCATAAGCGAAAAGGATAACGGTCAGCGGTTAGGTGAGGCAACCGGCACAAAAACGAGAATTTGACAACCGGTCCGCGCAAGAGGCAGACTGCGAGGCTATGCTGCCGCGTCGTTCTCTCATTCTACTGATTGCAATTTCGTCTCTAACGGCATTTGCCCAAAGCGCTCCTGTGCAAAATGAGCGCAAATTCAACTTCCACTATGCATTTACGGTCAAGAACATCGGCGCAGGCGAACGGGTTCGTATCTGGATTCCGCTGGCGCACTCGGATGCGTGGCAGGATGTGAAAGTCACGGCCAAATCGGGAGACTTGCCGCTCAAGCAATTCGCTCAAACCGAATACGGCAACGAAGTCCTTTACGTGGAAACTTCGAAAGCGGACAAAGCCGAGTACAGATTCTCCGTGGATTACGACGTGGTGCGGCGAGAACACATTGTGCTGGTCGACGGAAAACCGGTGGGCGAAAAGGCAGGAACCAAGGCAGGAAAAGTCCAACCAGTGCCGAAAGTGGAGCTGGCGCGCTTTCTCGAACCTGACCGACTGGTGCCGATCACCGGAGTTCCGGCGCAACTCGCCGAACAAGAAACTAAAGGCGCAACCACGCAGTTGGAAAAAGCCAAAGACATTTACGATTACGTTTTCCGCACCATGAAATACGATAAGACCGGCACCGGCTGGGGACACGGCGACACGCTCTGGGCGTGCGATTCCAAGCACGGCAACTGTACCGATTTCCACTCGGTGTTTATTTCCATGGCGCGAGCGGAAAGGATTCCGGCGCGGTTTCAAATCGGCTTCCCGCTTCCTGCGGATAAACACTCGGCCGAAATCCCCGGCTACCACTGTTGGGCCGAGTTCTATCTTCCTAACGTCGGCTGGGTTCCGGTTGACATTTCCGAGGCGTGGAAGCATCCGGAAAAGCACGATTACTTTTTCGGCGCACACGACGTGAATCGCTTTCAGTTCACCCAGGGACGCGACTTAAAACTCAAACCCGCGCAAGACGGACCGCCGCTCAACTATTTTGTTTATCCGTATGTCGAGATCGGCGGCAAAGAGTACCCGAATGTTTCGATTACGTTCTCGTTTGAAGATGTTGGAGCGGAAACTGGCGTCAGCGCGTCTCGCTAGAAATGCTTGGATTGGGTGTCGTAGTCGCATCGCCGCTTTAAGCTGGTGCTAGAATGCCAGTGCGTAGCAGCATTTCTGATCCTCAACAGGATACACGCACCATAGCTGGAGAAACCTAGGTGGAAAACCATGCCAAAATATGTTATCGAGCGGGAGATTCCCAATGCCGGCAAATTAACCCCACAGGAACTTCAAGCCATCTCGCAGAAATCCTGCGGGGTTCTGCACAAACTTGGCCCGCAAGTGCAGTGGGTTGAAAGTTTCGTAACAGACGATAAGGTCTACTGCGTTTACATCGCTCCGAATGAAGAGATGGTTCGCGAACACGCGCGCCAGGGAGGTTTTCCCGCGAATAAGATTTCTGCGGTTCGTTCGGTGATCGGGCCGACCACAGCGGAAGGTTGATCTCGATTTGTTTGACTCACGCAATCATTAACACACCGGAAGCACGGTCTGAACACTCATAAACCGACCATTGGCGTCTTCGATTCGGGCGTTGGCGGGCTCACCGTTCTCCGCGCGCTGATCGACCGCATTCCTCAGGCGTATTATCTCTACTTCGGCGACACCGCCCGGCTTCCTTACGGATCGAAGTCAGCCGCAACGGTCGCGCATTACGCTGTGGGGGCCGTCCGCTATTTGCAGGCTCACGGAGCTGAACTGCTGGTGATTGCCTGCAATACCGCGACCGCGCTTGCACTCGAAGAAATCAAGGCTGTTGCGAGCGTCGAAGTGATCGGCGTCGTCGAACCCGGGGCGAAAGCGGCCGCCGAAGCCTCACGCAGGCAAAAGGTGGTGGTGATTGGAACGGAGGCGACCGTCAGCAGCCATGCCTATCGCCGCGCGCTCGAAGCTCGAAAGATCACGGTGCGGGAGAAAGCTTGTCCTTTGCTTGTGCCGCTGATTGAAGAGGGATGGGTGGAGCATTCCGTGACCGAGCAGGTGGCTCGAATTTATCTGGATGAGGCCTTCGCGGGTGAAATGGGCGAAGCTGACATGCTCGTTCTTGGCTGCACTCACTACCCGCTGATTAAGCCTCTGTTGCGGCGCCTGGCGCCGGGTCATGTCACGATTGTCGACTCGGCCGAATCGACCGCGGAGGCGGTCGCGCGCCAACTGGATCTCGAGCCAGGAGCATCGACCCCAACCAAATCTCAACCGCGCGGCCAACGCGGAGTGATTCCCGGTCTGAAGTTCTTTGCCACTGATTCGGCCGAGAAATTCAAAAAGATGGGAACGCGCTTCCTTGGGCTTACTGTCAAAGACGTTCTGCACGTCGATTTGAAGGAGTGAGTTGAGAGAATAAAGACGATTCCCTAACTAAGAAAAACGGCCGCTAGGCTCCTAAAATCAGGCTTCTAAAATCGGACTCCTGAAGCTTCTTCGGCGTAGTCTCAGTACAGGTGGAAGGTGACCTCGACGTTCACCATGGTAGCGACAGGCTTGCCATCCTTCTTGCCCGGCTCAAAGCGCCAGGTCTTCACCGCTTCGATCGCCTTTTCGTCCAGGCCTAAACCCAAAGTGCGCGCCACTCGAATATCGCGCGGCTTGCCGTCGGCGCCAACCACCAGCCAGAGCACGCAAGTGCCCTGAAACTTGGCTTTGCGCGCTTCCTCCGAGTATTCGGGATCGGGCGAATAAATTGCAGTCGGGCCGGAAACGCCTCCGCCCACCCGGTAGGCTCCGCCGCCGTAGCCGCCGCCATGACCAGGGCCATATCCTGGACCTTCGCCCGAGCCAATGCCGCCGCCGTCGCCGGTGCCAATGCCGCCGCCAGAGCCCGTTCCGTTCGAGGGCACAGAGGGCAACATCGCGACCGGATCGCCCAAGTCGGGCAATTTCGGTGAGGGCAATGGAGGCGCAACGATCGTCGGCGCAATGGGCAGCTTCGGATCTGGATTTCGCACCACCGCCATCGGCGGAGTGAACTGCTGCCGCGCTTGTAATGGTAGACGGCCGCGCGATGCCTCCAGCTTGTCGCGATCGCCGCCGCCACCGCCGCCGCCAGTCGGATTTTTCGAAACCGGCAATGCCAGATCTGGCGCGATCAATTCCACGGTCGGTTTTGGCTTTTCAGGAATAATCTTTCGCCCCACATACGCGCCGACGACAATCAGCGCAACCGCCAACAGGTGGACGACGGTCGATCCCGCGGCTCCGCGTCTTTTGTAGTTGTAGAAGCCCCAGATGTCGCGTACCGGCACCGGCTTTGAAGTCAACACCAGCGGCGGAAGTTTCTTGGGAAAGAAGAATTCGTCAATGTTACGAAACAGCGATTTCCAGATCGGCTCGTCCAGAGTCTGATTTTGCAGCAAAAGATGCAACTCCGGCTCCGCATTCATCGGACTCTGCAGTGTTTCTAGTTCCGGCATAGATTCCCGAGCGGCATCGCCAAGCTCGTAGTCAGGGAGATGCTCATTTAGATGCGCGAGCGTTCCCCCAAGGTCGCTTGGAAAAACGATTGTCAAGAGACCGATCGTCGGCGGGACAAGCATCACCCCGCTCCTGCGATCCGGTCAGTTGGATGTTCGTACTGTCCCGCTCTGATCAAAATTGTACAACGGTTTTTCCTCCCGCGGAACAGTACTTCTTGAGTTCGGTTGGCCATCGGACACGCGAATAGCCTTGTCCTTTCGCGCTCCCTATATAATGAAAAGATTCAATCATTTGGGAGAGCTTTTCGAGTGCCGCTCGATCTGAAATCGACCATCAATCTGCCCAAAACCGGCTTTCCCATGAAGGCTGGACTGCCCCAGAACGAGCCCAAAATCCTGGCTCGCTGGGAGGAGCAACACATCTACGACCGCATCCGCGAAGTACGGAAGGGCGCGCCGACCTATGTTCTGCACGATGGCCCTCCTTATGCCAACGGACCGATTCACCTCGGTACAGCGCTGAATAAATGCCTAAAGGATTTCATTGTTAAATCCAAGAACATGGCCGGCTTTGATTCGCCCTACGTTCCCGGCTGGGATTGCCACGGGTTGCCCATCGAAATCAAAGTCGACCAGATGTTAGGTGGCAAAAAGCTGCAGATGGCCGCGGTGGATGTGCGCGCCGAGTGCCGCAAATACGCCGAAAAGTATCTCGACCTTCAGCGCACGCAGTTCAAGCGCATTGGCGTCTTTGGTCGCTGGGACAACCCCTATTCAACGATGACGCCGCAATACGAGGGCGCTGTGCTCGACATTCTTTACCGCTTTATCGAAAACGATTTCGTCTACAAGGGATTGCGCTCGGTCTACTGGTGCATCTTCGACGAAACCGCGCTCGCCGAAGCCGAAGTTGAATACGAAAACCATACCAGCCCTACGGTTTGGGTGAAGTATCCGCTCGCAAGCGATCCGGCTTCGCTCGACGCGGCGCTCGGCGGAAAAAAAGTCTCGACCATCATCTGGACCACGACGCCGTGGACATTGCCCGCATCGATGGCCGTGGCGTTTCATCCCGACGAAGAATATCAGGCGATTCTGAGCAACAAGACAAACGAGGTCTACGTCGTCGCCGCGAAACTGGCCGACACTGTTCTCGCGCAAACCGGCCTTGGCAAAGATGGATTCGCGGTTCTCGCCCACTTCCCCGGCCGCAAACTGGAGTATGCAGAGTTCCGGCATCCGTTCCTTGATCGCAAAATTATCGGCGTGCTCGCCGACTACGTCACCATGGATCAAGGCACCGGTGTCGTTCACACCGCACCGGCACATGGGGCCGAAGACTTCGTCACTGGGCAGAAATACAAAATCGATCCGACCTGCAACGTCGATAAATCCGGCATCCTGCGCAACGGTTTGCCGGAGTACGAGGGCAAGCGCGTGTTCGACGCGAATGCTCCGATTATGCAATTGCTGAAGGCGCGCGGCGTTCTGCTCCACTCCGGCAAGATGGAGCATTCGTATCCGCATTGCTGGCGCTGCCACAATCCGGTGATCTTTCGCGCCACCGAGCAGTGGTTCATCGGCATGGAGACGCCGATGAAGCCGGCCGTGAAAAACGACGCTCCGCGAAGCGCGCATTTCAAAGAACATGCTGCCGAACAGACCGGCGAAACCATGCGTAGCCGCACTCTCGCCGAAATTGCGAAAGTAAAGTGGGACCCGGCGTGGGGCGAGGAACGCATTTCGAATATGATAGCCACGCGTCCCGACTGGTGCATCTCACGGCAGCGCGTGTGGGGAGTGCCGATCGCCGTTTTTCTCTGCGAAAACTGCGGCAAGCCCGTCAACGACCCGCACATCAACCGCAAGGTGGTGCAGTTCGTCTCGCAGCACGGCGCCGACGCCTGGTACACGCCCGAGGCCGATGCCATCCTCACGCCCGGCCACAAGTGCGCGCACTGCGGCGGCACGAAATTCAAAAAGGAAACCGACATTCTCGACGTCTGGTTCGAGTCAGGTTCGAGCCACGCCGCGGTGCTCGGCCACGAACCGAATTTGCCGTGGCCCGCCGATCTTTATCTGGAAGGCGGCGACCAGCACCGCGGATGGTTCCACTCGTCGCTGCTATGCGCCATCGGCTACGAGGGTAGTGCCCCCTATCGCATGGTCACGACGCACGGGTGGACGCTCGACGAGCAGGGCCGAGCCATGTCGAAGTCACTCGGCAATACGGTTGACCCGGTCGAGATCGCCGACACGCTTGGCGCGGAAATCGTGCGCCTTTGGGTGGCGTCGGTCGACTTTCGCGAAGATTCCGCCTGCTCGCCGCAGATCATGCAGCGCGTCGCTGGAATCTATCGCGACATTCGAAATACTTTTCGCTATATTCTCGGCAATCTCGATGGCTTCGATCCCGCGAAAGATGCGGTCGCGTTCGATGCCATGCAACCGATCGATCAATACATGCTGCGGCAAGCCGTCGAAGTGTCAACCGAGGTGCAGCGCTGGTATGAGGAGTTCGCGTTCCACAAAATCTATCAGCGCATCAATAATTTTTGCGGAGTCGAGTTGAGCGCTTTTTACTTCGACGTATTAAAAGACCGGCTTTACACGTCGGCGCGCAAATCCGAAGCGCGGCAAGCGGCGCAAACCGCGATCTGGCGAATCGGTGAAGCGCTGGTACGATTGCTGGCGCCGATCATGAGCTTTACCTGTGAAGAGGTCTGGCGGTATCTGCCGCCGGTAGCCGGAAGGCTCGAGAGCGTTCATCTGACGACGTTCCCCGAAACAACCGATTTAGTCGGAGCGAATGAAGCTGCAAGCGCATTCGATATTAACGGCGGAGAATCAAGCCAAGGTGTTTTGCAGAATAACGACTGGAAAACCATCCGCACCGTCCGCGAAACCGTGCTGAAGGCGCTTGAAGAAGCTCGCAACCAGAAGCTGATTGGAGCCAACTTGCAAGCCCAAGTCAGTCTGACCGCTTCCGATCCGGTGTTCTCCGTGCTGGAGCGCTTCGAGAACGACCTGCGCTATTTTTTCATCGTTTCCACCGTCGAACTCAACAAGGGATCGGGAAATGGGGATGCGGCGGTCAGCGTGCAAGTGAGTAAAGCTCCGGGATTGAAATGCGAACGCTGCTGGAATTTTTCGACCCATGTGGGCGAAGACCAGGACCATCCGACCGTGTGCGAGCGCTGTAGCGCCGTGCTGAAAGAAATTGTCGAGGCATGAACGGGGTTTCGGCAAACGCGATAAAGTAAAGAAAGGCAAAATTCCGCTTCGATCATGCGCAAATATCATTTCCTGATCGCGTTGCTCGTCGTGGCTCTCGATCGCGTCACCAAGTGGACGATCGCCCACCGGCTTTCGCTGCACGACAGCATTCCGGTGATTCCCGGCTTTTTTCGCATCATTCACACGGAAAACCCTGGAGCGGCGTTTGGCATTTTTGCCGACTCCCCCTCGGCTTGGAAGGTTGGCTTGCTCATCGGGTTTTCCATCATTGCGCTGGTAATCGTCTCGGCCATGCTTTGGAAGAGCAGCCACACGCTGACTTCGACGGGAATCGGGCTGTCGCTGATCTTAGGCGGCGCGATCGGCAATCTGTGGGACCGGCTGGTGAGCCGTCATGTGGTCGATTTTCTGCTCTTTTATGTGGGCCATTATCAGTGGCCGGCCTTCAACGTAGCCGATAGCGCGATTGTGGTGGGAGCGGGACTACTGGTGTTTGAAATTGTCTTCGCTAAATCGCCGAGCCAGCAGTCGGCGTAACCTCACGGTAAGTCAGCCGATCGTTACGGCGTCCCGTATAACTGGCGATACACATTGGCATTCCGCAGAATGGCCTGCACGTATTCACGGGTTTCGGTGAATGGGATCGATTCCACGAACTCCTGCGGGTCGCGGTAGTGGCCTTGCCCCAGCCAGTCGCCTACGCGATCGGTCCCGGCGTTGTAAGCGGCGAGCGCATATTCGAACTGCCCATTGTATTTATCGACCATATCTTTGAAATAGCGCGTACCCAGTTCGAGATTCACCGCCGGCGTGAATAGCTGCGGCGCGCTGAATCCCCTGAGCTTGACTTGCTTGGCTACGCTCTTGCCGACGTTCGGCAGGAGTTGCATCAAGCCAACGGCGTTCTTGCGCGATAAAGCCTGCGCGTTAAACTCGGATTCCTGCCTGATCAGCGAAGCCACGAGATAAGGATCGAGGTCATTCAGCACCGAATACTTGCGCAGGTCGGTCCAGTATGCCTTGGGAAACAACGCTTCCCAGTACGGGCGCGGCAAGTCAGGAATATCGACGGCGAAATAGTTCGGCGTGGCGCGCTTCATGATCTCGATGCCGCGGTCGTAGCGCCCCCCATCCTGATAAACGCGCGCCATCTCGGGAGGCGCCCAGGCTCCATCCTCCTGGCTGGCAGCTGCCTGCAACTCGCGGACGGCCAAATCGGCCAAACCTCCGTTTGAGAGCAGCCGCGCCCGTTCTACGCGCAAATTATCGTCGGGAGGATCGGTCGCGGTAACCTTTTCCGCCGTGGAGAGCGGAGGAACGTGATCGAGCAGCGTGTAATGCGGAAGAGTCTCTGGTGGCGTGCCATCGGCCGGTCCGGATGTCGCGTCTGGCAGGCTTTTCAGCCGCTGCCTCGCCAGTTCGGCATAGTAGTAATTGCGGAAGCGATCGGATAGTTTTTGATAAAACGCGCTCGCCATCGCCGGATTGCCATCTTCTTCGGCGATGCGCGCCCGCCAGTACAGAGCGGCGGGAATCTCGCCAGAATCGGGATAAAGTGCAATTTGGTTTTCGAATCCCTGCCGCGCCTCGTCAGTTCGGCCCTGCCGAAAGCTTAGCCAGGCAGTTTTCCAGTGCGCGTAAGACGCGCGCGTCCCATGCGGAAACCGCTGTTGCAGCTCGCGGAAGTAGTCGATGGCATGGTCGTAATCGTGCTTCAGCAGATACATATTTGCGGCCGATAGCAGCGCTTGCTCCAGCCACGGGCTGGAAGGTCCGAATTGCCGCAACTCATTCAGCGTGCGTTGCACCGCGTCTTCGTCGTTGGTGGAATGTTCGGTCTCGCTGAGCAGGTAAAGGCGCTCAGCTTCGGCATCGCCGTTCTGCGTCCCCATCGAAGTCAGGAGCTGGCGGCTCTCGCGGCTGTTGCCGTCCTTTTCAAGAGCTCCCGCCAGCGCCAACTGAACTTCCGGGCGCTCCGCGGGTGTGACTTCTTCGACCAGGGCGCGGTAATCATGCGCGGCGTCGCTGTAGTGTTTTGCTTTAAGCAAGAGGTCGGCGCGCGTGCGGTGCTCGGTCAAAGAGCCGGAGATTCCGAGCTTGCGCAATTCCGTTCCGGCCGCATCGGCTTCGAAGCTGTTGGGAAGGTTGAAATAAAGATTGCGAAAAGCGCCTACGGCCTTCTCGTTTTCGCCCGCCGCTTCGTAGGCTCGCCCGATCGCCAGTTCAATATCGCTGCGCACGGGCTGACGCTCCTTTTCGAGTACTGCCGCCGCTTCCGCGGCGCGGCCTTCGTCGAACAGTACGGCGGCATAATCCACATGGGCATCGCGGATCAGCAACGAATCGGGAAAGCTGTGGCCGAACTCGGCGAGTGCTGCCAGCGCCTCTGGGTTGCGCCCGCTTTTCAGATACGAGTCGCCGAGATAATACGCGACGTAATCGCCCAACTCGCTCGCGCCAGCCTTGGCCCGGCTGAGCGGGTCGATCGCTTTCGCGTAGTCGTGATCGAGCCAATGCGCGTAGCCGATAACCAGCCAGGCAAGCCCTCCAGCGTCTTCTTTGGAGTGATGGCGCGCGTAGGCCTCTACGCCCGCATAAGCGGTGGGAGTTCGATCCTGCAACAACTGCTGCGCCATGGGACGAAGGCTGGTGGACGCAACAAACGCCTGTCTTACTCGCCGCACGCGCGGAGAAACGGTCTTATGTTTTCTTCGGGCGGTGGAGGCGATATTCTTCCGCTTGGCGGAGGAGTGTTTGGATTCGGCGGTTGTCGAAGCGGCCGTTGAAGGCTTGGTGACTGGCTTTCTCGTTGCAGTGCTTTTGGCGGGTGCGGTCTGATTCGGCGCGCTTTTGTCGGCTGCGGGAGCGCTTTCAGCTGGAGTCGTTGGTTGGGATTGAGCAAACGCCGCAGGCGAAAAGCCAAGCCAGAATAGCGAGATGATTTCCGCGCAAACCGCAACTGCGAAACGACGCACTCAACCCTACCTACTGCCGAAAGTTGGGACCCATGATGGAAACATTGTCTTCCGCGAGACTTCTTATTATTTCATGCTGGAAGTAATTCCCCGAAGCGGCAACCGTATTCCCGTAACGTTTTTGGTACGTGGCACGGCTTTTCTCAATCGCTTCTTTCAGACGGTCGTAGAGATCTTTCTTCTTGCGGCCTTCCGCCACTTTGGCCTGATTATAGAGTTTGATCTCGTCGACCAGCAGGCGGGCAAAACGCTGCGCCTTGCGGTGAACTTCCTGCTCCTCAGGTGAGATAGAGGAAACTTTCGGCGTCGCCGCTTCGGATGTGGTCTCGGCGTGACCGGCTGGCGGATGCTCAGCCAGCGCCGGCTCCGTTTCAATTATAGCAGATTCCGCGATCGCAGAGTGAACTGCCGACTGTTCTTTAACGACCGCGCTGTGAGCGGTCGCAACCTGCTCGACGGGAATCGCCGAAGAATCGACTGCAGTGCCGGCAGCCGATGCGGAAGCTTCTCCCGCCGCTGCCGCCATCGCGTGACTGGCGAAAGCCGGCGCATGCGCCGCAAACGGATCGTTGAAGGCCGGCGTAGCGTGCGAAGCAGGGGCGGTCGACGGCACACTTTGGCTTGCTGCGTCATGACCGCTTAAATGCTCCGCAGACGGCTCCTTCTGCGCTTGCTTGCGCAGAGAATTAACCTCCAGCCAGGCGCTAGTGGAAAGCACCAGCAGTTCGAGCGCGCCGGCGTCGAACATTCCGCTAGCTTCGGTTCCGCCGTCGGCGTAGACCAGAGCCGCAACTTTGTCTTTCAAAATCAGGGGCAGAATCTTGCCTTCACCGCTGGAGGGCGATCCAAACTCCCGCAGGAAGCGCGCGTCCAAGTCGGCCACCGGCGCGCTCGTCACGGCGCGATCCCCAATGGCGCGAGCAACTGCGGGAGCGCTCTCATTGAGAGCGAAGTCTTTGACCGCATCGCTATTGGCGAAGCCGCGTGCTTGCCACCCCGTGGCATGGTTCCCCTTAACCACAAAGAGGGCGACGCGAGCTGCATAGCGCGAGCTCGCATCGAGCAGCGCGCGCAGAATCTCACGCTGTGATGAACCTAACTGGATTTCGCCGACGGCGCGCGCCAGATCGGCAGGAGCGAATGTGGAACTAGTTGTGGCGTTGGCTGGCTCGGCAGCCGGGGACTCGGCCGCGATCTCTTCCACCACGCGACGGACAATCTCTTCGCGAAGTTGGGCCGCGTTGCTTTCTAAAACCTCGGCCACCACGCGCGCCACAATGGGCTCAATCCACTCGCGCTGCGAACCGCGCTCCGGCATGCACACTCCGACGTAAGAATCTTGGGGGAAGAAGGGGGCAACCCTTCTAACCTGTTATTATATGGCCGCTTGCGGGTACACCGGGAAACCTTGGTACCTGCCCTACTGGTGCCGAAAGAAATCCAATGTCAGCCTTTCAAAACACCGCGCGCAAATACGCAGCAAAACGCCCGCAGAAATCATTGCCAACGATTACAATAGCACTGGGGCATCACTCAAGCAGTCGGAATAATTCTGCATCAAGTTACGAATGAGTACCATCCAACCCAACATAGAGCAGCCGGTCAGCGAAGAAATGCAGTTGGTCCGGCGCGCCAAGCGCGGCGACGATCAGGCGTTTGAAGAATTGGTGCGGCGCTATGATCGCAATGTTTTCCGCATTGCGCAGCACATTACGCAGAATCGCGAGGACGCGGAAGATGTGGTTCAAGAAGCGTTCTTGAAGGCGTATGGCAATCTGGCTAAGTTCCAGGAGCAATCGAAGTTTTATACCTGGCTGGTGCGGATTGCAGTTAACGAAGCGCTGATGAAGTTGCGCCGGAGACGGCCGGAACGCACGGTTTCTCTGGATGAAGAAGTAAAAACCGAGGACGACTCGCTTCCCCGTGAGGTTGCGGATTGGAGCCCCAACCCCGAGCAATTGTACAACCAGGCGCAGTTGCGGGACATTCTTATGCGCACCATTCAGGGATTGCCCCCTGGATTTCGAACGGTGTTCGTTCTGCGCGACGTGGAAGGGCTTTCGACGGAAGAAACCGCTGAAGCGTTGGAGTTAAGCATTCCGGCGGTAAAGTCGCGGCTGCTGCGAGCGCGATTGCAATTGCGTGAGCGGCTGAACCGATTCTTTCAGAAACGGGGCAATGGAGATGGCCACCGTAAACCGGCGAGTGGAGATGGCGACCAGTGAAGTGTTCTGAATTTCTTAACGAGTTGACTAACTACCTCGATGGCATGTTAGACGCCCGGACAAAGTCCGAGCTCGATGACCATTTGGCATGGTGCCACAACTGCTATGTCGTATGCGATACCACTCGCAAGACCATCGAAATTTATCGCAATTCCGAGCTTTACGAGTTACCTGACGATCTGCGCTCGCGGTTGCGTTCGGCCATAATGAGCAAATGCGCGGAAAAACGTAAGAAATCCGACCCTCCCCTCGAGTGACCGCGAAAGCAACGATTCATTAGCAACTTCCGTATCTAATCGATCGGTCTTGTAAGCAGTCTTAGTCATGCTGCAAATTTTTTCGTCTGTCCGCATGTGCTTCATTCCCTGTTGTATAAGGTTCGCGACCTAAAGTGTTCACCCTAAGCGCGAACCTTTTCCGCCTTACTGGAATCTAAGTAAGTGTCGCTCTTCTTGCCTTAAAGTGAAGGGAATGAGCCGGTTTTCTCGCTCTTATTCTGTGGAGGTACGTCAATGTTCGCAAAGTTCGTGGACCTTATGTTTGGTTGTCGGCACGCCCGCTATAGCTTTCCTTTGACGATGCGCGCCGGTTCCCGTCGCAGTTCGAGATTTCCGCGTATCGGCACCTATGTGACTTGCCTCGATTGCGGTAGAGAGTTTCGCTATGACTGGCAAGAGATGAAGATTATGAAGTCGCAGCCCAAAGAGGCGGTGCACTCTCTGGTTACTAAAGAAGCTGCGTAGGCGGAGCGGGCAAGCTCATTATTCGAGCGTCTGGCATCTTTTAATCGCGGTCGCCAAAACTGAACCGTCACGGCGTAACTGTCGCGGGCTCCGCTCTTCGTTCCCTCTCAACCTTCGTTTGGCCGATTCTTGGCGGAAAAACCAAATTTCGCTCCCTTGTTTGCCCTCACTGAGCGCATAATTAGATCGGCGCCGGATCTGCGGAGCGGTTCTGAGTGTTCGCAACTCCGTTCTGGGCTCATCTCGCGGGTTCGGGCAGGAGGTTCTTATGCCGCTCTCCTTACTTCGAGAATTCCTCGATGAACATCGTATTCAATACCTGGTGATCTCGCATTCGGTCGCTTACACTGCTCAGGGGATCGCTGCACTCACCCATATCTCCGGAAAGGAGCTGGCAAAAACGGTCATGGTGATGGTGGATCGACGCCTCGCCATGGCGGTGGTCCCGGCTTCGTCTAAAGTGGATCTGTACAAGTTGAAAGAGCATGTAGATGCAGAATCGGTGGAACTGGCCGCCGAAAATGAGTTTCGCGATCGTTTTCCCGATTGCGAGACCGGTTCCATGCCACCCTTCGGCAATCTCTACGGCATGAATGTTTTTGTCGATCAGGCGCTCGCAGAAGACAAGGAAATCGCCTTCAACGCCGGCTCGCATCGTGAGCTGGTGCGCATGAAATTCGAGGATTTCCAGCGCCTGGTGAAACCGGTGATTTTTCCCCTGGCGGCGGGCAAGACGCAAATCTTCGCGGCATGAACGGCCAGCGAGTGCCTGATTCCGTTGTCCAGCGCTAGCGTTCGGACCCGGCTTCATCCCCACTGCCGGTCGGGAGGAAATTTCTGTCCTTCCCGCTATTTTTCATACACGGTTTACAAATCGCTGTGTTAGATTTGCCCTTTCTCAGCTCACTTCGAGTTTTTTGGAGGCAAATGAATTGGGCAAAGACATGGTCCCCAAGAAAATCTTCTTCACCAAAGGTGTGGGGAAACACCGCGAGCGTCTCACCTCATTCGAACTCGCCCTGCGCGACGCCGGCATCGCGGCGCAAAACCTCGTGCGTGTCTCGTCCATTTTCCCTCCTAACTGCAAGCTGATCCCGCGCTCGCAGGGACTGACGTATCTGTCGCCGGGAGAAGTCGTATTCTCCGTGGTCGCCGAAAATTCCACCCACGAACCGCATCGGCTGCTGGCCTCTTCGATTGGCGTCGCCATCCCGGCCGATCGCAATACCTACGGATATCTGAGCGAGCACCATTCTTTCGGCGAAACCGAAGACGCCGCCGGAGACTACGCCGAAGAACTTGCCGCCGAAATGCTGGCGACGACGCTGAATGTAGAGTTCGATTCGGACCGGTCGTGGGATGAGAAAAAAGAAATCTACCGCATTTCGAACAAAATCGTGCGCACAGCCAACGTGACGCAATCGGCGGTTGGAGACAAGCGTGGGTTGTGGACTACGGTGATTGCATCGGCGGTGCTGATTTTTGATTAGATGGAGCCGGCGTCGGTCGCTACGGCAATGGCCGGCAGGCCCAAGTTAAAGTCTAGGCCACAGAATCCTGGTTACTTCTGAATGAGGATCGCGGAATTCAACACGTACCTCCTGGGGCCACTCGTCAGAAAAGCCGCTTTTGAGTATTTCTCCTTCGTGGTCGGGTGAAGGATTAACGTAACAGCCGCTACGTGTCTGGACCTCATCTCGGCTTGTCCCCTCCGGGATGTCAACAATAAAAAGCCGCGCGTCGATTTCTATCCCCACAGAGCGATGCAGCTGTACCGGGTCGAATCGGTCACCAGTCGTCATATTAGTGGGGATCTCGGCCCAAAAGGCAAATTCCATAGTTAAAGATAAGCTTCCAGTTTTGACCGTTCTCAATTCCAATCCATTTCGCTACGGAGGAATTCTATCCTCAGCTGGCACGCCCTGCATTCGTTCAAGTGATCCCTGAAAGCTTGGGAATTTATCCCCAATTGGTCCGCTTCCTCACATGCCTGCGGAGACTCGCCCGGGTGGACGAAATAATAGAGCAGGTCCAACATCCGAAGGTGCTCGGGCAGAGGATGACTTTCGCCGCTTTCCCACCGACACCACGTTGCGATAGCCACGCCGAGCGCAGTTGCGGCTGCTTGTTGCGTAAGGCCCAAGTCCTCACGTTTCGCCTTGAAGAGGTTCGTCCGTGTCTTTGACATACGAGCCACTGTAATGCCTATCTAGCGAGTAGTCAAGCGAATACTCACGTGAGAAAT
>JASHOU010000014.1 GCA_030038475.1 Terriglobales bacterium | reverse complement strand
GCCAAACTTCAAGTAGCAGTAATTGACCAGTTGGCCGATGCCCTTTTTCTTGAGCAAGCCGTTGATGTATGGCATCGACGCGCTGCCGCCGGGCACCGCTTTCGGCAGATGGTCGTTCAAAATCGCGCGTCCTACCGTCGTATTCAGGTACTCGCGCGTCAGTTGAACAGGTTCGGTGTGCGTCACGTCCTGATCGTCGTAGGCCTGCGTCAGATCGATGACTTCGCCCGTGTAGCGCAAGCGGATCGGCGTAAGCGTTTCCACCTCGCCCATTTCGAGCGCAATCAGAACTTCATCGATATTCGCAAACGCTCGTCCCTCACCCTTGGCGCCGGGCTTCGCTTTCGTCAGATAGTAAAGGCCGAGCACCATATCCTGCGTAGGAACCGTGATCGGCTGCCCAGACGCCGGCGACAGAATATTGTGCGAAGAGAGCATCAGAACGCTCGCTTCCACCTGCGCTTCCGGCGACAACGGAATATGAACCGCCATCTGGTCGCCGTCAAAGTCGGCGTTGAACGCCGTGCAGACCAGCGGATGAATCTTGATCGCCTTGCCTTCGACCAGCACCGGCTCAAACGCCTGAATACCCAGTCGATGTAGCGTAGGCGCGCGGTTCAGCATCACGGGATGGTCTTTGATGACCTCTTCCAGAATGTCCCAAACGATCGGCTCCTGCTGCTCCACCATTTCCTTTGCCTGCTTGATGGTGGTGCAATTCCCCGTCTGCTCCAGCCGGTGGTAAATAAACGGCTTGAACAATTCGAGCGCCATCTTCTTCGGCAATCCGCACTGGTGCAGCTTGAGTTCGGGACCGACCACGATCACCGAGCGCCCGGAGTAATCGACGCGCTTGCCGAGCAGATTCTGCCGGAAGCGTCCCTGCTTGCCCTTCAGCGTATCCGAGAGCGACTTCAGCGGCCGGTTGTTGGCACCGCGCAAAACACGACCGCGGCGTCCGTTATCGAACAGCGCATCGACCGCCTCCTGCAACATGCGCTTTTCATTGCGCACGATCACTTCGGGAGCGTGCAGGTCCATCAGCTTCTTCAACCGGTTGTTGCGGTTGATCACGCGCCGATAAAGATCGTTCAGATCGGAGGTGGCAAAGCGCCCGCCATCTAGCGGAACCAGCGGACGCAGCTCGGGTGGAATCACCGGCAGCACGTCCAGAATCATCCATTGCGGCTTGTTGCCGCTCTTGCGGAAAGCCTCGACCACCTTCAGCCGCTTCGCGTATTTCAGCCGCTTCTGCAGCGAGGTTTCGTGTTTCATCTTCTCGCGCAGTTCCGCGGCCAACCCGTCGACTTCCGTGCGCTTCAGCAGTTCCTTGATCGCCTCCGCGCCCATCATGGCCTTGAAACCGGCAGGACGATACTGCTGATCGAGTTCGCGATACTTCGCTTCGTCCTTGATGACTTCGCGCTCTTTTGTCGGAGAGTCGCCGGGATCGACGACCACGTAAGCCTCGAAGTAGAGAATCGCTTCCAGATCGCGCAGCGAAATATCGAGCAAATGCCCGATGCGGCTCGGCAATCCCTTGAAGAACCACACGTGCGAACAAGGCGACGCCAGCTCGATGTGCCCCAGCCGCTCGCGGCGCACCTTGGAAAGCGTGACCTCCACGCCGCATTTGTCGCAGATCACTCCGCGATGCTTCATGCGCTTGTACTTGCCGCACAGGCACTCCCAGTCGGTGACCGGACCGAAAATGCGCGCGCAGAACAAGCCGTCGCGCTCCGGCTTAAACGTACGATAGTTGATGGTTTCCGGCTTGGTCACCTCTCCATGCGACCAGCTCCGGATCTTTTCCGGCGACGCCAGGCTGATCCGGATCGCATCGAAGTCAGCTACCGGATTTGCCATATCGAATGGGCTCGAACGAAACATGTTCCTCCGCTTTCCTGGCTCGTAGTGGCCAGTGGTCAGTGACCAGTGGCCAGTTTTTCTGTTCTGCGGGCCTGAGAGCCATCGTCCCAACAGAACGTTTTTAGAACCTCAAGTCGGTCGAGCGGCCGATGCAACAGGACTGACCACTGCCCACCGGCCACTGACCACTAATCCGCTGCCACCGCCACCGGCTTCTTCTCCGTGGCCTTGATCAACTCGACATCGAGGCACAATGCCTGCAATTCGCGAATCAGCACGTTGAACGACTCCGGCACGCCCGGCTCCATCGCGGCCTCACCTTTGACGATGGCCTCGTAGATTTTCGTGCGTCCGTACACGTCGTCCGACTTCGCTGTCAGCAGCTCCTGCAGGATGAACGCCGCGCCGTACGCTTCTAGCGCCCAGACTTCCATTTCTCCGAAGCGCTGGCCTCCGAACTGCGCCTTGCCGCCCAGCGGCTGCTGCGTGATCAGCGAATACGGCCCGATGGAGCGCGCATGAATCTTGTCGTCCACCAGGTGCGACAGCTTCAGCATGTAGATGTAGCCCACCGTAATCGGCTGTTCGAACTTCTCGCCCGTCATGCCGTCGCGGAGATAAGTTTTGCCCGAGGTCGGCAGCCCCGCGCTTTCGAGCAGCGCCTTGATCTCCGTCTCGCGCGAGCCGTCGAACACGGCCGATCCCATGAACACGCCTTTCTTCAACGTCGGAGCGAGCGCTTCGAGCTCGTCTTCGCTCATGTCGGCGATCGTTTCCGCGAGCACCGTGTCTTTGAACAAAGCCTTCAGATCGCGGCGGATCGCCTCTGCGCGAGTGTTCTGCTTCAGCAACTCCGCGATTTTCTGGCCCAGCTCATAACCGGCCCATCCGAGGTGAGTTTCGAGAATCTGTCCCACGTTCATACGGCTGGGCACGCCAAGCGGGTTAAGGACGATCTCGACCGGCGTTCCATCCTCGAGGTACGGCATATCCTCTTCCGGCAGAATGCGCGCGATCACGCCCTTGTTCCCGTGGCGTCCGGCCATCTTGTCGCCCACGCTCAGCTTGCGCTTCATGGCGATGTAAACCTTCACCAGCTTGATGACGCCCGGTGGCAGCTCATCGCCCTTGGTCAACTTTTCTTTCTTCTCGTTGACGATTTTCTTGAGCACGTCGATCTGCCGCGAAGTCATCTCCTCGATCTCGTCGATCTGCTCATTCACCCGCGGATCCTTGTCCGCATACTTGATCCGCTTCAAATTGCGCGTCGAGATTCGCTCGATGGCGTCGCGGTCCAGAATCGTATCCTTGGTCAACAATCGCTTGTTGGTGCGCTCGTCGTGCAAGTCGGCTTGCACTTCCTTGCCGCCGAGCAAACCTTCCAGGCGTTTCAGCCGTTCATCAGTCAGAATTCGAATCTCGTCCGAGAGGTTCTTTTCGAGTTTCGCAATCTGATTCGCTTCGATCGCCTTCGCGCGCTCATCCTTCTCCTGGCCTTTGCGCGAAAAGATCTTCACGTCCACCACGATGCCTTCGATTCCCGGCGGGCAGTAGAGTGAAGCGTCGCGCACGTCGCCGGCCTTTTCGCCAAAGATCGCGCGCAGCAGTTTCTCCTCGGGCGTAAGCTGCGTCTCACCCTTCGGCGTAACCTTGCCGACGATGATGTCGCCCTGCTTGATGCTCGCGCCGATGCGGATCACGCCCGCTTCGTCCAGATTGCGCAGCGTCGACTCGCTGACGTTGGGAATGTCGCGCGTCACTTCCTCGGGCCCAAGCTTCGTGTCGCGCGCTTCCAGTTCGAACTCTTCGATGTGAACCGAGGTGTAGTAGTCCTCTTTCACCATCTTTTCCGAAACCAGAATCGCGTCCTCGAAGTTGTACCCGCGCCACGGCATGAACGCGACCAGCACGTTGCGTCCCAGCGCCAACTCACCGAAATCCGTGCACGGCCCGTCGGCAATCACCTGCCCCTTCACCACCCGCTGGCCTTTTTTCACGATCGGCTTCTGGTTGATGCAGGTGTTCTGGTTCGAGCGCTTGAACTTCGTGAGCTGATAGATGTCGCTGCCCACTTCGCGCGAAAGCTGCATCGGATGATGCTCGCCCTCGACGCGCACAATAATTCGTTCGGAATCGACCGAATCGATGATCCCGTTGCGGCGCGCCAGCACCACCGCTCCTGAATCGCGCGCCGTCACGCCTTCCATCCCCGTTCCGACGATCGGAGCCTGCGCCCGCAGCAGCGGCACCGACTGGCGCTGCATGTTTGCGCCCATCAGCGCGCGGTTCGCGTCGTCATGCTCGAGGAACGGAACCAGCGACGCCGCCACCGATACCAACTGCTTGGGGCTGACGTCGACATAATCGACTTCGTCGCGGTTCACCAGCACAAAGTTGCCCGCCTTGCGCGCGTTCACCAACTCCGCGGCGATGCGGCCCTTGTCGTCCAGTTCGATGTTCGCCTGCGCGATGGTTTGCCGGTCCTCTTCCCACGCGGAAAGATAGAAGGAAAACGGCTCGACCTCGACCAGCTTCTTGCGCCGCTCCCTCAAATCGGCGTTGACCTTTTCCATCTCGCTTTTTTCCACGTGGTCGCCGACCTTGTAACTGCTGTCGCCGGCGTTGACGACAATGACGTAATCCACCACGCGCGCGTTCTTCACCTTGCGATACGGCGACTCGATAAAGCCGTAGTCATTGATGCGCGCAAAGCAGCTCAACGACGAAATCAATCCGATGTTCGGACCTTCCGGCGTCTCAATCGGGCAGATGCGGCCGTAGTGCGTCGGGTGCACGTCGCGCACTTCGAATCCGGCGCGCTCGCGCGACAACCCGCCCGGCCCCAGCGCCGAAAGACGCCGCTTGTGCGTGATCTCCGAAAGCGGATTGGTCTGATCCATGAACTGCGAAAGCTGCGACGATCCGAAGAACTCGCGGATCGCAGCCATCACCGGCTTCGCATTGACCAGGTCGTGCGGCATCGCCGTCGACATCTCCTGGTACACGCTCATCTTTTCTTTGATCGCCCGTTCCATGCGAACCAGGCCGATGCGGAACTGGTTCTCCAGCAGTTCGCCCACCGCGCGCACGCGGCGATTGCCCAGGTGATCGATGTCATCCACGGCGCCGATGTTTTTGCGCAGCTTAAGCAGGTACTTGATCGTCGCGTAGAAATCGTTAGGATCGAGCGTGCGCTGTTCGAGGCTCGTCGCCTCCTGGTTTTCAAACAGCTTGATGTTGAACTTGAGCCGTCCCACGCGCGAGAAATCGTACTTACGCGGGTCGAAGAACATGCCCTGAAACAGCGCTGTCGCCGTATCCAGTGTCGGCGGATCGCCGGGCCGCAGCTTGCGATAAATTTCGATCAGCGCTTCCGAAGGCGTAGTGATCGAATCGCGGCGCAGCGTCTGGCTGATCACCGTGCCCACGTCGTCGCGCTCCGGGAAAAACACGCTCATCTCGATCACGCCCGTTTCCAGAATCTTCGCCAGCTTGTCGGCGGTGATCTCCGAGTTCGCTTCCAACAGCACTTCGCCCGTCGTCGTGTCGACAATGTCGCTCGCCGCCCACGCGCCCTCGAGATCGCTCGTGTCCACCTCGATCTCGCTGATCTTCGCCTTCTGAATTTCCTTCAGAATCGCGGGACTGATCTTGCGCCCCGAGTGCGCCACTTCATCGCCCGATTTCGACTTGATGCTGTGCGCCAGCTTCATGCCCAGCAGATTCGTCGGTTTCTCGCTAGCTGGATCGAGAGTCCAGAACAGCTTCTTGTCGCGGATCACCAGCCGATCGGTGGTGTAAAAAGTCTTCAGAATGTCTTCGCCGGAGCGCAGCCCGAGCGCGCGGAGAAAAATCGTGCCCAGAAATTTGCGCTTGCGGTCGATGCGTACATACAGCACGTTCTTCTGGTCGTATTCGAATTCAACCCACGATCCGCGGTAGGGAATGATCTTTCCCAAAAAGTAAGTGCGGTTCGCCGCCGTCTCAAAAAACACGCCCGGCGAGCGGTGCAACTGGCTGACGATCACGCGCTCGGTGCCGTTAGTAATGAACGTCCCGTTCTGCGTCATCAGCGGCACGTCACCGAAGAAAACTTCCTGCTCCTTGATGTCGCGAATCGAACGATTACCCGCTTCATCCTTATCCCAGATGGTCAACCGCATGGTGACCTTGAGCGGAGCCGAATACGTCATGCCGCGCTCTTCGCACTCCGCCACGTCGTACTTCAGCTGCAATCCCACCGGATCGCCGCACTTGTTACAGAAGTCTGGAGTATTAGCGTTGTAGGTGCCGCACTTGTGGCAGAGAACGTCGCCGGGATGAAACGGATCGGTAATCACCGTCGAGCCGCAGTTCTTGCAGGTCGTGCGCAGGTGATGCAGCCCCTTCAGGTGGCCGCACTTGCACTCCCAGTTGCCGATTGCGAAGTCTACGAACTCAAGTTGCGAAACATTGCGGAAATCGGTGATGGGAAACACCGACTGAAACACCGCCTGCAATCCGCCGTCTTCGCGCTCGCTCGGCAGTTTGTCCATCTGCAGGAATCGGTCATAAGAACGCTTCTGCACCTCGATCAGGTTTGGAATCTGAATGGTTGCGGGAATTTTGGAAAAATCGAATCGCTTGCGATGAATGTTATGCTTTGTCATTCTTCAGGAGCTCCTGCTCTCAAGCAGCCGTGGGGCTGCACGTACCAGCGGAATTTTGGGCGCAAAAAAGCGGCGCCAGATTACTGCCAGCGGACGGTTTACGCGGAAAAAGAGCGCGGGCACCCGCAAGGACAAATCTGCCCGCAGGCGCCGCGTACGACGCTTACTCTTAGATAGCTTTTAAAATTCCGCGCCAGTTCAAAGGCCTGTTCCGTCCCGCCGCCCGCGGGACCGGCTGCCATACTTCCGTTCCGGCGACCCCGTTCCGTTCCGCTTCCTGGGTGTATTTGGAGGATGCGGGTCGCCGTCGCCTCTCAGTGAAGCCAGGGTAAGCGGTTGTTTAATTAGATATTAACACTACTCCCCAGGATTCAGCTAGTAGTTCGGTCAAATAATTGCAGGAAGTGGCGCCTCGCGGGCGTTTGAGCCCGCCGGTACCAACGCTTGACGAAGCAAAGAACCGCTTCGCTCCAACTACTTAACCTCAACCACCGCACCCGCCTCGGTGAACTTCTTCTTGATCGTCTCGGCTTCTTCCTTGTTGACGCCCTCCTTGATGTTCTTCGGAGCGCCGTCAACCAGATCCTTCGCCTCTTTCAAACCCAGGCTCGTGACCTCGCGTACTGCCTTGATTACATTGATCTTATTGGCCCCAACTTCCTTCAATACGACGGTGAACTCCGTCTTTTCTTCCGCCGGAGCCGCCGCGCCGCCAGCCGCCGCGCCGCCGGCAACCATCACCGGAGCCGCTGCCGCCGCCGAAACGCCCAACCGCGATTCCAGTTTCTTGACCAGTTCCGCCGCTTCCAGCAACGACAGGCCAACAATCGACTCTTCCAACTGCTGTAGATCCGCCATGTGAAACTCTCCACTTTGAATAGATTTACGATTTCGCTCTCGCTCCGCCAGGTTTCCAGTGCGACCAGATCATGAACTCCAGCGCCAGACAACGCTGAAATTAAGACCGCGCAACCCCGAGCTTCGCGATAGCTAAATCTTTTTTTTTCGAGCGGCACGCCGCCCAGAAACCTTTGATGGATTTGTAATTGGTGATTTGTAATTTGCAATTGATCCCCAATGCCGTCAGCTTCTGATCTTGGGCTTTTCAATTACCAATTACAAATTTCCCAATTACAAATCCGGAGGCTTAAGCCTCCTTGAATTTCTTCTGCTCGACGCCCTGCCCAACCACCACGGCCAGGTTTCGCCCGACCGCATTCATCGCGGTAACCAGCCGCTGCGCCGGAGCATTGAGCATGAACAGCAGCTTCGCATAAATCTCTTCCTTCGACGGCATGGTCGCAAGCGACTCAATTTCCTTGACCGAAATCACGCGCCCTTCGACCACTCCCGCTTTGAAAGTGAATTCCGGATTCTCTTTCACGTACTTCGCCAGCGCCTTGGCCAGCGCCACCGGATCGCCCTCGGTGTACGCTATCGAGGTCACGCCCTGAAGATTCTTCAGCGCCTGCTCGACCTTGGTGCCCTTGCTCGCGCGCTCCGCCAACGTGTTCTTCACCACGCGATACCTTGCCCCCGTCGGACGCAATGCCTTCCGCAATTCGAAATCCTGCGTCACCGTCAACTTGGAATAGGTCGTGACAATCACGCTCGACGCGTTCTTCAGCTCCCCACCAAGTTTTTCTACCTGCGCTACTTTCTTTGCTCTGGTAACCGCCATATTCTGCAGCCTTCCTAGATCCTGAATAGAACGCTCAATTTGGCAATCGGGTAATTTTGAAATTTGGCAATTTTTGAAACCCCAAGAGTTGAAATTGCCAAATTACCCCATTACAAAATTATAAAATCGCCCTACGCTTTCGCCGCAACCTCGATCGGAGTCGTATCCAGTGCGATTCCCGGCCCCATGCTCGAACTCAGGTAGCAACCCTTGATGTATTTGCCTTTCGCGACCGATGGTTTCGCTTTGATCACGCTCGAGATCACCGTCGTCGCGTTGTCAATCAGTTTGTCGGGCGTGAACGAAATCTTCCCCACCGGCACGTGCACCAGCGCCGTTTTGTCGGTGCGAAACTCGACCTTGCCCGCTTTCACTTCCTGCACCGCGCGCGCCACATCCATGGTGACGGTTCCCGTCTTCGGATTCGGCATCAGTCCTTTCGGACCGAGAACCTTGCCCAGTCGCCCGACCGATTTCATCATGTCCGGCGTAGCAATCAGCGCATCGAAGTCAGTCCAGTTTTCCTTCGTGATCTTTTCGACCATATCTTCGCCGCCGGCAAAATCCGCGCCCGCCGCCTCGGCTTCGCGCACCTTTTCGCCGCTCGCAATCACCAGAACCTTTTTCGACTTGCCCAGGCCATGCGGAAGCACAACCGTCCCGCGCACCATCTGATCGGCGTGCTTCGGATCAACGCCCAGCCGCAACGTCACTTCAACCGTCTCATCGAATTTCGCGTATTTCACCTTCTGCAAGAGTGGAACCGCTTCCTGCAGCGTGTAAGGCCGCGCCTCAACCGCTTTGCGCGCCTTCTCGATGTTCTTCCCTGACTTTTTCATTCTTCCTCGTCTCCCACCGCTGAACTTTGTTCCGATCAGCCGTGGTCATTTCGACAGATTTTGTAATTGTGTAATCGGGTAATTTCGTAATTGAAAAACGACCCAGCAAGCTTTTCAAATTACTCAATTACAAAATTACCCAATTACCAAATCGTACCCTGCAAGCCCGCCTGCATTTTATCCAACCACTTCAATTCCCATCGACCGCGCCGTGCCCCGCACGCTCCTGATGGCAGCATCAACCGACGCCGCATTCAAGTCCGGCATCTTCTGCTTGGCTATGTCCTCAACCTGCTTCAGTGTCACCTTGCCAACCTTATCTTTATTAGGAGCGCCCGATCCCTTGGCAATCCCTGCCGCGCGCTTCAACAACACCGACGCCGGCGGCGTTTTGGTAATGAACGTAAATGAGCGGTCGCTATACACCGTGATTACGACCGGAACAATCAATCCCTCGAGTTCCTTCTGTCCCGTGCGGGCATTGAACTGCTTGCAGAACTCCATGATGTTGACCTGCGCCTGTCCCAGCGCCGGACCCACCGGAGGCGCCGGCGTAGCCTTACCCGCCGCAATCTGCAACTTCACCGAACCTGAAACTTTCTTCGCCATGACTTCCTTTAGCTCCTAAGCTTCGAGCTACTAACTTCTAGCGAGCTCCCATTATGAATTCTCTAAACTGATTTGGTCCAACGGGGGCCGCTCGCATCCAGCGCCGGCATTACCGTCGGAATCAACTTTTTCTGTACCGGATCGGCCGCCAGTCCCAGCCCTTCGATCGTATGCACTCCAATCACTTCCATGTCGCTGGGCTCGGCCTTTACCACGATGTCTGGGGCTGTAAATCCGTTACTCGCCACCCAGACGGCGGCAGTGTCTCATTCAATGATGGAGCCGTCAATCGCGCGAAATCCGATCCGTCGCAACGGCTCTGCACCAAGCCGCTCCAAACGCTCACGGTGAATCCAGGAAAAAGCTGCGCCGTTGTCAACCATAGCAACTACTTCCTCGACCTTCTCCGGCGCTGCCGGATTCCAAACCCTCAACTTGGCGCTGAAACTGCCCATCGCTACGCAACCTTTTCCACCTGCCCAAACTCCAACTCCACCGGCGTCGAGCGCCCGAAGATGGTGACCATCACCTTCAAAGTCTCGCGATCTTCGTTCACGTCGTCGACCACGCCCGTAAAGGTGGCGAACGGCCCTTCGCCAATCCGCACCGTTTCGCCCTTTTCGAACTTGACCTTCAGCTTCGGTTTCTCCCGGCTGTCGGCAACCTTATAGACAATGTGATTGACTTCGTCTTCTGACAACGGAGTCGGCTGCTGCCCCGTTCCTACAAATCCCGTCACCCGCGGCGTCGATTTCACCACGTGCCACACGTGGTCGTCCATGTCCATCTCCACCAGCACGTAGCCGGGATAGAACATGCGTTCCGACGTGTATTTCTTGCCGCCGCGAACCTCCGTGACCGACTCGGTCGGAATCAGCACCTTGCCGATCTTGTCCTGCAAGCCAAAAGCCTGCACCCGCGACTCCAGCGACTCTTTCACCTTGCGCTCGAATCCCGAATAGGCGTGAATGATGTACCACTTCATATTCGGGTTGCGCGGCGCTTCCCCCGTCACTGCAACTTCTGCCGAGGCCGACGTGGCGTTCTCATTACCGCCCGCTGTGCCCCCGACTTTTTCTTCATCCACCATGCAATCTTCTTTCGCTCGCCGCCTATCGGTGCGAGAGGTAGTGCAGCATCCGCTCCAGGCTGTTCGAGATCGCCAGATCCACCAGCCAGAAGTACAACCCAAACAGGAAAACGGTAATAATCACCACAGTCGTCGTTCCCTGGACTTCTTTGCGCGCCGGCCACGTCACTTTCTTCATCTCCGTGCGCACGTCGTTGTAAAAAGCCTTGATCCGCTCCGGCCATGATCTAAGCGTGGTCGCAATCGCGCTCTGTTCTACTGCTGTTGCCATACCTTCTCACCTTCTCGACTGCTCCCTCTCGGGCCTGAACTCTGGCAGGGGCGGAGGGATTCGAACCCCCAAGTTCGGTTTTGGAGACCGACAGTTTAACCGTTGAGCTTACGCCCCTAACATCATTGGTAATCGGGAAATTTGTAATTGGTAATTTGAAAGCAGAAGCCTCAGTACGCTGCCTTTTCAATTACAAATCACAAATCACCAATTACAAATTATTTCACTTCCTTATGCGACGTGTGCTTGCGGCACCGGCTGCAAAACTTCTTCAGCTCCAGACGGTCCGGAGTCGTCTTCCGGTTCTTCGTCTTCGAATAATTCCGCTCTTTGCACTCACCGCACTGCAACGTAATAATCTCTCGGGGCATTTCAACAGCTCCTAACTTAGCTTCTGTCTGCTAGCCTCGAGTCAACCTGAGGCAGTCTTAAGCTCGTGGCCCGCGGCTCGCAGCTTCCCTACTGCACAATCTCCGCGATCGTTCCCGCTCCCACCGTGTGCCCGCCTTCGCGAATCGCAAACCGCA
>JASHOU010000013.1 GCA_030038475.1 Terriglobales bacterium | reverse complement strand
CACCGACGCGCCAGGCACGACCGCCTGCGTCGTGTCATGCACCACGCCAACGATGCTGCCAAAAGTGGACTGCGCGTGTGCAGAAACGCTGATCCCAATAAGACCTAGAACGATCACCGTTGTCGCGATCCTTGAATTACAGACCCTGAAATAGACGCACGTCTTAGTCACTGCCCTAACCCCCGCCGGAGAGCGATTCTCCAGAACTCGAATTGACTAATTTCCCTTGAAGTTCACTTCGTGCTGCGAGGCTAGCAGTGAGTGCGTAAGGAAGATATGGGCAGGCGATAAAGGAACCGTAAAGTTACGGCCGCAAAAAAACGATGGCGTGCATTTGAAATGTTCATCGTCACAAAGATGTGGACTCCGCAGCTTGAATCTATACCGAGCGCGCTAAAGAATATTTACCGCCCGGGCCGCCAACAGAGCCACCGTTGTCAGGGAAATGAGCGATTGAACCATCATTAGTATTTTGGCCCATCCCGACAATACGGGACAGTCGGTTGGCGAAAATGCGGTGCTGGTATTGAAGGCAAGAAAAAGGTAATCCACAAAACCTGGGCTCCAGCATTGCTCTCCCATCTCGCGCTTAGCTTGCTGATCGAGAGTCATCTGCGGAAAAAGGAACGCTCCGTCGGTATGCACGCCGCGCAACTCGCGCTCGCGCGGGCCACCTGCATCCAAACGCCAGTACCAGGAGGCGAAGACCAGGATGTTCGTAATCCATAAGGCAGCTGCGGAACGCAACAGCTCTTGCGGAGCCTGTCGATGCGCGGGTAGCGCCGCAACCAGTAGTCCCAGCGACCAGATCATGTCGACCGTGACGATGGAGCTGAGCAGATAGCCCAAAAATTTATTGAGGTCATCTTTACCGCGCCGGCGTGCCCACACTGTGGGAATCAGAAGCACTCCGACGACAACGATGATCAACCAGTCTGGCCCCACTGACAAGGATTGGGGCAGAGAAAAGCGCAATCCACCCACAGCAAGCAGAGCAAGCATCGCAGGCCAGCGTGGCTCCAGATGTTTCGAAGTATTTGGCATGGTATCCCATAGTGCGACACCGACTCGAAAACAGCAATTTGATTTTCAACAACCATCAGCCACTCGCATCCCACGCACTGTCCACTCGTAAAAACCCTTCCAACCTTATCTCCCTTTCGAGCATCCCTATCCCGCTGTCTTTGCTATCTCGCAATCGCACTCGCTATCCCAAGGAGGAATTTTCACATGAAGCTATCGCTGGCATTCCTGTTCATCGCCGTTTTTGCCCTTTGTTTCGCGGCCGCGCAGAGTCAACCTGGCAGCAAAGTTGGCCAGAATTCGGCGTCCAATGAGGATCCGCAGATCAGCAATGGTCCCGTCGCCGAGTATGTCTCCGATTCGAACTGCACCATCGGATGGTCAACCCGCGTACCCGCGACTATGACTCTGCAGTATGGCACCGACCCTGCCAAGATGAAGCAAACGAAAGAGGCCGTGCAGAGTAATGACGGGCGCAATTATCATGCGCAGCTCGATGGCTTGACGCCCAACACTCGCTATTACTTTCATGTGGTCAATGCCGGCAAAGCGGTCAGCGGCGTCGGAACGTTTCAAACCGTAGCCGCCGGCGACCCCCCGATCCGGAGCAAGGCCATGATTCCCCAGTAAACGACCCTCCAGTGAGAGGAGCGACCTAACTTAGCCCAGCGCCGGGGTCCGCTGCACGCCCGGTTCTGGCGTGATGGAGTGGAGGGCTTCAGCGCTGGGAGAGTGGGGACAAATCGTCGAAGCCCCCCGGAGCGACGATGCTCATTCTGAGCAGCTGTTCTTCGCGCCGAACACCAATTCACCAAAGTCGAAATACCCGTCGTATGCCATCGCTCAGATTTGAGGGTTGGTCCCAATCCGTCCCTACACATCTAGTGAGATGTGGTCTGCACATTGGTTGTCTTAGAGTCGGCTGTAATGCTCACACTGACCCGCGATGTCGCTTTCACGGTGAGCACCGGACCATTCGTCCACGATTTGGCTTCCACGATTACCGTTGGGGGATTAGGAATGTCTACGGGCGCGGTGTAGAGACCGGAATTAGAGATGGTGCCGCAAGCCGATTTTGAACAACCGGAACCGGAAATACTCCAGTCCACCCACGCATCTGTGAGGGCCTTCCCTGAAGCAGAAAATTGTAGATTTGAACCGGCGGGAACTCGAACGTCAGTGGACGGTGAAATCTTGAAGTAGGGTTCAGGTTCGAGGTTGTAATAGTAATGGAATCGCAGGCCGAGGATTCCACCCGGAAATTCCTCCGGCAGCGGTGGAAAAGGGCTAGATGCTGTTATGCTCCCCCACGCGGCCCGGTCGAGCGCCACGTCGCCAGACGAAGTGTCCAGCCCCATGCCGCTCACTGTGCCATCCTTCAAGATGACAAATTTGATCGCCACCTTGCCCTGCTTAAGAATCGGGGGGCCCACCGACGGCGGCATTATCGTGTACCAGTTCTGACGCACGGTTTTTACGATCTGCGTCATATAAGCCCCGAAATCCACTCCCATTGTGTCGGTCAAGATTTCCACTTGATCCTGTGCACCTGCTGAGTAATGCCCTCCCGCAGGACTAGGGTTGCTTCCAACATTGGGTGGTTTCGTTTCTGAGGTCTGAGCGAAAGCGACGGCGGAGATTGCCAACAACAGAGTGCCCGCGAATGTTGGCCCGATGGACATGGTTTCCGTTGGCGGTCGCCAATCTTAGCACGCTTTGTCTGTACTATTGACCGAAAACATGCGCTAGCGATCGTTAAGAGCTGGCCAATGGGGTCAACGAAGGATTAAGCGATTTATCGCCAGTTAGAACCCCGTCACTTCTTCGCATGAAAGGCGCTGTATGCGGATGAGGCAACGAGGAGCTGTGCTTCATCATTATTTACCGGATCTAGGTCGAGCGTGAACCAAGCGCCATGTCCTTCGTCATGCTCGACGATTCGTGCCCTGAAGTAATAGGCTTTGCCGGCTTCGGCGGAGAAACTGGTCAGCGCAACCTTCTTGGCATATCCTTTGAGCCTCGATTGCCAAGCCGCGCACAAATGATGGTCGCCCGGCGCGACATTGAAGAAAAAATAGGAATTGTCTTTGTTCGCCCCAACCCAGGTGCCATCCAACCCTACCTTCGTGGTCGGCCTGGCTAGTTGGTTTCCTGGCCTTTCGAAGACCTCAACCACATAAACTACCGACTTCCCATCTTGCGCCGGTGCCGTCGGATGCTGGCTCTTATCGGCTTTCACATCAAATTGAATATCGCTCGGACCGCAGGCTGACTCGGCAGTTGCAACCGTCGCCTGCCCGATAGCAAAAGCCGACGACGCAAGAACAGCGCCTACAAGAAAGGCGACTCTACGCATGGCCTTACCTCACTGGTGGGCCCGCCTGGATTTGAACCAGGAACCAACAGATTATGAGTCTGCTGCTCTAACCGTTAAGCTACGGGCCCCTACGCTTTATCTTACACACGCCCGCGCCACCGTGCAGCCGTCATCTCCTTCGACTGGCGTTTCGACTCGCGCTTCGACAAGAACGACACTCGTGAATGAATTCCCAGACGTCAGATGGAAGGAAAGCCAAACGCAGCCAGCCGAGTAAATCAGGAAAAAGGGTCTCGGCGGTGAAATACGTTCAGCGAATGCCCGCGATCTACTGCGCGCTCGTCGGTGCAGGCGGCGCCGAAGCTGCGGCCGCCGGCTCCGCCGTCGCCCCGCTGTTCACCAGATCTTTCAATTCCTTGCTTGGTTTGAAAAACGGAATCTTCTTCGCCGGAACCTCGACCCGGTCTCCCGTCTTCGGGTTTCGCCCCACGCGCGGCTTGCGCTGCCGCGTGCGGAAGCTGCCAAAGCCCCGGATTTCGATTTTGTCGCCCACCCGCAGCGACCGCACCACGCTGTCAAAGATCGTATCCACAATCACTTCGCTGTCTTTGCGAGTCAGTTCCGCCAGCCGGGAAACTTCTTCGATCAGGTCAGCCTTCGTCATAAGCCTCTATGCTCCGTTTCGGGAGGGTTTCGCAAGGAATTCCTGCACGCGCGATCATGTGCTCCGATTCTACGCTCCGATGCTGCCTATAACCTTCTCAAATTTAAGGGATTCTGTGCAAGTGTCTAGAAAGAGTTCTCGGTTCCCAGTAACGGCAAAACCTGTGCCGTTGCCGTCACTGAGAACTGACAACTGACAACTGAGAACTATCTACTTCCATAAATAGTAAAACCCCGGCTCCTGCTCCAAGATCTTCTCCCGGCTCGGCAAATAATCGGAAACATCGCCAAACAGCTGATCCAGCCCCGTTCGCTTCTCTTTCGGCGGCCACACCAGATTTGGCTCGCCCGAAATATTCACTGCCCGTGCCGTATCCTTCACCGCGCCTTCAAAGTCCGATATCTGATCCACCAGTTTCAGCGCAGCCGCCTGTTCGCCCGTCCACACTTTTCCGTCGGCAATCGCCCGAATATCTGCCTCCTTCGCATGTCTTCCATCGGCGACCGCCTGGATAAACTGCGTGTGCATGTTGTCGATCAATCCCTGCATGTACGCCTTCTCCGCCGGAGTCATCTCGCGCGTCGGGCTGCCTGTGTCTTTGAATTCACCCGCTTTCATCGTGATTGGGTCCAGCTTCGCCCAGCGCAGCAGGTCGCCATAATTCACCCACTCGGCGATCACCCCGATCGATCCCACGATGCTGCCTTTGTCCGCATAAATCTTGTTTGCCGCCGACGACACGTAATACGCTCCGCTCGCGCCCACCGTCTCAATCGAAGCCACAATGCGCTTCTTCTTTTCGTCGCGAATCCGTTTCACTTCGCGGTAGATTTCTTCCGACGCGGCCACTCCCCCGCCGGGAGAATTCACATGGAGAATGATGGCCTTCACCGAATCGTCATCGGCAAATTTCTTAAGCTGCGGCACAATTATCTTCGGAGAAAAAATGACCCCGTCCAGTTCCACCACGCCAATCTTCGGACCAAACCCGCTAAACGTCGACGACTCTTCTTCGTTTCCGCCAAAACTCAGGTAGACGAGCGTAAACACCGCCGCCACGAACAGCGCGAACAATCCGCCGCCCACCACAAACCAAATCCATATCCTCGATCGCCCCTCAGCCATAAGCAGAAAGTGTAGCACCAGCTTGATTTCGTAATTGTGTAATCTGTAATTTGGCAATTTGAAACGGAGAGGGTAAACGCCGTTCGTAGTACGGATTTACAAATTGTGGATTTACAAATCGCCAAAGACGATCGCGAAAATGAGGTCACCATTATAATGCCTTTGATTTTCGATCGCCCGATGACCCGATCATGAGATGACCCAATCAATTACAAATTACCAATTGCAAATTACAAATTTCCATGCCCGATCCCGTCGAACTCGAAGTCTTCAAAAATCTCTACCACTCGATCGCCGAAGAAATGGGCGCCGCACTCCGCCGCACCTCCTTCTCCCCCAATATCAAGGAGCGCCGCGATTACTCCTGCGCCGTCTTCGACTCTGCCGGCCAGGTCATCGCCATGGGCGATCACATGCCCGTGCACCTTGGTTCCATGCCCATGTCAGTCGCTGCCGCGATCGAAATAGAAAAGACTCAGCAATCCGCGTTCGCGCCCGGCGACGTCGTCATGCTCAACGATCCTTTTCGCGGAGGCACGCACCTGCCCGACATCACGCTCGTCATGCCCGTCTATATCAAATGGAGCGACGGGCGTCTCGCCCGTCTAGGCCAAACGGTGCCCCCCAACTTCTATGTCGCCTCCCGCGCTCACCACGCCGATGTCGGCGGAACCTACCCCGGCTCCATGGGCCCCTGCCGCGAAATCTATCAGGAGGGCTTCCGCATCCCGCCCGTCAAAATCATGCGTGGCGGCAAAATCGTCCCCGACGTGCTGTCCTTGCTGCTCAACAATGTCCGCACTCCTGAAGAACGCGAAGGCGACCTCGGCGCTCAGATCGCCGCCTGCCAGACCGGAGCCCTGCGTGTACAGGAAATTTGCCGAACCTATGGACTTGCCCGCGCCCAACGCGCCGCCGCCGCCCTGCTCCTTTATTCCGAACAGATGGTGCGCGCCTTTCTGCGCACTATCCCGCCCGGCAAATATCATGCCGAAGACTTTCTGGAAAACGATTTTACCGATGACGACGGCGTCGAGTCGAAGCCCATCCGCATCGCCGTAACCATCACTGTCGCCCATCCATCCCTGAAAAAATCTTCCGCCGCAAAAAATCGCTCCGCTCTCGAAATGCGTCTCGCCGCCTCAACTCACAAACCAGCCGCAGTCACCATCGACTTCACCGGCAGCGATCCACAAGTTCAAGGCGCAATCAACGCCGTCGAGGCAATCACCTACTCCGCCTGCTTCTACGTCTTTCGCTGTCTGCTGCGCGATGACGTCCCCGCAACCTCCGGCCTCATGCGGCCCATTCGCGTCATCGCCCCGCCTGGAACGGTCGTCAATGCCAACCCTCCCGCTGCCGTCGCCGGCGGCAACGTGGAAACTTCTCAGCGCATCGTCGACGTTCTTCTCAAAGCGCTCGCGCACGCAATTCCCGACCGCATCCCCGCCGCCGCCTCCGGAACCATGAACAACCTCACCATCGGCGGTATCGATTCTCGAAATACTGATTCCCGCAAAAACGCCCCGTGCACCCCGCAGCCGTTCGCCTATTACGAAACCATCGCCGGAGGAATGGGCGCGCGCCCCACCAAACCCGGCGTCTCCGGCGTTCACACCCACATGACCAACTCCCTCAACACGCCGGCCGAAGCGCTCGAATACGCTTATCCGCTGCGGTTGCGCCAATATTCCCTGCGCTCAAACAGCGGAGGCGCTGGCCTCCATGCCGGCGGCGATGGCATCGTTCGCGAAATCGAAGTGCTTACCGACGCGCAAGTCACTCTGCTCGCCGACCGCCGTTCCCGCGGCCCCTACGGATTATCGGGCGGTGCCGATGGCGCACCCGGCCGCACCGTCCTCATCCACCGTGACGGTTCCACCGAAGAACTTCCCGGCAAGACGAGCGTGCGACTTCGTTCCGGAGAACGTGTGCGCGTTGAATCCCCCGGCGGCGGCGGCTGGGGCCGACAAAAACCTTGAAGAAGAGAAAATAGATGACACAGAGTATCCTTTGCTGAACAGACAACAAGAATTACCGGAATCACAATGCGATCGAAGATTTCCAAGAGCGGTCCGGCTAGCTTCGCCGTTCAGCAGGTCGTATCGACGGCCGGAGTGCTCGTGCTGGGATTCGTCCTTACACTGCTTCTAGCTTTGCTGACCGCCGCCGTTACCCCAAACCACCCTCGTGGGAACTTCGTAGATCACATGGTGGATCAGTTCGTCTTCATAGGTTTCAACCCTCCCTACTACTTCACACCAATTCTCGTCGCGTTGATTCTAGGCGGGATCAGTCGGCATTTCTTTTCTACGCGTTCGGCGGCCTGGGTCTGGATTTTGCCTCTCGGTATTCTGCTGTGGAATACTTTTACGTGGGAAACCGGTGGCTACGGTACATATTGGCAAGGCGTCTGGAATAATTACTTCGGTTCTGACTGCGGGAGTTCAGAGTGCCTCTATGAGCTCTTCGTAACTGTGCCATTCTATACATCCGTAGCTTATAGTTTCGGCTGGTTAGTTTTGGGCATTGTCGCAGCGAAGAGACAGCGTTAGCATCCCACGCTCTGTGTCCTCCGTGGTTAAGCCTTTTCTCCCCGCCGCCCCGCCTCCTCAGCGCCAATCCCCACTTTTCGCTAAAATTCAAACTGCAGGCCACCAGGATCGACCATCATGAGATTCTTGCGTTCTTTCATTCTCGGCATTGTTCTCGCATCGCTCTTTTTCTACTTCACCACCTACCGCAACGGACGCCTGCATCCCGCCAACTGGGTCAGCCGTCCGCAGCACGTCGAAATCACCGAAGCGTCCGGCAACGAACCGCTCGATGCCGAAGAACAAAACAACATCAGCGTCTACCGCAAAAACATCGGAGCCGTCGTCAACGTCACCTCCAAGGTCCAGGCCTTCGACTTTTTCTATGGCCTCTATTCGCAGGAAGGCCAGGGCTCCGGCTTCGTCATCGACAAACAAGGCCACATCCTGACGAACTTCCACGTCATCGAAGAGGCCCGCGAGGTCTGGGTCACGCTGCACGACCGCAAGAAATATCGCGCCACCATCGTCGGCACCGATAAATCTCACGATCTCGCCGTTCTGCAGATCAAAGCTTCCGACCTGCAGCCCATGACCCTCGGCGATTCCGGCAACCTGCAAGTCGGCCAGAAAGTCTATGCCATCGGCAATCCCTTCGGCCTCGCCGGAACTCTCACCCGCGGCATCGTCAGTTCCATCCGCTCCGTGCAGGAGCCCGACGGCATGGTCATCGACGAAGCCATCCAGACCGATGCCGCCATCAACCCCGGCAACTCCGGCGGCCCGCTTCTCAACTGGCACGGAGAAGTCATCGGCATCAACACCATGATCGCCTCGAGCGTCGGCCAAAGCGCAGGCATCGGCTTCGCCATTCCCATCAACACCGCCAAAGCCGTCGTCAACGATCTCGTCACCCTCGGACGCGTTCGCCGTCCCGCGCTTGGCGTTCGCACCATTCCCATCGATCCCGAAATCGCTGACGAACTCGGCCTCGCCGCCGATTACGGACTTCTCATCGTCCAGGCCGTCCCCGGAGGCGCAGCCGACCGCGCCGGCCTGCGCGGCGGCTCCGAGCGCGCCTACCTCGGCAACATTCCCATCACCATCGGCGGCGATCTCATCGTCGCCATCGACGGAGAAAAAGTCGACAGCCAGCAGCTTCTCGCCCAGGTCATGAACAAGCACCGCGCCGGCGATACGGTAAAGATCACCATCTACCGCGGCAAGAAAAAGCTGGAAGTAGACGTAACCCTGGGCGAAGCCCGCGAACAGGTCTAAGCTTCGCATGTGCGTAGGATAGGGTCGGTGTGGCGCGGGCGCCCTCGCCCGCGGCTCTTGCTTTGCTCTTTACTGAGAACCGAGAACTGGGAACTGAGAACCGCGGTCGCAAAATCCCCTTGCAACCCTCCTTGCTATATAGCATGATATATAGCAGAGGCAATCAGCGATGGCGCCCATTTCCAAGGCTAAAGTCTTCTACAGCGGCCGCAGCCAAGCGGTGCGTATCCCCGCCGAGTTCCGCTTCAAGACCGACGAGGTCTACGTTCGCCGCGATCCGCAGAGCGGAGGCCTGATTCTTTCCGAATCTCCCGTCAAAACTTGGGCTGAAGTCTTTAAAGCTCTCGATGACGCCAAGTTTCCCGACGATTTTCTGCAAGATCGGGACCAGAGACCACCTCAAAAACGCGACGATCTGTGACCCGAATCTGGATGCTCGATACCAACACCGTGAGCTACATTGTCCGCGGAAGATCGCCTGCGGCGCGGGCCAGACTATACGGACTCAAGAGCGATGAAATCGGCTGCATTTCGGTGATTAGCGAAGCCGAACTCCTTTACGGCGTTTCCAAACAGGCTCCAGGGGCGGCGCGAATCGCCGCGCTGAACATATTGTTCGATAAGCTTCGAATTCTTCCCTGGGGCAGGGCGGAGGCTCACGTCTATGGAGACCTGCGCGCCAAACTCGAACGGGCCGGAAAGGTCTTGGGTAATCTGGATATGCTGATCGCAGCCCACGCCATTAGCACAAATGCTACGTTGGTCACAGGCGACAAAGCCTTCGCCCAAGTCGAAGACCTGCGTCCCCCGGTAAACTGGGCGATAGACGTTTAGTGGGAACTCCGAACACTAGATCCGAAAGCCTGAAGCCGAACGCCGGTTTTTCCATGCCCGACCTCGACTGGATTCGTCAACTCTGCCTCTCACTCCCCGGCGCTACCGAAGACATGCCTTGGGCCGACGACCTCTGCTTCAAAGTCGGCGGCAAAATCTTCACCGGCATCGCCCTCTCCGATGGACGCTTCCCCCGCATCACCCTGAAATGCGCACCCGAAGCCTTCCACCAACTGATCGAGATCGAAGGCATCTCACCGGCGCCCTACGTCGGCCGCTATAAATGGATCCAGATATCCAACTCCAACCTGCTGCCCGCAAGCGAACTCGAATCCCTCATTCGCCAGTCGTATGTTTTGGTCGCGGCGAAAGCCCAAAACAAAAACTCAAAAAAAGAGACCCGCAAGTAAAAAGCCGCCGCAGCGCCGCAGAAAAAAGCTGAAGAAGAAGAAATAGACTGGCCTTCCCCCGTGCACCTCTGTGCCCTCCGTGGTCAAGCCTTTGACTTTCGGGGCGTCTCCGCGCCTGCCCTGAGCCATGGCGAAGGGTCTCGGCGGTGACCCCAGTTTGACTCTCCGCAACCCTCTGGACTAGCCTCTTACTTCGCCCCATCGAATGCGCCTTCAACGAAACACCCTGGCTCTCGCCGTCCTATGCGCCCTGCTCGCATCCACCGTCGCCGCCGCGCCTTTCCGTCCCACCCATGCTCAACATGCCATGGTCGCGAGCGTCCACGAGCTCGCATCCCGCGCCGGAGTCGACATGCTCCTCGCCGGAGGCAACGCCGTCGACGCCGCGGTTGCCACCGGCTTCGCCCTCGCCGTCGTCTATCCTCAAGCCGGCAATCTCGGTGGCGGAGGCTTCATGCTCTTCCGCACCGCCGACGGCCAGGTCCACTTCCTCGACTTCCGCGAAAAAGCCCCTGCCGCTGCCACCGAAACCATGTATCTCGACGCCCACGGCAACGTCCTCCCAAACTCCACCAAACAATCGAGCCTCGTCGGCTACCGCGCCGCTGGCGTTCCCGGCACCGTGGCCGGCCTTGTCTACGCCGAAAAACAATATGGCAAGCTGACCATAGAAAAAGTGATGGCTCCGGCCATCAAGCTTGCCCGCGACGGTTTCGCTCTCGCCTACGACGATGCCCAGGACCTAAAAACCGATAAGCACCTCGCCGAGTTTCCCGAGTCCAAGCGCATTTTTCTCCGCGATGGAAACTACTATCAGCCCGGCGATCTCTTCCAACAGCCCGAACTCGCTCACACGCTCGAACGAATCGCCAAGGATCCCGACACCTTCTATCACGGAGCCATGGCTCGCGAACTGGCCGCGGCCATCCAAAAAGGTGGAGGCCTGATCACCGCCGCCGATCTCGCCGCCTACGAGGTCAAAGAGCGCGAGCCCATCCACGGCACCTATCGTGGATATGACATCATCAGCGCTCCGCCGCCATCCTCCGGAGGAGTCGCGCTCGTCGAAATCCTCAACATCCTTGAAGGCTTCGACCTCGCGAAATTCGGCAATCGCTCCGGCGAAACCGTTCACCTCGAAGCCGAGGCCTTCCGCCGCGCCTTCTATGATCGCGCCGATTTCATGGGCGATCCCGACTTCGCCAAAGTTCCCGTCGCTCAACTCATCGACAAAAGATACGCCGCCGCGTGGCGCGACTCCATCGATCCCGCCCACGCCAGCGTCAGCAAGGATCTGAAGCATCCATCTTTCGGCGAACTAGAACGCGAAGCCAAATCGCACGCCAACTCCATCCCCGAGCCGCAAAACACCGCTCACTATTCCGTAGTTGACACCGAAGGCAACGCCGTCGCAGTCACCACGACTCTCAACGGTTTTTTCGGCTCCCGCGTCACCGTCGAAGGCTTGGGCTTTCTGCTCAACAACGAAATGGACGACTTCACCTCGAAACCCGGCGTCCCCAACACCTACGGTCTGATTCAAGGACCCGCCAACGCCATCGCTCCCGGCAAGCGCCCGCTGTCGGCCATGACGCCAACCATCGTGCTCAAAGATGGCAAGCTCTTTCTCGTGCTCGGCTCGCCCGGCGGTCCCAGAATCATCACCATCGTCGCCAACATTCTCATCGGCGTCGTCGATTTCAATCTCGATATTCAGGAAGCCGTCAACGCGCCCAGGTTTCATCATCAGTGGCTCCCCGATCAGATTCTCGTCGAAGACCGCCTCTCTCCCGATACAATGAATGTTCTCGGCTCCAAAGGACACAAGCTGAAAGTCGATTACTCCCAGCGAGACTGGGGAGACGGTGAGTGCATCATGATTGATCTCAAAACCGGCGAGCGCCTCGGCGCCAGCGATGGGCGCAATAACGGGAAGGCGGTAGGTTACTGATGCAACGTGCGGTATCCACCTACGTCTACGTCAAGGAACGCCTGCATCCCGGCTTGCTCGATGAACTCGTCAAAGCCGGAGCCGAGGCCATCGAAATCTTCGCCGCGCGCCAGCACTTCGACTACGCCAACCGTAAGCAGCACGTCCGCGAAATCGCCGAATGGTTCCGCGCCAGCGGCGTTCCCCTCAACTCCGTCCACGCCCCCTTGTACTCCGATTACGAATGGGGACGTACCGGCTCTCCGCCGGTCAACATCGCTTCCACCGACCGCGCCGGCCGCGTCGACGCCATGGATGAGATCAAGCGCGCGCTCGAAATCGCCGAGCACATCCCGTTCCGCTTCCTCGTTCAGCACATCGGAAATTTCAACGAGGCTTACAACGATAAGAAATTCGAAGCCGCCATGACCTCCGTCGAGCACCTTCGCGCCTTTGCTAAACCGCTCGGCGTCAAAGTGCTCGTCGAAAATATTCCCAACGAACTTTCCACGCCCGATCGCCTCATCGAGTTCATCAAGACCATGCACTTCGACGACATCGGAGTCTGTTTCGATTGCGGCCACGCTCACATGATGGATGGCATCGCCGCCGGATTCGCCACCTTGAAGAACCACATCTGCTCCACCCACATCCACGACAATAATAAGGATAAAGACTCGCATCTCTGGCCCGGCAGCGGATCAGTCGACTGGAAAGAAACCATGGAGTTGCTGCGCACCGCCCCGCAAAAGCCACCCCTGCTGCTCGAAGTCGACGGTACCGACGACAAGAATCCCCGCGCCGAAGTAAGCTCCACCTTCCACAAGCTGGAAGACTCATAAGACAATCGGGTCATCGGGCGATCTGGCCATCGGTCCATTAAGTTTTGTGCATTTTGGTTTTCAATCACCCGATGTCCCGATCAACCGATCACCAGATGAATTCCGAGTCTCGGCGGTGAAAAGTTTTTATGGCAATCAGCACCATCTCCGAAATCGGCACCCACGAAGGCCAATCCGTCACCATCCGCGGATGGCTCTACAATCTCCGCGAGAGCGGCAAACTCCTCTTCCCGCAATTCCGCGACGGCTCCGGCATCATCCAGGGAGTCGTCCCCAAAAACGCCGTCCCGCCCGAAGTCTTCGACGCCATCAAAGGCCTCACGCAGGAGTCCTCCGTCATCGTCGAGGGCAAAGTCCGCGCCGATAAACGTGCCCCCGGAGGCTACGAACTCGACGTCTCCAACGTTCACGTCCTCCAGCGCGTCCCCGAATCCGATCCCTACCCCATCACTCCCAAAGACCACGGCACCGACTTCCTCATGGAGCATCGCCATCTCTGGGTCCGCTCTCAGCGTCAGGCATCCATTCTTCGCGTCCGCGCCGAAATCATTCGCGCCGCCCGCGACTTTTTCGACTCCAACGGATTCACCCTCACCGATCCGCCCATTATCACACCCGCCGCCTGCGAAGGCACCACCACGCTTTTCCCCGTCGACTACTTCGACGAGCAGGCCTACCTCACGCAATCCGGCCAGCTCTACATCGAAGCCACCGCCATGGCGCTCGGCAAGGTCTATTCTTTCGGACCAACCTTCCGCGCCGAAAAATCCAAAACCCGCCGCCATCTCACCGAATTCTGGATGGTCGAGCCCGAAATCGCCTACGCCACCCTCGACGATCTCATGCTCCTCGCCGAAAACTTCCTCACCTTCATCGTCAAGCGCGTCCTCGAGCGCCGTCGCGCCGATCTCGCCACCATCGGCCGCGACCTGACCAAACTCGAAAAAATCGAAACCCCATTCCCGCGCATCACCTACGACGAAGCTGTCGCCAAATTGCAGGAAGGCCACGCCCAGGGCAAACTCGAACACAAGTTCGAATACGGAGGCGATCTCGGCTCACCCGACGAAACTTACCTGTCTTCTCTCTACGATCGCCCGCTGATGGTCCATCGCTATCCCGCCGCTGTCAAAGCCTTCTACATGGAGCCCGATCCCCAACGCCCCGATCTCGCTCTCTGCGTCGACGTCCTCGCCCCCGAAGGTTACGGAGAAATCATCGGAGGCTCCCAGCGCTCCGCTAACTACGACTTACTCGTCCAGCGCATCAAAGAACACAACTTACCCGAAGAAGCCTTCAAGTGGTATCTCGACTTACGTAAGTACGGCAGCGTCCCCCACAGCGGCTTCGGCATGGGAATAGAAAGAGCCGTAGCCTGGCTCTGTGGCCTAGAGCACGTAAGAGAAACCATCCCGTTCCCAAGAATGCTCTACCGCCTGTACCCATAGGGCTTCTTTTTGGGATACAGCGCACCACGCGAGCTCACGCTCGTCGGCGCGACGGCTGTGCCTTGGGGCGTCATCAGCACTTACAGGCCCGGTGGGCCTCTGCGGACCTGCCCCCTCGACGAAGCCGTGGCGTGAGCTGGTGCCCCGGTTCACGCCCCTACTTCCCTCCGGCCATCCGTCCAGAATGTACAATGCGGTGTAAAATGCTCACCGCGTCTCAACGAGTGAAGATGATTACCGCCATCGCTCCGTTGCTCGCTGCGGAGGAGTGGTCCGTGATCGACCTAACCCTCAGACAGTTCAAATTGCCAACGACCGACTTCTGGGACGGGAACACGAAAGACGGCTACGTCGTACAGATGGTGACAGATGCTGACGACGAAACCTTAACCGAGCTTGCTGGGCATCTTGGTGTCGAGAGCACGCCCAGAGCCTCTAGCATCATGCCGTCATTCTGGCTAGACAGTCACCTTCGATTGTTCGTTAGCCACCTTGCAAAACGAAAAAAAGACGCCGCGCTTCTCCAGCGAGGCCTGCTCGCATACCAGATTTCGGGCTTCATCGCGCACAAGGACATTGAACCCACGAAGAAATGGCAGGATGAAATCGAACTCGCGCTGAGTACGGCAGACGCGCTGGTGGCTATGCTGACACCCGGATTTCACGAAAGCAAATGGACCGACCAAGAAATCGGCTTTGCGATGGGCCGGAGTCTGCCCATCTTGTCCATTCGTCTGGGTGAAGACCCGTACGGTTTTCTGGCCCGTGAACAGGCGATTCAGGGAGTGGGCGTTACCGAAGACAAACTGGCACGCGCAATCTTTGGCGTCTTCGCGAAAAACAAGCAGACGCAGAAGCGAATGGCTCAGTCGGTCGTGTCGCGCTTCGTCGGGTCGAACACCTTTGCCAGTGCTAAGGAGAATTTCGCCCTGATCGAGAAAACTGAATACTGGGACGGGCAGCTGAGCACGCTGGTCAAGAAGGCCGTCAAAGAAAACAATCAAATCTCGGATGCGTGGTATCTCCCCGACAAGGTAAAAGCCTTCCTTAAGACGAAAGCGACAAAAGAGTAACATTGGTGGGGCGGGTGGCCGACCTAGCAAATGACGAGCATCTTTGTTAGCCATAACCACAGAGATCGAGAGTTCGCTC
>JASHOU010000142.1 GCA_030038475.1 Terriglobales bacterium | reverse complement strand
GCTGCTCGATTATTTCCCGCGCGATTATCTGATGTTCATCGACGAGTCGCACCAGACCGTGCCCCAGCTCCACGGCATGTATCACGGAGACCGTTCGCGTAAGCAAACGCTCGTCGAATACGGCTTCCGCATGCCCTCGGCGCTCGATAACCGCCCGCTGACCTTCGAAGAATTCGAGCATCGCACCAACCAGCTCATCTACGTCTCCGCCACTCCGGGCCCCTACGAACTTACTAAGTCATCGGGTGTCGTAACCGAGCAAATCATTCGTCCCACCGGCTTAATCGACCCTCCGGTAGAAATTCGCCCCGTCAAAGGCCAGATCGACGACTTACTCCACATGATCCGCGATCGCGTCGCGCGCAACGAGCGCGTCTTAGTAACTACGTTGACCAAACGCATGGCCGAAGATCTGGCCGAGTATTACAGCGAAGTCGGAGTCAAGTGCCGTTACATGCACTCCGAAATCGAGACCCTCGAGCGCGTCAAGATTCTCCGCGACCTGCGCAAAGGCGAGTTCGATGTTTTGATCGGCATCAATCTTCTCCGCGAAGGCCTCGATCTGCCCGAAGTGTCTCTGGTCGCGATTCTCGACGCTGATAAAGAAGGCTTTCTGCGCAGCGCCGGTTCGCTCATCCAGACCATCGGACGCTGCGCCCGCAACCTTAACGGCCAAGCCATTCTCTATGCCGATCGCATGACCGACTCCATGAAACAGGCACTCGACGAAACCAACCGCCGCCGCGCCATCCAGCAAGCTTACAACGAGCAAAACGGCATCACTCCCGAATCCATCAGCCGCCCGGTAGATATGTCGCTGGCCGCAATCGTAAGCGCCGACTACGCCGACCTAAGTACCGCCGAAGTCGACGGTATCCCCGACTTCAAATCGCAAGAGGAGTTAGACGCCTTCATAACGAAGTTAGAAACCGATATGCGCGAGAGCGCCAAGCGCTTCGAATTCGAAAAAGCCGCAAAACTCCGCGACACCATTAAGGAACTAAGAACGAAAGAATTTCTGTTCGCCTAGCAGACTGGGGAAATAGCGGTGGTGCAGTTGATTTTGGGTGGCGCAGCGGTTTACCGCTGCAAAACGCTCCGATTCTCAATGCGGCTTTCAGCCGCTGAGGTTCGCGGCTGGGGCCTGACCGAGCTTCGCCGGACCCTGCCAGGACTGTCGAAGGCTCGGCATGGTTCGCTCTTGCGAAAATAAGATACACGCGACAACCTAGTCACGACCTACCCCCATGAAGCGCATCCTTCTCTCCTGGAGCAGCGGCAAAGACAGCGCCTGGAGTCTTCATCTTCTCCGCCAGCAAGGGGAGTATGAGGTCGCCGGTCTGCTGACCACTTTCAACGAAGCCGCCGGCCGCGTCGCCATGCACGCTGTCCGCCGCGAGTTGGTCGAGCAGCAAGCCGCCGCCGCCGGACTTCCACTCTGGGCCGTCCCCTTGCCATGGCCGTGTCCCAACGAGCAGTATGAGTCGCTCATGGCGCAAACCTGCGCCAAGGCTGTCTCCGAAGGTATCGTTGGAGTCGCATTCGGCGATTTGTTCCTCGAAGATGTTCGCGCCTACCGCGAAAAGCAAATGGCCGGCACCGGACTAGAGCCGATCTTCCCCGTGTGGGGTCTGCCGACGCCCGCCTTAGCGGAAGAAATGATCGCCGCAGGTGTGCGTGCCAAGCTGACTTGCGTCGACACCACGAAACTCGATCGATCCTTCGTCGGCAGCGAGTTCGACAGCGCGCTTCTCGCCTCGCTGCCTGCAGGAGTCGATCCCTGCGGCGAACGCGGAGAGTTTCATTCCTTCGTCTACGCCGGACCTATGCTGAATGCCACGCTCCCGGTTTCCGTGGGCGTAACGATAGTCCGCGACCAGTTTGTCTTCGCCGACCTAACTTCTCCTGAAATCGCAAGTTAAAGCATTGCCAAACCAAATAAACACAAAATTCGTGTTACCTTCGCCGCCGCCGCACGCCCCACTCCCGATTTTTTTGGGTCATGCCTCAACGTGCAGCGGCGCTCGCATCAAATGGTCCAAAGAAAACGCTGCTGGTCGCGCAATTGCTAAATCCATTTGGTGTCCCCAAAGGCTGCTGACACGGTCGGGCCAGTAACTCCTGGGCGAGGCTCCGCAATGAGATTTCTGTTTTCGTTATTGTTGGTCGCTGCCGCGCTCGCGCCAGCCCGTGCCCAAAGTGACCCGAATGCCAACGTACCCATCATCATCGCGTTGGAAAAATCCTGGAGTCTGGCCTTCAGGTATCGGGACAGGAAAGCATTGGATATGATCCTGGATGACAACTTGACCGTGGTGAATTTCGACGGCAGCCTCCTCTCAAAGGCGGTTTTCATCGCCAGCGTGCGCGACTCCAAGGAGTCTGACGAGCAGCAGGTTTCTCCAGAATCAATCTCAGTCCAAATGTTTGGCAACGTCGCGATCGCAACCGGCATATTTCGCTCCAAACAAGTTGTGAGCGGCAGGACGATTATAACGCGAAGTCGCTTTCTTGATACGTGGCTACAAAAGAATGGCTCCTGGGTCTGCGTGGCCGCCTCCGCAACTCCTGTTCTCCGCTGACCCCTTCCTCTTCAGCTATTTCCCAGCACTGACCACGAATCGCCCTTCCCGAATTCGCGCGCCTTCTCCGCGCCATGTGCCGAGTACCAGTTACGCCAAGCCGCAGGATCGTTGGGAAAGCCCATTCCCGTAATCTCCCGCAGCGCCTGGTACACCCAGTTTCGCGCCGTCGCATCGAGCGATGGGTCGTCACCCAATTCAATCAATCCCGGAACCGCCTTCATGCGCTGCTCCCGCGTCATCATGCCCGATTTCGCCAAACTGCAACCCGCGCGTTCGCGCACATCGAGCGATGGATCGTTGCGCAGCACATCCAGAAAATTCTTGATCGTGTCGTCCGTGCCCAGGTGCGCCAGTCCCTCTACCGACCAAAAGCGCGTCTGCTGGTCGGGATCGTGAATCCACTCCGCCAGCAACTCGTGGATGCGCTCCGTCCGAACGCCGCGATTGGCGAGCATTCCCAGCTCCCACGCAAAATACGGACGGCTTCCCGTAAGTTTGTGCGCAGTTTCGATCAGCCGATCGGCTTCCTCATCGGTCTTCTCGATACGCCGCAGCGCCAGATTGATCTCAATCGCCGCCGCCCTCACCCGCAGATCGTTCGAATAGAGAGCGGTATCTTGTAACGTCTCCCATCGCGGAGTGTCTTTCAGTTTGCCAAACCATCCTTCGATCATTTCCACAATCATCTTGGTCGCGCCCACGTCGTGATTGATCGCCGCTCCCAGCAAAAATTCCATTTGCACCTGCGGCGGCTGCGTTTGCACCCATTCAATATTGTGTTCCGACAATTTCCCGCGGTCTGCGGGCACTGAATGTCCCGGCACCGGCAAGTCTTCTCCTGACTGCGGCGATTGCGCCTTTGGAAGCGGAGTAATTGGTGAGATCTGCGCGCTGGCTGCCGCTGCGACCAGAAGGCCCAGAAGCAGAAGTATGACCGACAAGCTACCGCGCACAAAACGTCGCCGAAGCGAGTAAGCCGGCAGTCCATGGAACTTTTTTGGCATATCGCTAAGTCTAGGTTATGACGGGAAATCGGCCAGTTACTCCGGTGCCGAAAGAAACTTACTTTCTAACGTAAAAGAGCGGGACTCGCCCGAGCCCCGCTCATCAGTTTACAGCGAAACATTCGATCCCAATCCTCAGACGAGCATACGAACCACGCCGGTCACCTAGATAGTGATCACTTAATAACCTGGAATACCACATTGCTCGAAAGCGTTCCGCTGGGAACCACTACCTCGATTGGCCCGGTCGTAGCTTTCTTCGGTACCTTCGCAATGATCTCCGTATCCGACTCTTGCGTGAAGGTCGCGGAAATCCCATTAAAGGTCACGCTGCTTACTCCCGCCAACTCGGTACCAAGAATTGTGATTTTGTTGCCCACCTCGCCGACGGCGGGTACGGCTTCTACAAAGGGAACAAGTCCCATCGACACACTATAAACAGTGCCGTCGCCGCTCGTTCCCGTGCCCGCGGACGTGGTTCCATAAAAGGTTCCGTTCGTCGCCTGGAACACTGCGGCTGCGGGTGCTCCTCCGTCAGCGCCACAGTTACAGAAGCTGTACTCGAGCGTTAGAGCTCCAGTTGGAGTCATCTGAAAGACGGCACCTGAATTGTCGGTTCCGTCATTGGCCTCCGTGCCGTAGAAGTTTCCGTCGGTGCCCTGAATCAGGCCGTTAGGGTAAAAGAACCCCGAGCCGTCGAGCTGCGTGAACTGGCCGCTGAGCGAAATCTTGAAGGTCGTCCCAGCGACGTCGCTTCCGCCATCGTATGTCGTCCCATACAGATTACCGTCCGTGCCCTGAATTAGCGAAGTCGAGGGATTGGCCCCATCCGCACAGTTGGGCTGGCTACAAAAACTGTAGAGAACTGTGTACTGGCCGCCGGCAGTGAGTTGAAAAATGGTGCCGCCATTGTCATACGGGTAACAAGGATCTTGCAGACAGATACCGCCTTTTCCCGTCACCCCATAGAAGTTGCCATCGCTTGCTTGCACCAGTCCCGCCGTAGGATATCCGCCGTCCGAGCATACGTCCGGGCCGCCCTGCGAGCAAAAACTGTAGAGCGTCGTGAGTGCGCCTTCAGGGGTAATCTCGAAGATCGTGCCCAGCCCGTTCGCACCGCCACCATAGGTGGTTCCATAAAAGTTGCCGTTCGTGCCCTGAATCAGCGCAGAGGAAGGGCCAGCTCCGTCAGGGCATGGCCATGTCTTGCAGAAGGTGTACATCGTGTGTACCTTGCCTTCTGGCGTCATCCTAAAAACTGTTCCGCTCGCAACGCCGCTGTCCCCTTCAGGAATGGTCCCACCCCCGAAGGTCGTGCCGTAGAAGTCTCCGTTCTTGCCAAGCAAAAGCGCGGCTATCGGGTTTTGGCCGTCGGGGCAAGAGCCACCTTTCTTGCAGAACTCATAAAGTGTCGTCAGTTCGCCTGCCGGCGTCATCTTGAAGATCACGCCGCATTGACCGGGGCAGTCCCCTATGCCGCCCGATTTGGTCGTTCCATAAAAATTCCCGTCCGCCCCCTGGATGACTGAGGCCCGCGGGTCTTGTCCGTTCGTCCCATCGAAAACTGCAAGTTGTTGGTAACTCTGCGCATGCAATGGAGCCACTACTAAAAGTGCAAGAACAACCACAACGATCTTCCAGACATTCTCACTGATTTTGGTCATGATGAATTCCTCCTCGCCGGGCGCACAGGGGGAAGTCGCTGGCCGCAGGCGTGTTTCAGTGTGGAGGATGCACGTAAACATCGCGCCCGCACAAGTGAAATGGGGTATTGTTACCGTATCATTCCGTGCTATCTTGTATTTACGCTGGGGGTGGGCATCCCGGCGATCCATCCTCTCCCAAAATCTGCCGCTGCTTCGTATGCTTCGCGGGTAAACAATGAGTGAAAAGCACGCCATCGGCTATCCGGTCGAGACGCAGCTCATAGTGTCACCTGAGAGCATTCGTCAAGCGCTGGAGCGCATCCTTGCCTCAGCGCCTTTTCTCAACGCGCGCCGCGCCAGCCAGTTCCTCAGCTTTGTCGTTGAAAGCACCCTGGCCGGCAATGAGCAGCGCGTGAAGGAATATCTAGTCGGAGTCGAAGTCTTTGCCCGCCCCGCCGATTACGATCCCAAGGACGACCCCATCGTCCGCATCGAGGCCGGCCGCCTGCGAAAAAAGCTCGCCGAATACTATAAGGGGCCCGGCGCCAATGATCCCGTAATCATCGAACTGCCCAAGGGCGGCTACGTGCCCGTCTTCCGGCACCGACCTTCCAGGCTGCAACTTGTGAAGCCCGGCGCGGCTGACCAGACGGAACTCGCCGCAACCCAAAACGAAGATCACCGCCGCCAAAGAACGCCTGCGCTTTTTATCGCTGCGCTGCTTCTCTTTGTCTCTCTCGCCCTTGCTTCCTTCTATTACTTTCGCCACCGCGCTCGAGCCTCCGCTGCGCCCACTTCCATTGCCGTGTTGCCGTTCCTCGATCTCGGCGCCGATTCAAAAGGCGAATACATCAGCGACGGAGTCACCGAGGAATTGACCACCGGCTTAGCCGAACTGAAAGGTCTTCGCGTTGTGGCGGCCAGCTCAGCCTACCAATTCCGCGGCAAATCGGAAGACGTTCGCAAGATCGGCCAGGCCTTGAACGCCGAGGCATTGCTCGAAGGCAGCATTACCCGCTCCGGAAGCGGCGTGCGCATTGACGCGCAGCTCGTCAATACGCGCAATGGCTACAATTTGTGGTCGAAAGCTTACAACGTGCCAGGCACCGATCTGCTCGACTCCGAAGATGATATCGTGCAGGAAACTGCGCGCGTGTTGCGCGTTCCCGTCAGCAACACGCCCCCGCTGAAGCGCGATACCGAAAATCCTGAAGCTCACGACCTCTACCTCCACGGCCGTTATCTTTGGAGCAAGCGCGATACGCGTGATATTCAGGAAAGCGCGCGGCTTTTCGAACGGGCCATCAAGGACGATCCGAACTATGCACTGGCTTATGCCGGCCTCGCCGACGCCTACACCGTGATGGCCGTCAACCGCCAACTGCCTCCCGCCACCGCAGTTCCCCAAGCACGGCAAGCCTTGCAGCGCGCGCTCCAGCTCGACCCCAACCTGGCCGAGGCGCACGCCACCCTGGGATTGTTGGAGTCGCAGTGCGATTGGGATTGGCACGGCGCCGAACATGAGTTTCGCCGAGCCATCGAGTTACAGCCCAACTATGCCGAGGCGCATCATTGGGCTGGCCTGAACTACATGGCAATGGGTCAGTTCGCCGCGGCCGAGGCCGAATTGCGCCAGGCGCAGGTTCTCGATCCCCTCTCTTTCATGATCACCGAGGGTTTGGCCGAGAATTTCTACTTTTCACACCGCTACGACGAAGCCATTACCACCGCCCTCTCCGTTCCCGATCACACCATCTCCTGGGTTGTGACTGCTCATTCCTATATTTTTAAGGGAATGTATAAAAAATCCATGAGCATTGTTCCTGACGTCGTCCCTTCCACTGATGCCGTTCGATTGAGTCTCCGGGCTGAGGCGTTGGCGCTTTCCGGCGATCACGCTGGCGCCCTCGCGATTCTGCAGGAACTGGAACGCAATCAGCAAATTTCCAGTCCCAACTATGGCGTGATCTCTCCTGCCGACCTCGCGATGAGCTACGCCGTCATTGGCGAAAAGGAACGCGCCTTCGTGTGGCTCGAGAAAGCCTACGAGCAACACGATCCTCTCTTGGCGCAGCTCAAGGTCGACCCCAGCGCCGATAGCTTGCGCTCAGATCCAAGATTTCAAGATATGCTGAAGAAGTTAGGCCTGAATAACTAACTCTACTTCTTTGCCAGCGACCGAATGTAGTTCACCATATCCCAAACTTGGTCATCCTTGGCGCGATCGCCTTCTCCCGGCATGTTTTCGCCTTCGCCGTTGCGGATGATGTAGAACAGTTCTCCATCGGTGCGGTTCTTCAACGAGTCCGGATTGGTAAAATCCGTTACGTTCTTATAGTCCGACGCCATGTCGCCCTTGCCATCGCCTTTGTCTCCGTGGCACATCGCACAGTCATAGCCATACATCTTTTTGCCCCTGGCCAGCGATTCCGCGGTCGGCCTAATGGGATTTGTCTTGGCTGCAGCTTCGGGAGGAATTTTATTTTCACTCTTGGGAGCCTGCGCCGGTGGCTGCTCTCCCTGCTTCTGCGCACACAATCCAACTGCAAGAAAGAGCAATACGAAAAGCACCAGTGGAGTTTTCTGCAGGAAATCGCTTCTGGACGATATGTTCTTCAACGCGCACCTCCCGTCAAGGAGCTTGGTTGAAACACATAAAGATACTCCTCAGCGCCAGCTCATGCAAAAAAAAGCAGTGCAATCCGCAGGCGTAGGCCGTACCCGCCGGCATCCAGACCGAAAACCATTTTCCCTTGTCATCTGAGCGTAGCGAATAGACTGCCTGCGCCTGCCGAGCGACCTATACAACTTGCATTCCGCAATTCCGCTCTCAACCTTCTAACCCGCCCGCCCAGTGACTCCGTGCGTTCCCACCCGCCTACGTAATCCCCTTACCACCACCGGCCTTCGCAGCACCGTCTCCAGCAGATGCCTCGCTGCCGCCACCGCCTCCGCCGAACGATCCAGCGTCGAATATCTCGCAGCTCGCACCACTACTGCATGATCCTGCACTGCCACTTCCAACCGCGCCTCGCGAGCCTTGCTCACACTGCGATTATTTTCGTTCCCATGCTGCGCATCAACGTGCCGCAAATCCAATGCATTGGCCAGCCGCAGAATTCCCGCCGTCTCCATCGCCACCAGACGATCCGCCGGCTCCACCGACTGCATCGTCTTCGACCGCCGACGCGGTAGCGCGCCGCGATGATATCTCGCCACCGCCGCCGCCAACTGCATCTCGCGCTCACTCCAAGCCAACGGGCGCTCCAACCCGCGAATCATCCGATAGGACGCCTTATGATGATTCTTGCCGCTCTTTGCCTTGCCCACATCGTGGAGCAGCGCCGCCGCCAGCAGTACGGTTCGCGCATCCAACCGCGCACCCCGCTCCTCACTCGGAGCGCCAGCCGCCTTCAGCAGTCCCGCCTCGTGCAGCCCGTCATACAAATCGAGCGCCAGCCGCGCTACCCGCTCCGAATGCGCAAAATCCGGATCCAGATATCCTGCCCATACCCGCAGCCGGCTCATCGCCGCCGCCCGCAACTGCTCGCCCTCCGGCAATCCCGCGCGCCACACCCGCCACAGCGACTCGCGCCCCACCATCTTCTCCCGATAGCGCTCGATTCGCTTCTCCCGCTCCTCATTCAGCCGCTCGCGCCAGCGCCTCTGGCTCTCTACATCCGGAAACGCCATGATCTCGACCGCCGTCGCCCATAGCACGTCCAGATCGTGCACCTCGCCCAGCAGGTCCTGGAGTTCTTTCAGATCGTCTCCCCACTCGGCATGTTGTCTCGGCAGAAAATTCTCCACCGTATAGCGAAAACGTTTGATCCCGATCCGCAGCGCGTGCCACGCCACCTGCGACCGCACCCGCAGCGCCTGCTTGTGCAGTTCGTACGCGTCCGTCCACTTCTCGAGCGCCAGATGCAGATACACCGCACTCCCCGGTCGCACCCGCGCCGCGCGCTTCGGCAGCATGCGCGACCACTCCCGCCATTGCTTGTGGTCGAACTGTTGCAGATCCTTGAATGCATCGCGCTTGCACTCGTTCTCGCGCGCGTGCACGTGGTCGAGAACTTTCACGGCAACCGGATCCTCCACATCATCGGTCTTTCCGTCGGTCGCCTTCGCCAGCTTCTCGATCCACTCCTGCATCACCTGCATGTCGCGCAGATCGCCGAGAGCCCGGAACAGCTTTCTGCCCGCCTTCTTCATCTGCTTCCACGAACCATCCGGATCGATCGCCATCAGCCCATCGGCCAGCGACCGGCAGCGCCGCAGCGCCACACGCAAATCGTGCACCGGATCGGCATCGAATCCCGCCGCCGCATGATCGCACTCGACCAAAACGCGCTCCATCCACGCCCGCAAACCCAACTTCGGCTTAACCGGTGCGGCTTTTGTTCGCGCGTTATTCATTAGCACCGGGATGGCTTGCGCGCGTTCCATTTTGACGTCCACAGTCCTCATGCGCGCCGGCGCGGGAGTCGGCGCGGACTCGGAACTTTGCGCGGGTGCAAAATTAGTGCTGGCTCCCAACTGAGACACCTCCTCGTCGAACCATTGTCGCCTCTTTGAGTGATTTCTTCTAGGGCAATGAGTTCCTAGCTTCCCTCGTCGCTTGCCTTCCTCGCATCTTCCCTGCTGGGCACCGTGGTATGAAACGAATCCTTGGTCCTGTTCACTATTCCGCTAGATTGTTCCTGCGAGGCGGGGCGATCACTACCCGCCCGGAGGGTCGAACGCTTGGTCCAAATTCATCGTGCCGGGCAACGGAGAATTTATGTTCAACCGCGGGTATCTCTCATTCATCGCTGCAGGTCTGATGTTGGCGGCAAGCACGAGCCTTTGCCGGGCGCAGGTGTCCACGCAACCGTCCGCCGAGGAGTCGGCGCGCCGCGAGACTTGGCGCAAGGCCATGGTGCGGACTTCTTTGCCGAAGAGCGGATGCTTCAAGGTCTCGTATCCAAGCACAGAGTGGCAGGAAGTTAAGTGCCTGGCTCCCTCGCCGTATCCAAATCGGCCCCGCCAAAACAGCGCAACCGGCGTCACGGTAAATACCGTGGGCGATGGGTTTGGCGATTGGTCGGCGCAGAGTTCGGGCCTCATCTCCACGGCAGAGGGGTCGTTCAATAGCGTGGACGTCAGCGGTGGTAGCGACACCAACGTCTTTATGCTCCAGCTTAACACGCAGTTCTTTAACAACCCTCCGGCCTGCAACGGCGTGGCGGGATGCCAGGGATGGCAGCAGTTCCTGTGGTCCCCAGACCAATGCCCAGGAGGGTCGTGCGTCTTTATCGAGTACTGGCTGCTCAACTATGGAGCATCGTGCCCAACGAGTCAACCGTGGATCCAAGACGGCTTCGATTGCTGGTTCAATACCTATGGCGCGGCCGTCCCTATACCAACAGTTGCGGAATTGACCGGCATAACGATGACGGCAACAGCCGGCGCTGGTGGCCAAGATAAGGTAACGTGGGGTACCGGCGGCTCGCTATACGCGGAGGGGCTGGACAGCGTGCTCAGTTTGGCCAATTACTGGAATACTTCTGAGTTCAACGTCTTCGGCGACGGTGGTGGAAGCGAGACTGTATTCAACGAGCCAACCACGCTCGTCTTAAGGACGACCGTAGACAACGGGACCATGAATCCGCCCGCCTGCGTGAATGAGAGCTTCACGGCAGAGAAGAACAACCTCGACCTGGCTAACGTGACCCCCGGCAAAGGTTCGGGGCTTGTTTGCTGTGCTTACGGCGGGGCGTCGCCTAATATCCAATTTATGGAGACCAGTGCAGGCCACACAGGCTATTGTGGAGGCTCGGCGCTTATCGGCGACCCGCATATCACCACGGCCGATGGAACACTCTACAATTTCCAGGGCACAGGAGAATTCGTCTCGCTGCGGGATTCCGGCGGAATGGAAATTCAGACGCGCCAGGCGCCTGTTTCAACTACGTTCATTGGCACCGACCCCTACGACGGCCTTACTACTTGTGTGAGCCTGAATACGGCAGTTGCCGCCCGCGTGTCTGGACACCGCGTTACCTATGAACCGAACCTGAGCGGCGTGCCCGATCCGAGCGGGCTTCAGCTGCGTATCGATGGAACGCTTACCGCACTCGGGCCGCAGGGAAGAGATCTGGGAGACGGCGGCCGCGTTTTCAAGTCCTCATCGGGGGGCGAGCTTGAGGTGGATTTCCCCGACGGCAAAACCTTGTACGTGACGCCGGAGTATTGGGCGTCGCAGAGCGAGTGGTACCTCAATGTAAACGTCAGCAATCTTGAACTGATGGGCGGCGGCGGTGAGGCTTCGCAAGGAAGTCTTTCCGCCCGCGAAATCAGCAGTCGAACTGGGCGCGGAATTGCGGGACCTATTGCGGCAGGAAGCTGGCTGCCCGCGCTCCCAAATGGCGCATCGATGGGAGCGATGCCAGCGACCTTGCCTGGGCGCTACGAAGCTCTTTACAAGAAATTCGCCGATGCCTGGCGCGTAACAGATAGAGATAGCCTGTTCGACTATGCGCCCGGCACATCAACGGGGACGTTCACGAGGAGGGATTGGCCACTGGAGAAAGGCCCGTGTGTTGTTCCTAACGAGAAACCGGTTGAGCCGGTCAGTGAAGAGGTTGCTCAGGCAGCTTGCCGACGAGTTTTCGACCCGAACATGCATGCTGACTGCGTTTTCGATGTCAGGGCCACGGGTAATCTGGGCTTCGCGAAGACCGACCTTACTACACAGCGCGTACTGGCTGACTCAACCACCACAAGCTTGACGGACGACTCGGATCCGTCGCAGGTCGGAGAAACGGTGACCTTCACCGCCTTCGTTGCTCCAAGTTCTTCCTTGCCCCATGGCCATCCGGGTGGGAGCATCCAGTTTACGATTGACGGCTCGAACGTGGGAGCGCCAGTCATGCTCGACTATAACGGCCGGGCAATATGGAAAACATCGGAGCTGAAGGCCGGCAAGCACTACGTGGCGGCCAACTACATTCCCGGTGTGGACAGCGAATTTCTGCCCAGTGCCAGCGTTGAAAAGCTTCAGATTGTCAAACGCTGCTTCTGTGACTCGGATCGTGGACATTGAAGGTCGGTGCCCCGGACGTAGCTGATAGGAACGGGATTACGTGCTCAGCACCTTTTCGCGCTCTTCCGCGTCCTGCATCTCCTCGCGCGCCGTTGTCGGCAGGGCTAACTCGAGCACTTCGTCAATGGTCTTGACATAGTGGATGGTCAGTCCCTGCAACTGCTCGGAAGTCAAGTCTTCCTCGACGTTGGTCTGGTTGTCGGCGGGCAAAATTACGTCGTGTACACCGGCGCGTTTTGCGGCCAGAACTTTTTCTTTAATGCCGCCAACGGGTAGCACATTGCCGCTCAGCGTGATCTCCCCGGTCATCGCCGTCAGCGGACGCACCTGCTTGCCGGTTAACAACGACACCAGCGCGGTCACAATGGTGACACCGGCCGACGGGCCATCCTTCGGAATCGCGCCTGCGGGCACGTGAATGTGGATGTCGTGATTGGCGAAAAACTCTTCGTCAATGCCCAGCTCCTTGGCGTTCGAGCGCACCCAGCTCAATCCCGCTTGCATGGATTCGCGCATCACGTCCTGAATCTGGCCCGTAATCGTCAGTCCGCCTTTGCCTTTCATCAGGTTGGCTTCGACGAACAACACGTCGCCGCCCGCGGGAGTCCACGCCAGTCCCACGACCACCCCCGCGCGTTTCGTGCGTTCGGCAATTTCGCCCTCGCTGCGCACTTTGATGCCGCCCAAAAATTCCTGCACGATCTCTTTGGTGACGACGAGCTTTGCGCTTTTGCCTTCCGCCAGCCGCCGCGCCTGCTTGCGGCAAATCGTTCCAATTGTGCGTTCCAAATTGCGCACGCCCGCTTCGCGTGTGTAGTGACGAATGATGTAGCTGACCGTTTCCTCGGGAAATTCAATCTGCTCGGGCGTAATTCCGTTTTCTTCGATCTGCCGCGGAATCAGGTACTGGAAGGCAATATGAATCTTTTCTTCCTCGGTATAGCCTTGCAGTTCGATGATCTCCATGCGGTCGCGCAGCGGCTCGGCGATGGGGTCGAGCATGTTCGCGGTGGTGATGAAGAGCACCTTCGACAAATCGAAAGTCACGTCAAGATAGTTGTCGCGAAACGTCGCATTCTGCTCGGGATCGAGCGCTTCGAGCAGCGCCGATGCCGGATCGCCGCGAAAGTCGCGCCCGACCTTGTCGATCTCGTCCAGCATGAAGACCGGATCTTTGGTCTCCGCGCGGCGGATGCCCTGGATGATCTGCCCGGGCAGAGCTCCGATATACGTTCGGCGATGGCCGCGAATTTCGGCCTCATCGTGCACCCCGCCGAGCGATAGTCGGACAAATTTGCGTCCCAGCGCGCGTGCGATCGACTTGCCGAGCGAAGTCTTTCCTACGCCCGGAGGGCCGACGAAGCACAGAATCGGTCCTTTCATGCTCGGCTTCAACCGCCGCACCGACAAGTAATCGAGAATTCTGTCTTTGACCTTCTGCAGATCGTAGTGGTCGGCATCGAGAATCTCTTTGGCTTTGGGAATTTCGATTTCGCCGCCCGAAGTCTTCGCCCACGGCAAAACCGCCAGCCACTCGATGTAATTCCGCGTCACCGAATAGTCGGCCGCCATCGGCGACATGCGCGAGAGCCGGCCCAGCTCTTTCAGCGCCTCTTTTTTTACCTCGTCCGGCATTCCCGCCGATTCGATTTTCTGCTTCAGCTCTTCGGTGTCGCGCTGGCCTTCATCCTGCTCGCCCAGTTCCTTTTGGATCGCCTTCATCTGCTCGCGCAGGTAATATTCGCGCTGCGTCTGCTGCACTCGATCCTGAACTTCCGACTGGATCTTGTTGCGCAGTTGCTGCACCTCCAGCTCCTTGGCGAGATGCTGGTTGATTTTTTCCAGGCGCACACGTACGTCGGTCGTTTCGAGAGTCTCCTGCTTGTCCGATGTCGACAGCGACGGCAGCGATGAGGCGATAAAGTCGACCAGCCGTCCCGGCTCTTCGATATTCATCGCAACCGTCGAAAGCTCATCCGAGAGCGTCGGCGATCCGGCCACGATCTGCTGAAACAGCGTCAGCACATTGCGCTGTAGCGCTTCAACCTCGGAATCCTTCGGCGGAATCAGCTCCGGAATCGTCGTCACCCGCGCCCGCATAAACGGCGTGAGCTGCGCAAAATCCGCCAGCTTCACCCGCTCCAGGCCCTCGGCAAAAACAAACAGGCTCTGGTTGGGCATTTTGACAACTTTGTGGACGACCGCCAGCGTGCCGATAGAATAAAGATCGGTCGGCTGCGGCGTATCGACCCGCGCCTCGCGCTGCGCCACCACCACGATCGTCTTGTCGTCGCCCAGCGAATTGATCAGCTGCACCGAGCTTTCGCGCCCAACCGTAAGCGGCAGCACGGCATGGGGAAACAGTACCGTATCGCGGACAGGCAGAATCGGCAGCGAGCGCTCGCTCGTGCCGTAAGAAGTAGTTTCGGAAGCAATAATGTCGCTCATGCTTTGCCTTGAGTGGGTTTCACTCAACTTGGATGAACCTAACCGCTAGAAAGATGCAATCTTGGTCTACGTCGTTGGATTCTCAGCCTTTTTTTCGCCTTTTGCAATACTCGGAAGGGTTTCGGCCCGTCTCTGGTAACCAGATTTCGATGCGCCTTGATGTCAATCCCCGCTGCCTTCCGCCGAATCGCTGCAATGCGACAGCCTCCAAGACATCTATCGGCCCCGAACCCCAACCCATGACAGCGGCTCGACATCGCGCCCTGTTTCCGTGCCACGCCTTTTTTGTAGAAATGAGTCGTCCACTTTACCGGATTCACCGCGACCCCTATTATTCTCTGGCTCAAGATTCTCGAGCGCGAGGTTTAGATGCCGCAGGCCGGTGGGGCGCGTCGCCAGGTGCTGATTTACCTGCTCCTCGTCTTCGCCTTCAGTTCGGTTTTCTACTTTCTGATTCTGCGCGCGCACAAGCTCGGCGCCGCGGGCGGGCTTTACGTTGTGGGCCTTATGTGGTGCCCGGCGCTGGCGGCGATGGCGACTCTCAAGCTCAACCATCGCAGTCTTTCTGAATTGGGCTGGAAATGGCCGAAGGCCACCTACGCAGCCGTCAGTTGGCTCATCCCGCTGCTCTACGCAACCATCGCCTACACCATCGTTTGGGTCAGCGGCATGGGCGGATTTCCTAACCACGAATTCATGCAACACCTTGTTTCGCGGATGGGCTTGCACGCTTCCCCCACCATCTCTACGCTTGTGTATTTATTGTGGGCCAGCAGTTTCGGCCTGGTTGAGAGTATGGCGACCGCGCTCGGAGAAGAGATTGGCTGGCGCGGTTTTCTGGTTCCGGAGCTGTTCAAGACTGTGGGCTTTACTGCGACCTCTCTCATCAGCGGTATCGTGTGGTCGTGCTGGCATTATCCCGTCTTGATCTGGGCCGACTACAACAGCGGAACGCCGACGTGGTACGGGCTGACATGTTTCACGGTTCTGGTGGTCGCCATGTCTTTCGTGCTCGCCTGGCTGCGGATCAAATCCGGCAGCCTATGGGTGGGAGCCTTGTTCCATGCCAGCCACAACCTCTACATTCAAGATATTTTCACTCCCCTGACGAGTAATACCGGGAAAACCGCGTGGTTCATCGACGAATTCGGCGCAGTTCTGCCGGTCGTGGCCGTGGCGCTTGCGATTTATTTCTGGCGTAGACGAAACGAGTTGCCCGCAGCCGATCCGGCTTAGGCGGGTGGCCCACTCAAGCCTGCCTTTGGCTTGAGTGGGGACTTTTGGGGGGTGCCCCACTCTTGCGCGTTTTGTGCGCAAGGGTGGGAACCACGAACCTCGACCGAAATCAAAATCCGAAGACGGGCGGGTGCCCCATTCAAGCCTGCCTTTGGCTTGAGTGGGGACCTTTTGTCACTCCCAAGCGTGTCATCCCGAGCGAAGCGCTGTGAGCATAGCGAAGCAGCGCGGAGTCGAGGGACCTGCTTTAGGCAAGCCGAAGGACCCCGCGTTCTTCTCCCCATTCAACGCCGCCGCAGGGAATTCTTCCAACAAACTCGCCCTTCGCTGACGGCTTATTCACCCGGGGTGCGCGGTTTGTGCGCAAGGGTGGGAACCACGAACCTCGATCAAAATCAAGATCCGAAGATGCGCGGGTGCCCCATTCAAGCCCGCCTTTGTCTTGAGCGGGGATTTTCACCCGCCCTCCCAACCCTGTCATCCCGAGCGAAGCGCTGTGAGCGAAGCGAGCAGCGCGCAGTCGAGGGACCTGCTTTAGGCGAATCCGACTGACCCACGCGTTCTCCTGCGCATGCAACGCCGCCGCAGGGAATTCTCCCAACGAACTCGCCTTCCGTTGACAGCTTATTCACAGGGATTGCCCCATCCTTGCGCGTTTTGTGCGCAAGGGTGGGAACCACGAACCCCGGCCGAAACACGATCCCGATAGGCTCTGCTCGGAGGCGACTTAAGACCGCGAGAAAATACCACACGACCCCAGATCCCGGGGATTAGTTGCCAAGATTGTTATCATCCAATAAGATTGCCGCGTAACTGGGATG
>JASHOU010000012.1 GCA_030038475.1 Terriglobales bacterium | reverse complement strand
GAAAAATGTTGTCGTACGTGCCTTTTGGAGAGAATAGAGAAATCAGGATCAAGGGCGAAGCGGTCGACTTCTGCACCGTCACCCCGGCTTGGGTCACGTCCGCGGGGAGTTGCGAATTCGCCTGCTGCGTCCGCATTTGCGCGAGAATCTGATCGGTGTTGGGATTACTCTTGATATCAAAATCCACCGTTAGCGCCATCGCGCCGTTGTTGGCGTTCGTGGAATACATATATTCCATGTTGTCCACACCGCTCATCTGCTGTTCGATGGGAGTGGCGACGGATTGCTCAATGGTGAGTGCGTCGGCTCCGGGGTAAGTCGCATTCACCTTAATTTCGGGCGGGACGATGTTAGGAAACTGTGCGCTGGGCAGCGAAAGCATGGCCACGGTGCCAACGATGACCATGAGAATCGAGATCACCATGGCAACGATCGGGCGCTCGATGAAGAATTTGGACATGGCCTACTCTTTTCCTGCCGGCGTCAGGTCGGGACTTGGCTGAACCACAGCTCCCGGACGCACTTTCTGGATTCCTTGCACAATGACCTGTTCTCCAGCCTTGAGCCCGTCTTCAATCACCCATTCAGTTCCCACGCGTGGTCCCACCTTGACCGACCGGATCTCCGCTTTATTTCCGCTCCCGAGAACGGCGACCTGGTACAATCCCTGCACTTCGTTGACTGCCGCTTGCGGAATCACGAGCGCGTTGTTGAGGATTTCCGTCTGCATGCGGATCCGGCCGAATTGTCCCGGGCGCAGGATACGCTCTGGATTGGGAAACGTTGCGGCGATGCGAATCGTGCCTGTGTGCAGGTCGACTTGCCGGTCTGCCAAAAACAGTTTTCCGGGGTGGTCGTATGTGGTGCCATCGGATAGGATCAGTTGCAGCGGCCGCAGTTCCCCAGGAGCCATTGGGACGCCCATTGCGGCCTGGCTGATGATCTTCGCAGCTCTAAGATATTCATTTTCGCCCAGTGCAAAGTAAACCTTGACAGGGTCGAGCTGGGAAACTGTGGTGAGTTGGGTGGTTGGGCCCACGAGGTCGCCGATCTGTCCATTGGCAATTCCCGCAATGCCATCGATCAGAGACCGAACCTTTGTATAACCCACGTTGATCTGAGCCAGCTCTACCTGGGCCTGCTGGGCCCGCACCACCGCCTCTGCCGCACGTAACGTCTGGATATCGCTGTCCAACTGGCTCTGCGCAATCGCCCGTGCCGCGGCGAGCGGCCGATCCCGATCCACGTTCTGACGTGCATCGGCTTCTTTGGCTTTCGCTTGCGCCAGTTGTCCTTGCGCTTGTTCGAGAGAGGCTCGCAGCGGCTGTGGGTCGATCTCAAAAAGGACCCGTCCCTTCTTAACGAAGGTGCCTTCTTTGTAGGTTTGCTTGATCAAGTAGCCGGTAACCTGCGGCCGAATGTCTGCATTCACAAAGCCGTCAACGTTGGCCACCCATTCTTGCATGATCGGAACGTCCGTCTGCAGCACTGGAATCACTTCAACACGAGGAGGGGGAAGGCTCGGCGTGCTCGCGCGTTCGCCGCAACCCGTGGCCAGCAACAATCCCGCGACCGTCAAGATCCGAAGAATCCTTTGGGCGCCTTGGGATTTTCTCTTGATTCGCATTTCCCTCAACCGTTCCTCGGAAATGACGCGCCGAATATTTCTGACACAGTCAGACATAGGCTCCTCCTGGCAGAGCAGAACCAGCTTACGGTCGGTCGCGGACTCAAAAGTGCGAGAGATGGCGCCCCCCCAGTTATTTTCGATCCGTGTTAAAAGGCAAACCCGCGTTATACTTCCAAGTGAAAGTGGCCCACCCGCCCCTACGGCGCTGTTTGTAAGACGAGCGTGGAATAATAAAGATCGAGAACCACCACCGCCTGCTCTTCACCTCTGATTTGTCAATAGCTGTTACGAACATCTACGGGCCGGCCATCGAAATTTGCATTCTGGACGGCGCTGCTGTTGACCATTGCCGCCAGAACGGCCTGTAATGATTTTTGGAGATGGATTTCTGTGAAATGCCCAGCTCGTTCGCCATCGCCTTTCTCAAGGGCCTCGACGATCTTCTTGTGATCGTCAGACATTGTGCGAACCTGAGCTGGCATCGATAAGCTCACATGGATAATGCGACGCGTCTGTTCCATTGCCTCAAAAATCGCTCGGAACAGCGAGTCATTCCCTGAAGCCCGCGCAATTTCGAGATGGAATTTCTCGTTCGCCATGATCCACTCGACTTGACCCATCCGATCGTCGATATCGAATTTTGTAATCTTATCGTCAAAAGACCTAAGCCGGACTGGATCTACGCGTCCCGCCGCCAGCCTGGCAGCAGCGGATTCGAGTATGATTCGTAATTCCAAAAGATCTTTCACGGATTTCATCGTAAGCGGAGCCACAATGTAACCTTGGCGCGCGCGAGGGGTAACGAGTCGCTCGCGCGACAGCGCCGCCAGTGCCCATCGGATGGGTGCTTTGCTTACGCCATAGCGATCTGCCAGCTGGCTTTCACTGCAAGACTCGCCGGGGGCAAAAACGCACGTGAGAATGTCATTTTTTATCTGCGCGTAAATTTGCTCTTTGAGAGGTCCATCCACCTTTGGGGCGGCGCTCTGAGCATTGCTGGAGTTGTTTCGCATCCCACGGCTCCTAGCTCTTAGTCGCCCTTTTACTCTCTGCATTGGCCCTCTTTCTAACCGCACCATTGATTAATCAGCTGATAGTGCAGATTCTTTCGATACCTAACTTGTACCCCGATGAGGTACTTGCCGCTTGCGATGAGGAGCCACCGCAGGGTGTTTTCTGATAATGCCCCTTTTTTCGTGACATGTCAACATAAATAGTACTTTACATTTGTGACATGTCACATAAAATGTTCGCTTCGCTGCAAGGAGCAGGCCGTTTCGCATCGCACCGCACTCAGGCAGCCCGGCTCTCTTCTGTAACCACAAGAAGTTCAATGTTGCACTTACGGGTTACCTGGTGGGAAGGCGTGATGACAGCACGTTTCTGGAAGGTGCGAATTATGGGAATACGATGCTGTCAAGCGCGTCGCGGAAGGCGGGTTTCTCGGCTGCGGTTTCCGACATCGGATTGATGCGGCAATGGAGGCTGGCAAAGCGGACCGGGCCGTACCTGATTCCGTGGCTGGGACAAGAACTCCCGGGAACAAACGGCCTATCCTCGTCTTGACAATAGTCGTTGCAACGTATAATATTGTTTTGGGATGAATGGAACAGACAAGTCAAGTAAAAGCGGCCGGCGCGGCGGCTGTCCCGAGGAGATCGCGTTTTTGGACCTGCTGCGCACCACCGACCTGCTATCCCGCGGGTTGGTTCGGGTTTTCAAAACCGAGGACCTCTCCTCGACGCAGTACAACGTGTTACGGATCCTGCGCGGCGCGCCAGAGGGGCTCGCCTGCGGGGAAATCGCCAATCGAATGATTACCCGAGACCCGGATGTCACCCGGCTGCTCGACCGGCTGGAAAAGCGCAAACTGATTTCGCGCTGCCGCGAAACCAAGGACAGGCGGACGGTGATGGCGCGCATCGCGCCGGAGGGTCTGAAGCTGCTGGCGCGGCTCGATGAACCGGTGCAGACAACCCATCGCGAGCAATTGGGCCACCTTGGGCGCGAACAGCTGCGGGTGTTGGCGGAGTTGTTAAGTGCGGCCCGCAGCCAAGTGACTTGATTTTATTGGCTTTAATAGTTGTTGAAACGATTATCGGTATAACGCATCTAATCCGTGTAGAAAGCAACTCGCAATAACACAGAGGACGATGAACCATGTCACTCCGACCAGTTCGACAGATCATTCAACCGAAACCGACAATCGAGGGCGCCGGCGTGAAGCTGCAACGCGCTTTCGGTTTCGGCAAAACGAAGGAGTTCGATCCTTTTTTGCTGCTGGATGATTTCCGTAATGACAATCCGCAGGATTACCTGGCCGGATTTCCCTGGCATCCGCATCGTGGGATTGAGACGATCACCTACGTACTGGCGGGTTCGGTCGAACACGGCGACAGCTTAGGCAACAAAGGAAAGATGACCGCGGGCGATGTGCAGTGGATGACGGCCGGCAGCGGCATTCTGCATCAGGAGATGCCGAAAGGCGACAGGCAAGGGCGAATGCACGGTTTCCAGTTGTGGGCGAATCTGCCCGCGTCACTGAAGATGACCGATCCGCGCTATCAGGATATTCCATCGAGCACGATTCCCGAGGTCACTGACGATGACGGTACGCGTGTGCGCATCATCTGCGGCGAGTTCTGGGGCAAGAAGGGACCGGTGGAGGGCGTGGCTGCCGATCCGAATTACCTCGACATCTCGGTTGCTCCCGGCCAGCGGAAACGGCTTAAAATTGAGACCACGCGTAATGCGTTTGCATATGTGTTCGCGGGGTCTGGCACGTTCCGCGACGCCTCCGATCCTCGCGCCGTGCTGACGGAGCAGGTTGCGAAACCGGACGCGCCACCCGTGTACGAAGCCGGCAATCACTCGCTGGTGCTGTTTGACCGCGGCGATGAGATCGTGGTGCAGGCGGGCGACGAGGGAATCCGTTTTCTTCTGGTATCAGGCAAGCCGATCGAGGAGCCGGTTGCCTGGTACGACCCGATCGTGATGAATACGCAGGAACAGCTGCAACAAGCGATGGCAGAACTGCAAGACGGCAGCTTCATAAAGCACCACTGAGCCTAACAGGCCGTTCGGCGATCTTCAGAACCTAATTGTTATTAGACGGTATCCATAGCGTCGACTTTCTGTCACGCTCCGCTTTTTCCCGAGAGGCGAGGATCAAGGTACCCCGATGGTGGTATCCGTACATGAGTCGTTAGAAGTAGCAAAAAAACCCTCGATGACGTGATGTGTTCCAGGTGCAAAACCGACACTATACACAAGCAACGATCAGATAATGTGTCGGGTCTTCGGACGCCTATGTTGCCAGCACCGTTCGTGCCCGGATCGCGAGGAATGCAAAATGAGCGTCGCTCAGGTTGGACTGACACCCCAGAGATCCTTCATAAGCACCCTACCCCCGATGCGACCGGAGCCTCGGGTGGAAACCCTGGCCAAACGTTACGAAGCGATATCGCATCTTGCCCCGTCGCTTGCATCTTTGACACCGGAGGAGATGTCACGGAGTCTCGCGATGCTGCTGCGACCGCTCCTCGACTTCAACTGCCTCGATGTCATCGCTTTCACGGAAGCAATCAGCGAGCCTCTCTGGCGTTCGGCGGGAGCGGGGAAGTCTCTTTCACCCGATAAGGCGATGAAAGAGGTCTGTATTACAGATTGGAGACGCAATTGCGGGTTCGCGGCACGCGGAGAAGCGCTGAAGAAGCTGCGTGAAATGCACTACGATTCGGAATGGGCGTCGAGATTTGACAATAGCTGCGTCCTGCCACTCGTGAGCCGCGACCGCATCGTGGGCATTCTGGCGCTCGGCAAGCGTGAAGAGACACCCTTCACCACTGACGAAACGGATTTTCTGACGCGGGTGTCGAGCCTTTTAGCGCTGGCAATCGAGAACGTGCTGGTAAGCGGGGAATTACGAAAAATGAAGCACGACCTTGGCGAAGAGAGCTTAGGCGAAGAGAGGCTGCGCGTTAACGATGAAATCTGTAGTGAGCCGAACTTCGAGGAAATCGTGGGAAGAAGCGCGGCCCTGGAGCGCGTACTGCGAGAGGTGGAGGTCGTTGCGCCGACCGATTCCGGCGTCTTGATTCTAGGGGAAACAGGCACCGGAAAAGAACTCATCGCCCGCGCTATTCACAACATGAGCTCCCGGCGCGATCGACCATTTGTCAAGCTGAGTTGTGCCGCCATCCCCTCCGGCTTGCTGGAGAGCGAACTTTTTGGGCACGAGAAGGGCGCATTCACGGGCGCCATCACGCGAAAAGCGGGACGGTTCGAGGTTGCGGACAAGGGCACGCTGTTTCTCGATGAGGTGGGCGATATTCCTCTCGAATTGCAGTCGAAATTATTGCGGGTTCTGCAGGAGCGGGAATTTGAAAGGCTGGGTAGTACGCGGACGCAGCAGGTGGACGTTCGCGTCATCGCCGCTACTCACCGCGACTTGAAAAAAATGGTTGAAGAGGGCAAGTTCAGAAGCGACTTATATTACCGGTTACACGTCTTCCCTTTGGTGGTTCCTCCCTTGCGCGAGCGTTGCGAAGACATACCGCTTTTGGTGCGCCATTACGTGGAGAAGTACGCCAGGCGAATGAACCGGCGTATTGACACTATTCCAACGCAGGCGATGGAGCTTTTTGCAAGCTATCCGTGGCCCGGCAATGTTCGCGAATTGCAAAACTTCATCGAGCGGGCGGTGATCCTGTCCCCCGGCAGCGCTCTCGATCCTCCGCTCGCAGAACTGCAACAAGAAACCGTTCCGAGTCCGAACTTGAAGCTGAATACTCTCGAAGAGATGGAGCGCGAACACGTCCTCCGGGCTATCCGAGAATCCAACTGGGTGATTGGCGGTCCGAATGGCGCGGCAGTTCGGCTTGGGATGAAACGTACGACCTTGACGTATCGGATTCGCAAACTGAAGATCCAGTGCCGTCCGCAGTAGTTGGTATCGGCTGTTAACGAGGCAGGGTCGTCGCCGAGATACTTTTCATCGCGGAGGGAGTTGTAAACCAAGTTCCGGGCGATACCTCGAAAGTGGTAGGAAAAGATTCCAATCGCTGGGGATTCATTCGGGGAGTGAAAGTTCTAATGTGATTTTGTGGATCCAGGAGGACGTCGTTGTCAACGGTGTTTTCCGCATTTCCCGATGGCTTACCGGGAGCCGGTCTTCTGCTGCTCCGAGCCACGGCGGGCATCGTGCTTCTTATACAGGGCGCTGCTTACATTATCGATTGGCATGGCGTGGGATTTCTGATTTTGGGTCTCGGTCTTCTGGCGATCGGGAGTGGGTTCTTACTCTGCATTGGCTATCTAACTCCCTTGGCCGGTGTGCTGGCCGGTTCGTTCTGTGTGGGCAGCGCATTTTCGTGGTTCCCGGCTCCGAGCTTGGCATTGTTTGAAGCCAAGTTGACGGCCACTTTGGGAACCGCTATAGCAGCCGCTCTCGTCTGCATAGGTCCGGGAGCCTTTTCGCTCGATGCCCGCCTTTTCGGTCGCCGCGAGATCATCATCCCTGATGACTCGCCTTCATCGAAACCCTGACCGTCTGCTGGTTGCGTGCCGTTCCGCGTGGTCGGGTCCAACCGTCTTCGCGTCCGCTGATTCATGTGTTGCTACCTCAAACGGGTTATCCATTCGTTGGCCTTGTGTGGTAGCGAAAAAACACTGCATCTCGTGATGCGTTCATTTCATGGGAGGCCGCAGGATACTGCATGGATGCAAGCGAAGTCGTCGGCGCGCCCAGTTCATAAGCGATTCGCGAAAGCTCAAACGTAATAAAGAGAATCCGTATGGCGACAATCACGATGAAAGATGGCACGACGATTTACTACAAGGACTGGGGAAAAGGCCAGCCCATAGTTTTTAGTCACGGCTGGCCGCTCACGGGCGACGACTGGGACGGACAGATGTTGTTCTTTGGCCAGCGTGGCTATCGAGTCATCGCGCATGACCGCCGAGGGCATGGCCGTTCCACCCAAACCTGGGATGGAAACGACATGGATACCTACGCCGACGATCTCGCAGCGCTGACTGAAAAGCTTGACCTGAAGAATGCAATTCATGTGGGCCACTCTACTGGCGGTGGAGAAGTTGCGCGTTACATCGGACGGCATGGCTCAAAACGTGTCGCCATGGCCGTGCTGATCAGTTCAGTGCCACCGCTGATGGTGAAGACGGACAAGAATCCTGCGGGCACTCCCCTGTCGGTGTTCGACGGCCTGCGCGCCCAGCTTGCGGCGAATCGGCCGCAGTTTTACAAGGACATCACCCTCCCCTTCTACGGCTACAACCGGCCCGGTGCGAAGATTTCCGAGGGCATCCGCGAGCACTGGTGGTTGCAGGGAATGTTGGGAGGAATGAAGGCGCACTACGACTGCATCAAGGCGTTCTCGGAGACGGATTTTACGGAGGATCTAAAGAAGATCGATGTGCCCACGCTCGTGATGCATGGCGACGACGATCAAATCGTACCGATCGATGCGGCGGGTCGAATGTCGGCGAAAATTGTCAAGGGCGCGGTTCTGAAGGTGTATCCAGGGTTTCCGCACGGGATGCCCACAACCAAGGCGGATCAAATCAACGCCGATTTGCTGGCGTTTATCAAGCAAAGCAAGCGAGTGGCGGCATAGTGGATTTTGCGAAGACCGGCGTTTTGCACCTTCTTCGGAAGCGCTGGACCGCCGCTCAAGGTTTCGCCGGCGCGTACCTAAAGGAAACAACAATCAATTTTACGGAACAGCCGCAAAGGTGACTCATGTTTGTTACAGAACAACCAAAATCAAAGATAGACTTTCACGCCGACTACGCGACCCGAGCCGACTTCTGCGAACTGTTGGAGCGGGATCTCAAGCAGTTCTATCTGCTGGCATTTTTATTGACAGCCAATCACAAGAAAGCCGAACAGTGCTTTGCCGCGACGATCGAGGAGGCTTTGAAGGAACAAGCGGTGTTTAAGGATTGGGCGTGCTCCTGGATTAAGCGCAGCCTGATCAAGAACGCAATCGGCATAATTTCTCCGACGTCGACGCGCGGCGGTGAAGATCGGGAATCGTGGAGCACGGGGCGACGAAGGATGGGGCAACGTCGAACAGAGGGAGGCGATGAAATCGACACCGTGACACAGCTACCGCCGCTGGAGCGCTTCGTCTTTGTCATGTCGGTTCTGGAGCGCTATTCCCCCTGGGAGTGCGCAGGACTGCTCGGCTGCGGTACGAAGAACGTGGTCGAATCTCGGATGCAGGCGTGGCGCAGACTTGGAAGCCAAGCCCGCCTCTTTCCTCTGGTTGAGGCGCAAGAGTTATGTCTTGTGGAAATTCTGGCCTGAGATCATCGCTTGTGTGTGGCTCAGCATCTTCGCAAGACAGCTTACGCGGGAGAAGTGTAATGATCGAGAAGTGCGCGAATCCTTTGTGCTCCGCTCCCTTCCGGCGGTTGGGACGGGGCAGACTGTTTGCTTTCGAGCCTGGACCGGTCGCTGGCTCGCCGCGCAATGCACGTTTCTCTGAGAGCGCCAAGGCCGCTGGCACTGCGTTGTTCTTGTGGCTTTGTGAGACCTGCAGTTTGACAAACACCTTGGGACTGGATGCCACAGGGCGCGTGACCATTCGGAGGCTTCCCGAACGCGGCGATAGTGCATTTGTCGACAGAGCGGTTCCGTATCATGCAAGCCAGTTCCCGTCGAGGTAAAAACTGACCCGGCTCGAATACGTACCTCGAAAGTGGTATGGGAACACTCCGAAAGCGGGGGATTCGCTGCGCCATTGGCGCTGGTAGTATTCGATGCGCCTTTGCTAGCGCGCGAAGTAGAACCTCCCCCTCTCGCTCAATGCAAAACACACACAGTGAACTTATTCCTAACTACCCGCGTTAAACTTATCTGCCTGATCGATCTCGCTCTTGTTCTGGGCTGCGCGCGGACTGGTGCACAGCAGACGGTGGCTCGTCGGGCGCCTGCTTCCAGATGGGTCCTTACATGGAGCGATGAGTTCAACGGGCGCGACGGCTCGCCGCCAGACCCGGCCAAGTGGGTCGTCGAGAGCGGCGGAAACGGATGGGGGAACAATGAGTTGCAATACTACACGCCCCGCCGCGAGAATGTTCGGCAGGAAAAAGGGAACCTCGTAATCGAGGCCATCAAGGAGAAATTTACGGGAGCTGATGGCGTCGAGCGCGACTATACTTCGGGACGTCTCAAGACGGAGGGACGATTCAGCCAGCGCTATGGCCGATTCGAGGCTCGGATCCAAATTCCATCCGGAAAAGGGATATGGTCGGCGTTCTGGCTGCTCGGGGACAACTTTTCTACCGTGGGTTGGCCGGGATGTGGGGAAATTGACGTTATGGAAAATGTGGGAAGCGAACCGGCTACAATTCACGGCAGCATCCACGGTCCCGGATACTCGAGCGGGGACTCGTTGACTGCTTCTTTCACTCTTTCGAGCGGCCGGTTCAGCGACGGGTTCCATGTTTTTGCCGCCGAGTGGGAGCCGCAGATTGTCCGTTTCTATGTAGACGACAAGCTTTTCGCGACCAAGACGCCTGCGGATCTGCCGGCGGGCAAACGCTGGGCGCACGACCACGCATTCTTTATAGTATTAAGCCTAGCCGTCGGGGGCAATTTGCCGGGACACCCGGGCGATTCTACCGTTTTTCCTCAGCGTATGCTGGTCGACTATGTTCGTGTGTACTCGCGCAAGCAGGACACGGTTCAGTAATTTGGACGACGCAGTGCGAGAGGATTTTGCCTGGCGATGAATGGAATCCAGTTTTTCGCTGTGGAGACTTCTGGGTGTCTCATATAGGTTTGAGCGCACCACCCACGCGGGCGTGGCGGGGGGCCGATGAGGTTGTGGGTTGCAGTTGCGATGCTGTTATTACTCAGCAGCGGGGAGATGCTCGCCCAATCCGACCACGCCACGATTACGGGAACCGTCAGGGATGGGAGCGGCGCCCTCATAGCCGGTGCGGAGGTCACCGCGATCGATGTGAACAATAACCTGCAGGCCACTTCCGCAACAAATGCCGGAGGACGGTTTACCTTGTTGAACCTGCCGATTGGGCAATACACGCTTGCATGTTCGAAAGATAGTTTTGAAAAATACCGGCGTTCCGGACTGAATCTGGTCATCGGCGAAGCAACTGAGATCGATATCGTGATGACAATTGGGTCGAACACCGAGGCCGTCACGGTGACCGGAGATGCGCCGCAGCTTCAGACGCAGACGTCTTCAATTTCGACGAATCTCAGTAACGCCGCTGTCACCGAACTCCCTCTGAATGTTCAGGGCGGACGCAACCTTTCCGCTTTTATGTTTGCCTATGTGCCGGGTGTCGAAGGTATCGGTACTACCCCATCGGACGAGGATTTCAGCTCCCACATCAACGGGAGCCTCACCGACACCAAAGAGGTCATGATCGATGGTACTTCGGCGGTTTCGCAGATTGGCGGTTATCTCAGCGAATCCAGCCCTCCGATGGAGGCAGTGCAGGAATTTCAAGTTACCAGCGCCGGCATTGGCACGGACGAAGGACGAACCGGCGGAGGCGTGTTCCGTTACGAAATGAAGTCGGGAACCAATGGCTGGCATGGCAGCGGCTTTTACTACATGCACAACGAAGCGCTCGACGCGAGATCGTGGGGCGATACCTACAACGAGGCCGTGTGCCTGGACGCCGCTGACGGCAACCCGGCGCAAACCGCAAGTTGCGAACGCGGGTTCGGCAAGCCGAACGATCGTCTTTACGACTACGGAGCGAGCTTTGGCGGCCCGATCAGGAAGGACAAGCTTTTTTTCTACGCAGCGTTCGAGCGTTACACCTTTGCCGACGACGGAATCGGTGCGCTTTCCTCGACCGTGCCAACGACTGCCTTCCTGAACGGCAATTTCAGCGCGCTCCTGAACACATCGGTCGTGCTTGGAACGGACCCCGCCGGGCGCACTGTATATCAGGGCGCCATTTTTGATCCACAAACCGGAGATGTATTCCCCGGGAATGTCATTCCTGCCCAGCGCATCAGCGCGGTTTCGCAGAAGATCGTCGATCTTTACGAGAAGTATTACCAGCCGCTGTCGTCGGAGCTCACCAATAACAACGCGCTGCCGCTCAGCTTTCCGGCGACCTGGTACCAAAGCGATGAGTTCAGCGTCAAACTCGATTACAACCTATCGCAGAAACATCGTTTGGACGGATCGATTATTTATGCGTATATCCCACGCCTGCTTTCAGACCAGGGCGGTATCTGGTCGGCTGGCTCGCAGGACGGCGGGCCCATGGCTAATGCGTATGATCACAATACAACCGCACCGTCGTTGCGCTTCCGCGATTCCTGGACGCTTTCGAGCAGTCTGTTGAATGTGTTCGCGGTTACCTTCAACCGCTTCCGAGTGCCGAGTGAGGCGCGGTCGCGCGATGGGAACTGGCCGGCGGCTCTGGGCCTGGGAGATTTTGGCGCGGGGAATTTTCCCATCATTCAGTTTCAGGGCATCAACGGCAACGATCACACCTATGTTGACGGCTTGCCCATCGACGAGACGATTCTCGGTAGCCAGTTCAAAGATTTCTACGCGGCCAACACCTTTATCTATAACGACACTCTTTCCTGGGTGCGCGGCCGTCACACGTATAGATTCGGGGCCGAGTTTCGCGTACAGCAATTTAACTCTCACGGAGACTATGGAGTTCCTACATTCACTTTCGATCCGGCGCAGACGGCGGGAACTTTTGGATCTGAAGCCGGATTCGGATTTGCCAGTTTTTTGTTGGGCGACGTGAACCAGGCTTCGGTCAGCGAACCGGACAATACCTATGGAAGACGAAAATCGGTATCGCTGTATGCGCAGGACAATGTCAAGGTCACGTCAAGACTTACGCTCAACGGAGACCTGCGGTGGGATTTCAACGGACGCTATCACGAAAAATACGGCCACTGGTCGAACTTCGATACCACGGCGATCAATCCCGTCACCGGACTGCTAGGCTCTCTCGAATTTGCCAACGACGGCAGCGACTCGTTCGAGAAGAAACAGTACTACCACAATTTCTCCGGACACATCGGCGGAGCGTATCTGATCACGCCGAAAACCGTGGCGCGGGCATCGTTCGGAGTGTTCTACGTTCCGCTGAACCTGAATACGTATAGCGGAATTCCTTACGGATTCAATCCCGGGTTCGTTTTGAACAACCAGGTGCTAACACCTTTCGACTGGGACAACGGCTATCCGGGGCAGGCCGTGAATATCGGCAAGAACCCCAACTTCACCCGTTACGGCATGGTCTCGGTCGATCCCCACATGTTGGAGCTCGGCAATGTACAGGCATGGTCAGCCGGAGTGCAGCGCGAGCTCGGCCGCGACCTGGTGGTTGAAGCCAATGTCATCCAAAACCACGGCTACCATCTGGAAAGCGGCTATGTAAGGGCGAACCAGCCTAAGCTGCCGGTTTACACGGCGCTGGTGCAGTCTGGCCAGTTGTATAACTGGGTCACGGAGCCCGGGTTTTCAGGATTTGCGTGGGCATCGGTGGCGCCGTTTCCGAATGTTGCCATGACCTACGGGCCACTCTTCTTTGTTGGTTCGCCGCTCGGCAATACAGATTACCAATCGCTACAGCTCACGGTAAGGAAACGGACGACGCATGGGCTTTCGATGCTCGCCAGCTACAACCTGTCCTCGTCACATGGAGATGTGGACAACGCCTTCGAGGATCTGTACTACGCGGGGCCGCTCCAGGACGTCTACAACCTTCAGCAGGAGCGGCACACGATTTCTTCTTTTGACCAGACGCACATTGTGAAGGGGTACGTTTTATACGAACTGCCTTTTGGCCGCGGTAAGGCGCTGCTCGCTGACTCCGGTCCCGCGCTGAACGGTTTGCTGAGTGGTTGGACGCTGAGCGGCGACTTCCACTACGCCACCGGAATACCGATGCGTATCACCGCCAACGTGTACTATCCCGGAATCAATAACGTGTATTCGGATATTGTTCCAGGCTGCGATATCAGCGAACACTACAATGGCCAAGTCGGGGGAACGTACTTCAATCCTGCCTGCTTCGTCAATCCGCCCTTTGGGGAATTCGGCAACGCGCCTGGTTATCTGGCCGGGCTGCGCAATCCAGGTTTGGCCACCGAGGACCTGGGAGTGAGCAAGTCTTCGAGGTTCGGCGAGCATTATAACCTTCGATTCTATTTCCAGATGTTTAACGTATTCAACCGCCACGGAGTTGCTGGACCCAACACGCAAATCGGCACGGCGGGTTTTGGCGAGGTTCTTGCTCAAGACCTCAACGGCCTTCCGGTAGCTCGGGTGGGGCAATTCGGAGCGCGATTCAGTTTTTAGTTGGAGAAGAACATCAATAACGGCGTCTCAATTCGGCGGCACGGCACGGTCCAACCTCATTCTTTGCCAGGGTTCCTCTCACTTCGCCCTCCCGCGCTTATGAGTCGCTTTCTTGCCATCATTCTTCTCCTGGGAATTTGCAATCTTTTCGGTGGCTGTCATGCGTCATGGACCGGGAGTGGTTCGACGGTCGGCCCCAGGATTGAATTTACGACTGTTCCGCTGGCAGGAGCGGACAATCCCGAAAAGGTGAGCGCTATCGAAGGGCGCGTTTTCCATGCGCAGGCTGGACAGCAAATTGTCGTATACGCCAAGGGCGAAACGAAGTGGTGGGTGCAGCCTCGCGCGGATCAGCCATTCACGAAAATCGACGGCAATTCGAAATGGAGCAGTTCCACACATCCAGGCACAGAGTATGCTGCGCTCCTGGTTGGGTCCGACTTTCAGCCTCCCCTGACCACGGATGTGTTGCCGACGGAGGGCGTGTTTGCGTCCGCGGTTGCGAAAGGCGAATTGACTTTTTGGCATAGATGGTGGTTTCCACCCGTATGTGTGATTGTCGGCGCAGCAATAATATTTGGGGCGCACCGCCTGAGACTTCACCAGATGAGCAGGAAGCTGAGTATGCGCTTCGAGGAACGTCTGGCCGAACGCACGCGGGTGGCGCAGGAATTGCACGACACCTTGTTGCAGGGGGTGCTGAGTGCATCCATGCAACTCCACGTCGTCGCGGACCAATTACCCGAAAACTCACCTTCCCGGCCGACTCTTAATCGTGTTTTGCAATTGATGGGGCAAGTCGTCGACGAGGGGCGAAATACGCTTCGAGGATTGCGCTCATCGGTCGAGGACGCTCACGATTTGCAGACTTCATTCTCGCGAATCCCGCAGGAGTTGGGTAACCAACAAGGGATCGATTTTCGCGTCATAGTGGAGGGCCCACCCCTGGCGTTGCGTCCCACGATCCGGGACGATGTTTACAGCATCGGCCGGGAGGCGCTGGTCAATGCGTTTCGCCACTCGCGGGCAAACAGCATCGACGTGGAACTGGAGTATGCTGCCAGCCAGTTGCGTATTCTTGTCAGAGACGACGGTTGCGGGATTGACCCGCAAGTCGTGAAGTCGGGACGCGACGGGCACTGGGGGCTTTCGGGGATGCGCGAGCGGGCGACGCGAATTGGAGCAAAATTCAGGGTCTTGAGCCGCAGTCAAGGGGGAACGGAAGTTGAGCTTCGTGTCCCCAGCGATATTGCCTTCGAATCTTGTTCTTCGACTAACGCACCTGGGTGGTTTAGACGGCTCTACCGGCGAAAACAGAAAGGGCCGAGTCAGTGGGAAAGAAGCGAGGTGGATAAATGAACGCCCCTACTCAGATTCGGGTTTTCAGTGTCGATGACCATCCTCTGCTGCACGAGGGTCTTGCTACCGTCATTCGAAATCAGCCGGACATGATTCTGACAGCGGAGGCGTCCAATGGCAGGGAGGCCATACAGCGGTTTCGGGAGCATACACCCGACATAACGCTCATGGATCTGCGGCTTCCCGATATGAGTGGCATTGACGCGATGATGGCCATACGCGCAGAGTTTCCTGAAGCTCGCGTCATCATTCTCACGACCTTTGCGGGTGACGTGGAGATCCAGCGCGCGCTCGAGGCCGGCGCCCGGGCGTACGTGCTCAAGAGCATGCCCCCGAAGGAACTCGTGGAAGTGATCCGCCAGGTCCATGCAGGGAAAAAACGGATTCCGGCGGAGATCGCCGCCCACCTGGCTGAGCATTACACCGACGAGGCCTTGACCGGGCGCGAGATCGAGGTCCTGAAGCAGATCGCCGGTGGCAACCGGAACCGCGATATCGCGGACAAGCTTTTCATCACGGAAGAGACGGTTAAAGTACACATCAAGCACATTATGGAAAAACTGGGAGCCGCCGACCGAACGCAGGCAGTTGCCATCGGAGTACGCCGCGGGATCATCCAACTGTAAAACCGATTCGGTATCCAACTCATAGCGATCTCTCGCTACCTTCCTGGACGGCGGGGGTGATTATCCAACCAGATATAAGACGGTGGCGAGTTTTCTGACGGTCCGCTTCGCCTGCGGCAAAACTCCAGCTAGCTTCAACTTCGGGACTCCGGCCAACTTCAGTCGTGTACTTTGCGAATAATGCTGATAAGATGCTCGGGCTGGGCCGAGGCACTCCCGCCGGTTCCCCTACTCCGAGACGGTGCCTCGAATGCGCATGACACAGGTGCGAGCCTCGTTCGGCGTCCTCGATCATGCAGAGATCCCGGACGATCCGGGATTGGAGAAAAATATGAATTCTAGCGTGGTTGCGCTGCGACACGCGCCCGGTCCTTACTGCCTGACCTATCGGGCTGCCTACCTTATGCTGCTGATCTGGTACGGCACGATGATGTTCGCCCAGACTTCCAGCGGACCCATGAATGCGACGGCGACGACCCCGGCGTTGGGCGCTGAGGTCACCGTCACCCAGGTCAGCGTTACTCAGGTCCTGGGCTTTGAAGCTGCGAGGAACAACACGAAGGGGACATTGTCCGTTCAAGACAACGCGCTGCAATTTAAGAAAAATGGAAACGCGGTGGCTCAGGTAAATATAAGTTCCATCCAGGACGTGGTTCTGGGCGAAGAAAGCAAGCAGGTCGGCGGCCTGCCCATGACTCTGGGCAAAGCCGGAGTTCCTTATGGAGGCGGTCGCGTGATCAGCCTTTTCTCGCACAAGAAATACGACACTCTTACGTTGCAGTATCTCGATGCTAATGGCGGGTTGCACGGAGCGATCTTCCAACTGGAAAAGGGGCAAGCCGCGGTCCTTAAGAACGAACTGGTCGCTAAGGGTGCGCACGTCACCACGATAGAGAATCCAAGCGCGAAGCCAAACCCTCAGGGGGCACAAAATGACAGCAAATAAGAAGGATTGCGCGGTAGTGATCGTGACGCTGATGGTGGCGACCATCCTGGCACGGTCGCCTCAGCTTTGCGCCCAAACGGTAGCGGCGAAGCCAGCACCCACCTCGGCGTGGAGCGTGCAAGTGGACAAGGTCGATCCGGGCGACGTAGTGATCGAGCCGGCCTTCCAGATCGCGATTTACGAGAACCTTCTGGTGGAGTTAGGCAAGACGAAGCAGTTCAAACAAGTTTTTCGCAGCGGCGATCGCAATGCGAGCGATGTGCCTGACCTGCTGATTCTGAAAACGACGGTCCAAAAGTACACGGCCGGCAGCGAGACACGGCGTGCCGTGACTACAGTCAGTGGAGCGACAAAGTTGAACGTTCGCAGCCAGCTTTGCACACGGGACGGACAGGTCGTTGTTGAGCATGTGATCGACGGAAACGTCCGGTTTCTCGGAAGCAACTTGAGAGCTACTCATAACCTCGCGCGCAACGTGGCCAAGAGCATCGAGCAATCTTCCTTGCCGGAGCCGGGGGTCTCGACGCCGGCCCAAAAGAGCGCGACCTCCGGGGTTGCCGCGGCAAGGCCTGGGCTGCGATAACCGCAACCGCGTGCCGGTCGGGCATGCGCCTGTCGTCAGGATGACACGTGCCAACGGGAGCCGCTTGCGCGACTGCCGGTGATCTTTCTGCCGCTCAAACCTTTCTGATCCAGGTTTTCTGATCCAAGTTTTCTGATGAAGAACTGGGTGTCCGCGCCCGGCTGGAATCCTCGACTTCCGGTTCCGCTCCTGGCTTCGGCAAGACGGTCAACCTCGCGAGACACGCTGCGACCCCCGTAGTGCGACCTGTCTCCTCACGTACGGGTGGGTCGAATTCTTGTCACAAGACAAACGCGTGGTTTCGGCGGGCAGTTCTTCTTGCGGCAACCGCTCAGAAGACAGCAAAAACTCAACATCATAAAGGGTTCTCGTTCTCCGGTTTTGGCACGCCGTTTGCGTTACACGAAGCGGGAGGTGTGAAAATTGCAACCGAACCGAGCGTCGTTTGCTCTAAGTGAGAAAGGCCGCATGAGCGCAGCACTTCCGATGGTGTATCTGGCACGGCACGGTGAAACGGCCTGGACTCTTTCGGGCCAACACACTGGTCTTACCGATTTGCCACTGACTCCGAACGGCGAACGCAATGCCAAGCGTCTGGGAGAACGTCTGAAGGGCATGCAATTTGCCAAGGTGTTTACCAGCCCGTTACAGCGCGCCGCTCGAACATGCGAACTGGCCGGTTTTGGCGCTGTCGCCGAAACCGATCCCGATCTGGTGGAATGGAACTACGGTCAATATGAAGGATTCCGCTTGGACGAGATTCTTCTGCAACGCCCGGGCTGGGACATATTCCGGGACGGTTGTCCGGGAGGCGAATCGCCAGCACAAATTGGCGAGCGGGCGGACCGTGTAGTCCGTCGCGTCCGCCTAGTTTCGGGAAATGTGCTGCTTTTTTCCAGCGGTCACTTCCTTCGGGTTCTCGCCTCCAGTTGGCTGACCCTCGGTCCCGCATGTGCGGCCAGATATTTGCTGCTGAGCACGGCGAGCCTGAGCGCGCTCGGCTATGAACACAATCTTTCTCAGCCAGCGATCCGGCTCTGGAATGAAGATCATCACGTGGCCGCGTGAGTCGAGGCAACGTTTCACCATGGGCTTCCTGGCTCCTGGTGTTGACAATACGGATTTCATAGAACTCAGACGAAAGGGACCCCAAATGAGCACAAAGAGTGCACCCCGCCCAGAGTCCGGCAAGGTCGTTCCGATGACGAGCAAGTCAGCCGGCGTTTCCCAACTTCTGCAACAATACGGGAGCGGCTCGATCCCGTTTTCTGGAACGGACAGCGCGCTCTACGAACGGCATCTGGTGTTCGATCGTGCGATCGATCCGAAGGTAGCCAGCGCGCGCGAGCGCTTTGAAGCATTCTCGCACTCCATCCGGGATATCCTGGCGCAGCGTTGGGTGCAGACCAAGACAACCTACGAGCAACAGAATGCCAAGCGCATTTACTACCTTTCTATGGAGTTTCTGATCGGTCGTTCGCTTGCCAACAATCTTTCCAACCTCTTGCTCGATCCGGTTGCCCGGGAGGTGGTTCAGCAAGAAAGCATCGACCGGCTCGAGTTGCTGGAGCAGGAACCAGATGCGGGCCTGGGCAACGGCGGCCTGGGACGCCTGGCGGCGTGTTTCCTCGATTCGATGGCCACCATGCAACTTCCGGCTACCGGCTATGGCTTGCGTTATGAGTACGGCATGTTCAAGCAATCCATCGTGAACGGATGGCAAAAGGAGAAGGCCGACAATTGGCTTCGCGACCCCGATCCGTGGGAGATCGCACGCGCCCACGAGAAGGTGGAGGTCAAGCTGCACAGTTCGTTTGTGATGCGTGGGGGTAATTTTAAGATCGTCGCGGGCCGGCCGACGACTCTAATCGGCATACCATACGATCGCCCCGTTGTGGGCTATGGTGGAAAGACGATCAATACCCTTCGTCTCTGGGCCGCGGCCACACCCGATTACTTCGATTTTCAAGAGTTCGGTACCGGCGACTTCATCGGCGCGCTCGGGCAGACTCTCGAAGCTGAAACACTAACCCGCGTGTTGTATCCAGACGACTCGACCACCGCGGGACAAGGATTACGGTTCTTGCAGGAATATTTTCTGGTTGCGTGCTCGCTGGCCGATCTTGTGCGCCGCTTTCAGCGGCATAACACGGATTGGGAAAAGCTTCCGGAGAAAGTCGCAATTCAACTCAATGACACGCACCCCTCTATGACGGTCCCTGAACTAATGCGAATCCTACTCGACGATGCGAAGCTGGGATGGGATAAAGCCTGGGAACTTACCAAGAAGACACTTGGATACACCAATCACACGTTATTGCCTGAAGCTCTCGAGAAATGGCCGGTGCAATGGTTTGAGATACTCCTTCCGAGGCATCTGGAGATCATCTACGAAATTAACCAGCGGCTGCTCGACGAAGTGCGCCTTCGCTTCCCCGGCGACGAAGGCCGCGTGCAGCGTGTCAGCCTGGTAGAAGAGGGTAGCCAGCGTAAAATCCGCATGGCTAACCTCGCAATTGTTGGCTCGCACAGCACCAATGGAGTGGCGGAGATCCACTCAAAGCTGCTGCGCACGACGACGGTCAAAGATCTCGCCGAAATGTTTCCCGACCGGTTCAACAATAAGACGAACGGCGTGACCCCGCGCCGGTGGCTGCACGTAGCGAATCCCGAAGTGGCCAATGCCATCACGCAAGTTATCGGCGATCGCTGGATTACAGACCTCAGCCAACTCAAACAGCTCAAGCAATTTGCCGATGACCCCAGCGCTCGAGAACGGTTTCGCAAGTCGAAGCGCGATGCCAAGGTGCGGTTCGCTGATTGGCTGAAGTCAACTTCGGGAAAGATTGTGAACGTGGATACTATTTTCGATTGCCAGATCAAGCGCATCCATGAGTACAAACGGCAACTGCTGAACGCGCTGCGAATCGTGATCGTTTATAACCGGCTGCGGGAAAATCCCAACCTGGATGTGGTGCCGCGCACTTTCATCTTCGCCGGTAAAGCGGCACCAGCCTATCACCTGGCCAAGGTAATCATAAAATTCATCAACAACCTGGCGGCCACAATCGATGCGGACCCTGCCGTGCGCGGACGCCTCAACGTGCTTTTTCTGCCTGAATACAATGTTTCGCTGGCGGAACGTCTGATTCCAGCGAGCGATGTCTCCAACCAGATTTCAACCGCCGGTTACGAAGCCAGCGGAACCAGCAATATGAAGTTCATGATGAATGGAGCCTTAACCGTTGGAACGCGCGACGGCGCGACTATAGAAATGGCACAAGAAGCGGGAGAAGAAAACATGTTCCTTTTCGGACTGACCGCGGAACAGGTTGAGAACAGCCGCGGCTGGTACAACCCGCATTGGCACTACGAGCATGAACCGGAAGCCCGTGCAGCTCTGGATCTCATTTTCTCCAACTACTTCAGCCGCAATGAACCGGGAATATTCGAACCGTTGCGGGAGACGCTTCTGACCAACGGCGATCACTACATGCATCTGGCGGACCTGACCTCATACGTTCAGGCGCAGGAACGGCTGGGTGCGCTCTACGCCGATCCCGGCGCATGGGCGCACAAAGCGATGCTGAACGTGGCCAGCTCGGGAAAATTTTCCAGCGACCGCACGATTGCCCAATACGCATCCGATATTTGGAAGGTGGAACCATGCCCAGTACTCTAGAAAAGCCCGTAGCGGCCGCACCCAGCGAACCAGCCATTTCCCCGCTCGCCGGCAAACCGGCTCCGAAGGAAATGCTGATCGACGTCGCGCAGCTGCAGAAAAAGTACTATGAGCTTCCCGACGTGCACGATCCGAATCAGCTAGTCAGCTTCGGCACCAGCGGGCACCGTGGTTCGCCGCTGCACGGCACCTTCAATGAAGCGCACATCCTGGCCATTACGCAGGCAATTTGCGAGTATCGGCAACAACAGGGAACCGACGGCCCGCTTTACATGGGAAAAGATACTCACGCAGTTGCCGAACCGGCGCAGCGCACCGCGCTCGAAGTGCTGGCGGCAAACAATGTAGAGACGATCATCCAGGAAAACGATGGTGTGACTCCGACTCCCGTCGTCTCTCATGCCATTCTCGTTTATAACCGTGGCCGCAACACTCATCTTGCTGATGGCATCGTGGTTACGCCTTCGCACAATCCGCCCGAGGATGGAGGATTCAAGTACAACCCGACCAACGGAGGCCCGGCCGATACTGACGTGACGGGATGGGTGCAGGATCGGGCGAACGATTTGTTGCGGGCAGGAAATGTGGGGGTCAAGCGAGTTCCGTTCGCCAAAGCCATCCAGGCTGCGAGTACGCATCAAGAAGACTTTGTTCTGCCGTACGTGCGCGATCTGAAGAACGTCGTTGATATCGACGCAATTCGCGGCGCGAAGCTCAAACTTGGCGTGGACCCGCTCGGCGGAGCCTCCCTGCCCTATTGGGAGCCGATTAATTCCGTTTACGGGCTGGATATCGTCGTCGTAAATCCGATCATCGATCCCACGTTTTCGTTCATGACGGTTGATCACGACGGCAAGATTCGCATGGATTGTTCGAGCCCGTATGCGATGGCCCGCCTGGTTGGACTGAAAGATCAATACCAGGTGGCTTTCGCAAACGATACCGATGCCGACCGGCACGGGATTGTAACTCCCGTTGCCGGACTTATGAATCCGAACCACTACCTCGCGGTGGCCATCCGATACTTACTAACTCACCGTCCTCAGTGGCGTGACGACGTTGCAGTCGGGAAGACAGTAGTTAGCAGCAGCATGATCGATCGGGTTGTGAAGAAGCTGGGCCGGGCGCTCCGCGAAGTGCCCGTCGGCTTCAAGTGGTTCGTCCCGGGGCTAGTGGATGGCTCGTATTGCTTCGGTGGTGAGGAGAGCGCGGGCGCAAGTTTCCTTCGTCGTGACGGCACGGTCTGGACCACCGACAAAGACGGACCCATCATGGACCTTCTGGCAGCCGAAATTACAGCCCGCACCGGCAAGGATCCTGGCGTGCATTATCGTGAACTGACGGCGGAGTTCGGCAGTCCGTACTACACGCGCATCGACGCGCCCGCCACGCCCGAGCAGAAAGCGAGGTTGCAGAAATTATCGCCGGACTCTGTAAAGGAATCGGATCTGGCGGGAGAACCCATCACCGCCAAGCTGACGAAAGCTCCGGGCAATAATGCTCCAATCGGCGGCTTGAAAGTCGTGGCGGCGAGCGGCTGGTTTGCGGCCCGGCCCTCAGGCACCGAAAATATCTATAAGATCTACGCTGAGAGCTTCAAAAGCCAGCGCCATCTTGACGCGATCCTGAGCGAAGCTGAACAGATGGTAAACAAGGCGCTGGGTTCCGGGAGCGCGCAATGAGTGGTGAGGACGGAATCGCGAACGTTCCGCCGTTCCCGTTCCAATACCGTGCGTCGGGGCTGCTGTTGCATGTTACGTCTCTGCCCTCGCAGTACGGGATTGGCGATCTGGGACCATCGGCGTTCGAATGGGTGAATCGACTCCACGATGCGGGCCAGGGTTGGTGGCAGTCGCTGCCGCTCGGACCGACCGGCTATGGTAACTCCCCATACCAATCGCAATCGTCGTTTGCCGGCAATCCCCTGTTAATCAGTCCCGCCGTTCTTGTCTCTGACGGCTTGCTCGAAGCTGGCGATGTTGATCCTCAGTTCGACCTGAACGCAGTCGACTATGACGCCGTTATTCCTTTCAAGGTCAGCCTGCTGGAAAGAGCATGGAAAAACTTCAGAGCCGGAGCGGGCAAGGTTCAGAGCAAAGTCCAAAATAGCGACAAGAGCAAAGACAAAAGGGAAGAACTCCGCTCGGCCTACGAAGACTTTTGCGCCCAAAATACACATTGGCTCGAAGACTTCGCCCTTTTCCGAGCGCTGAAAGCCAAATATCGCGAGGCGTTCTATCTCACCTGGCCGGATGCGCTGGTTCAACGCCGCCCGGAGGCGTTGGCTGAGGCGCGGAGAGAATTAGCCGATCAAATCGATCAGTTTCGCTTTGGGCAATTCCTGCTGCTGCGCCAGGCCGATCAACTGAAAAACTATGCCCATTCCAAGGGCATAGGCCTGATCGGCGATTTGCCATTTTTCGTTTCCCCGGATTCGAGTGATGTCTGGGCGAACCCGGAATTATTTCTGCTTGACGAGGAGCGTCGCCCGCTCTTCGTCGCCGGAGTTCCGCCCGACTATTTCAGCGCACAGGGACAGCTGTGGGGCAATCCCGTCTACAACTGGGACGCGCTTCGCACAAATGGATATTGTTGGTGTATCGACCGGTTGCGTTCCCTGCTGGCTCACGTGGATGTGATTCGCCTCGATCACTTCCGCGGTTTCGCGGCCGCCTGGCACGTGCCCGCCGGCGCGCCTACTGCGCAGACCGGGCAATGGGTGCCCGGTCCGGGCGCTAACTTTTTCCAGGCGGTAAAAAAAAAGCTGGGCCGCCTGCCCTTTATTGCCGAGGATCTTGGCATCATTACACCCGACGTCCGCGCTTTGCGAGACGAGTTTCAAGTGCCGGGCACCCTCGTCCTGCAATTCGCCTTCGATGGCCATGCCGACAATCCGTATTTGCCCCACAACTTTGTCTCCAACGCCGTTGCCTATACCGGCACTCATGACAATGCCCCGACTCGGGAGTGGTACGAAGAGCTGCCCGATGACCAGCGACAGAACTTTTGGAGTTATCTGCACCGCTCACCGAGCGAGGCCTCCGAAGCCGCTCCTGCACTGATGCGCCTGGCTTGGTCGTCAAGTGCAGCTCTGGCCATCGCACCGTTACAAGATCTGCTTAATTTGGGCAAGGAAGCCCGTATGAACGTGCCGGGTCGTGCCGACGGAAACTGGCGCTGGCGTGTTCGCGAAGACATGTTATCGCCGCCGGCCTTTGAGTGGCTGCAAGAATTGACCGAAAGCTCAAAACGCTTCGCGGCCAGCCGGGTAGCGGCCTAGCCACGAAGTGTAGGTAAAGGCCCCGAATTTCCTTGGGTGATCGAAGACGGATTACTCGCCCAGGAACTGAACCTCAATCTTAAGGCCGCGCATCTGAATAACATCTGACGAGGAAGGAGAACGAAGATGGCAGCACGCGCAGGAGTAATCACAAGTCGCCCCACGGTCAAACGCCAGGTATGGAAAGATTTAGCAGCTCATTATAAAAAAATCGAGGATCTACACCTGCGGCAGCTCTTTGCAGACGATCCCACGCGCGGCACTCGCCTGACCGCGGAAGCTGTGGGCCTTTATCTCGATTATTCGAAGAATCGCATCACCGATGAGACCCTCCAGTTGCTGATCCAATTGGCCGAGGAATCTCATCTGCAGGACCGAATCGACGCCATGTTTCGTGGTGATAAGATCAACCTGACCGAGAAGCGGGCGGTTCTGCACACAGCGCTGCGTGCGCCGCGAGACGCATCCGTTTTCGTTGACGGAAAGAACGTGGTACCTGAAGTACATGCGGTGCTCGACCGGATGGCGGATTTCTCCAACCGCGTGCGAAGTGGTGAATGGAAAGGACATACTGGCAAGCGCATTCGTAATGTGATCAACGTAGGCATTGGCGGCTCTGACCTGGGTCCGGTTATGGCCTACGAGGCGCTGAAGCACTACAGCGATCGAAACATGACATTCCGCTTCGTGTCGAACATCGATGGCACTGATTTCGCGGAGGCCGTCCGTGATCTCGATCCGTCGGAGACGCTTTTCATCATCTCTTCGAAAACCTTCACAACTCTTGAGACAATGACGAACGCGCACACGGCTCGCGAGTGGTCGCTCGCGGGATTAGGCGGCGACGAAAAATCGATTGCCAAACATTTTGTCGCGGTCTCGACCAACGCGGCCGAGGTCACAAAGTTCGGCATCGATACCTCCAACATGTTCGAATTCTGGGATTGGGTGGGCGGACGCTACTCGATGGATTCTGCCATTGGTCTGTCAACCATGGTTGCGATCGGCCCCGAGAATTTTCGGGCGATGTTGCATGGTTTCCATCAGATGGACGAACACTTTCGCACTACTCCCTTCCAGCAGAACCTGCCGGTGCTGATGGGTCTTCTGTCGATCTGGTACAACGATTTCTTCGGGGCGCAGACGGTTGCGGTTTTACCCTACGAGCAATATCTGAAACGTTTCCCGGCCTACCTGCAGCAACTGACCATGGAGAGCAATGGCAAGCATGTCACGCTGGACGGGAAGACTGTTAGGCACGACACGGGTCCAATTTATTGGGGAGAACCGGGCACCAACGGCCAACATTCTTTCTACCAATTGATTCACCAGGGAACGAGACTTATCCCGTGCGACTTCATCGCTTTTTCGAAGGCACTCAATCCACTGGGCCGGCACCATGACATGTTGATTGCGAACGTTTGCGCGCAGACCGAGGCACTGGCCTTCGGCAAGACTGCCGAGCAGGTCGCGGCGGAAGGCACTCCGAAGTGGCTCGTTCCGCACCGGGTGTTCGAAGGCAACCGTCCATCGAATACGATTCTGGCGGAACAGCTCACGCCTGAAACTCTGGGCAAACTGGTGGCTCTCTACGAACATTCCGTGTTTACTCAGGGCGTAATCTGGAACATTGATTCGTTCGACCAGTGGGGCGTCGAACTGGGGAAGGTACTCGCGCAGCGCATCATCCCCGAACTGGAGAGCAAGACAGAGCCGCCGCTTGCGCACGACAGTTCCACCAATAACCTGATCACGTATTACCGGAAATCGAAGCAGTGATAAGGAGATTAGCGATGCAACTCGGCATGATCGGTCTGGGAAGGATGGGCGCCAACATGGTGCGGCGGCTCATTAAGAAGGGCCACAACTGTGTGGTTTTCGACAGGTCGTCACAAGCAGTGAGCGACTTGGTCAAGGATAAGGCGACCGGCGCCGCGTCGCTCGCCGAGTTTGTGAAGAAACTCGAAAAACCACGAGCGGTCTGGCTGATGGTGCCAGCGGCAGTCGTCGACCAGACGATTGCCGACCTTCTGCCACACCTCGAAGCGGGAGACATCCTGATCGACGGCGGCAACTCTTATTACATCGACGATATCCGGCGGGCGAAAGAACTTGCTCCGCGGAAAATTCACTACGTGGACGTGGGTACCAGCGGCGGTGTGTGGGGTCTCGAACGAGGCTACTGCATGATGATTGGCGGCGAGAACGAAGTTATCCAGCGGCTCGATCCAATTTTCGCCACGCTCGCTCCGGGAATCGGCGATATTCCGCGCACCGCCGGTCGGGAAAAGATCGATGGCACCGCCGAGCAAGGTTACCTGCACTGCGGTCCCAATGGCGCCGGCCACTTCGTCAAGATGGTGCACAACGGAATCGAATACGGCGTGATGGCGGCATATGCGGAAGGTCTCGGCATCTTGCGCTCGGCCAACGTGGGCAAACAGGCAGGCAGCGCCGCCGATGCCGAGACCACGCCGTTGCGCGATCCCGAGCACTATCAATACGACCTGAACCTGCGCGATATCGCAGAGGTATGGCGCCGGGGAAGTGTAATCGCCTCGTGGCTGCTGGACTTGACGGCGAGCGCGTTGATGCAGGATCCCAATCTGTCGAAATTTGCCGGACGCGTTTCCGATTCTGGCGAAGGGCGCTGGACGATCAAAGCTGCGATCGACGAAGCGGTCCCTGCGCAGGTTCTGACGAGCGCACTTTATGAACGCTTCAGCTCAAGGGGCGAGGCCGACTTCGCCAATAAGGTGTTGTCCGCCATGCGCTATGAATTCGGCGGACACTTGGAAAAAACCGACGGCAAGTCAAGAGTAGCTTAAGAAATCACCTAAGGAGATGACCGTGACGAACTCCACCTCTGACGCATTGGTGTTCTTTGGCGCGACCGGCGACTTGGCTTACAAAAAGATCTTTCCCGCGTTGCAGGCGATGGTGAAGCGCGGCCACCTCGACGTCCCGGTAATTGGCGTGGCCAAAGCAGGTTGGACGCTCGACCAGTTCAAGGCGCGCGCGCTCGACAGCCTTAAAAAACATGGCGGAGTCGATACCGCGGCATTCGAGAAGCTGTCGCGGTTGCTTCGGTACGTTGATGGAGATTACCAGGATCGGGCTACTTTCGAAGCGCTCGGCAAAGAACTGAAAACGGCACAGCGGCCAGCTCATTATCTGGCCGTCCCTCCCGTGATGTTCGAAACCGTGATTGAACACCTGACCGACTGCGACTGCACGAAAGACGCCCGGATCATCGTAGAGAAGCCGTTTGGTCACGATCTGGAATCGGCGCGACATCTCAATCGCGTGCTTCTGCGCCATTTTGACGAAACTGCAATTTTCCGCATCGATCACTACCTGGGAAAGCGGCCGGTGAATAACATTGTTGTCTTCCGATTTGCTAATGCCTTCATGGAAGCCTTCTGGAACCGGAATTACATCGAGAGCGTGCAGATTACGATGGCGGAAGATTTTGGCGTTCAGGGCCGGGGCGCTTTTTACGATGAAACCGGCGCGATCCGCGATGTCATCCAGAATCATCTGTTTCAGGTGCTATGCAATCTGGCGATGGAACCCCCGGTAGGAGTGGACAGCGAATCCGTTCGCGATGAGAAGGTCAAGGTGCTGAAAGCAATTCCGCCGCTGGATGGCGCGAACGTTGTCCGCGGGCAATTTCATGGATATCTCGACGAGAAGGGAGTTGCGCACGACTCGAAAGTCGAGACCTTCGCCGCGCTTCGCCTCGAAGTCAATTCCTGGCGCTGGCAGGGAGTTCCGTTCTACATCCGCGCGGGAAAGTCGCTGCCCGTCACGTCTACGGAAGTCGTCGGCCGGTTGCGTAAGCCGCCCACCGTGATCCCGGCGGACGTTCTGCATTCGAATTACTTGCGGTTCCGCATCAACCCCGATGTCTCCATTGCCATGGGTATGACGGTGATGGGACCGGGCGAGAAACTGGCCGGCCAGCCGGCGGAGATGATTGCGAGCAGGCAACCAGACGCCGAGCAGATGGACGCCTACGAACTGCTGCTGGGAGATGCAATGGTTGGAGACGCTACCCTGTTTGCGCGTGAAGACTATGTGGAAGAAGCATGGCGAATCGTCGATCCGCTGTTGAAGAAAGGCACGCCGGTCTACCCTTATGAGCCGCAAACCTGGGGACCGAAAGAGGTTGAACGGGTGACGCCGCCGGGGGGTTGGCAGAATCCGATCGTTGGACGCGAGATTTCAGCCGTTGCCACTAAGGCTGCTTGAGGCTGACTACAATTGCGAGGGAATTCAGTTCTGCGGAGAGAAGTGGGCATGAAGATGGAAGTATTTGTCGATGATGAAGCAACTGCCCGAGCGGCTGCCGGGTTCATTGCTGCCGAAGCCGGAGCCGCGGTCGCCGCGCGCGGTCAGTTCGTAATGGCGGTCAGCGGCGGCCGAACTCCGTGGATCATGCTGCGCGAGCTGGCGAATGAAGATCTTCCATGGGAGCACGTGTATGTAATGCAGGTGGACGAACGCGTGGCGCCGGCGGGAAACGCGGACAGAAATCTCACGCATCTTCAGGAAAGCCTGCTTGATCACTTCCCGCCTGGCCGGTCGAAGATTCGCCCGGATCATATTTACGCGATGCCGGTGGAATCGCCGGATTTGGAAGCTGCGGCCAGGCAATATGCCTCGCTTCTCTCGAAAATGGCTGGTTCGCCGGCTACCCTTGACCTGATTCACCTCGGCCTTGGCCCGGACGGCCACACGGCTTCTTTGGTTCCGGGCGACCCGGTGCTTAACATTGCCGACTCCGATGTGTCAGTGACCGGCATCTACCAGGGAAGACGGCGAATGACGCTGACTTATCCAGTCATCGATCGCGCCCGGCGCATTTTATGGCTGGCAACTGGGAGTGAGAAACTCAAGATGCTGTCCCGCCTGCGTAAGGGCGACGTGTCGATTCCGGCAGGACGCGTTTGCCAGGATCGGGCGGTAATTTTTGCGGACCGTGCAGCCGCTGGAGAATCGGACCAGCTAGCGTCTGGCATGTGACGAACTTCTGTCACGGTCGCCCGCTGCAATCCCGAGACTTGGAAGAACAAATGCATATCCACTAACAGAAAATCGTGATCGGCGCGTGGGCATGGCTGTGCGCAAAAGTGGGCGCGCCAAGAGCAATGTTTCAGAGAGGTAGTGTGGACAATACAACCTATCTAACGCCTGCGGCCGCTGATTTTACAATCGCCACAGCGCAGCCCGCGACTAAGGCCATGAGCAAGCGCCGAACGTGGGCGCAAGCCGAAGGCAGTCCATTGCCGCTTGGCGTCACTTGGATCGAGGAAGAGCAGGCACTCAACTTTGCCGTTCATTCTGAACATGCGGAAAGCGTCACGTTGTTGCTCTATACCGCCACAGATTTGGTGAACCCTGTTCTAGCCTTCCGATTCGACTTTTTGCGCAACAAGTCTGGACGCATTTGGCACTGCCGAATCCCTGTCGCCGAGATTGGCGGCGCCCACTATTACGCATACTCCGTTGCGGGTGAGAGCGTTCCTCAGCTTCATAGTTTCGACCCGCAAAAAGTTCTCCTCGATCCGTATGCGAAATGCGTTTTCTTCCCGCCGAATTTCGATCGCACACTCGCTATGCGCGAAGGATCAAACGCCGGCCGGGCGCCATTAGGAGCGTTGACCGGTCACCGGGCTCGATTCGACTGGTCGGGAGACCGGTCGCCGCTTCATGAGTCGGACGCGATTATCTACGAACTTCACGTGAAGGGATTTACCAGGAACCCCAACTCCGGCGTGGATCCATCCCGTGCCGGAACCTATGCCGGACTCGTGGAGAAGATTCCATATCTAAAGGATCTCGGAGTCACGATTGTCGAACTGATGCCGATTTTTCAGCGCGATCCCCAAGAAGGCGACTACTGGGGTTACATGCCTTTGAACTTCTTCGCACCGCACGCGCAGTATGCTAGTACGCGTGACTCCGATGAGCAGCATATCGAATTTAGAAACATGGTAAAGGCTTTTCACCAGGCCGATATCGGCGTGGTGCTGGATGTGGTGTACAACCACACCTGCGAGGGCGACCACCGGGGGCCAATCTATAGTTACAAAGGATTGGACAGCGCCAGCTATTACATGCTGACTTCCGATCCAGCGAATCCCTACGCCAATTACTCCGGGACCGGCAACACCTTGAATTTTGGCCAGGGGCAGGTGCGCAAGATGGTGATGGACAGCCTGCGTTATTGGAAACGGGAAATGCACATCGATGGATTCCGCTTCGATCTGGCGTCGATATTCAGCCGTAACGCCGATGGATCGCTCAATTGGGGCGATGCTCCCATCTTCAGTGAAATTGCGGCCGATCCGGAACTGGGCCGCCTTCGCCTGATTGCCGAGCCTTGGGACACCGGCGCCTTTCAGCTCGGCCGCGGGTTCCCGGGAATAACCTGGCTGCAGTGGAACGGCCGGTTTCGCGACGACATTCGTCGTTTCGTCAAGAGCGACGCAGGCATGGTTGCCGATCTCATGCGCCGCATTTATGGCAGCGACGACTTTTTTCCCGACAACCGCGCCGACGCGTATCACGCATATCAGAGCGTTAATTACATAACTTCCCACGACGGCTTTACACTGTACGATCTGGTTTCCTACAATCAGAAGCGCAACTGGGCGAACGGCAATGATAATCAGGACGGCACGAATGATAACTACAGCTGGAACTGTGGGCACGAGGGAGACCAAGGTGCGCCCGCCGATCTGATGGCCCTGCGCTGGAAGCAAGTGAAGAATTTCTGCTGCCTGCTCTTGCTCTCCAACGGCACACCAATGTTTCGCGCTGGAGACGAATTCCTGAACACCCAGTTCGGCAACAACAATCCCTACAACCAGGACAACGAAACCGGATGGCTGGACTGGAGCCAGCTTCGTACGAACCAGGACATCTTCCGTTTCTTCAAATGCATGATTGCGTTCCGGAAAAACCATCCGGCAATAAGCCGCAGCAGGTTCTGGCGGGAGGATGTCTCATGGTACGGGACGAGTGAG
>JASHOU010000141.1 GCA_030038475.1 Terriglobales bacterium | reverse complement strand
GTCGAAAGGAGTTTACGCCCCAAGGGGCTTCATCCTCCACGCGGCGTTGCTGCGTCAGGGTTTCCCCCATTGCGCAAAATTCCCCACTGCTGCCTCCCGTAGGAGTCTGGACCGTGTTTCAGTTCCAGTGTGTCCGTGCGCCCTCTCAGGCCGGATACCGATCTTCGCCTTGGTGAGCCGTTACCTCACCAACTAGCTAATCAGCCGCGACCCCCTCCAAAAGCGGATTGCTCCTTTGATCTTGCGATTTTATGCGGTATTAGCCCCGGTTTCCCGGGGTTATCCCCCACTCAAGGGCAGGTAGTCACGTGTTACTCACCCGGTCGCCACTGTACTCATGGATTGCTCCACTTTCTCGTTCGACTTGCATGTGTTAGGCACGCCGCCAGCGTTGATTCTGAGCCAGGATCAAACTCTCATTTGAAACCTGACGCCGGTCTGGGTAGAGGCACCCCACCGAGGGCTGAAGACCCTCGCCGGGGACCCCGCTAACCGGCTGACCTCATCTGCTGAGACGAGGTCTATCTTGTGAGTACGTTCAGACTTTGAGCCCGAACATTTCTATTCAGCATTCCGGCTAGAGCGGAGCTCCGCCATGAATGCCTACATCTCACGACTGGCACGTTCAACCTTATTGTCAAAGACCGAAACGCCTGTTTTGCGTTGCCGCAAAACATTTTTCCGCCTAAGCGGTGCGTATTCAGTCCACCGAACCCCTTGTGGGAAATCCGGCGTCCTCGAAACCTTTTAACGCTATCGTCTTCGGACGGCCACTGTCAACCCGCTGAGATCACAGGATTTCCACCTGATTTCAACAGCCTGCTTTGAGCAGGAACGGGGAGTTTCGATCCAGATACTCCAACCCAGAAATTGCGGCGAGGCAAAACCGGAGAACTCGTTTTACAGCGCGTCGGAAAACGCTCTTCCGTGGTTGGAAAAACGCCGAAAAATCGGCGCACGCCGCCACGGAAGACATTCAAAAATTAAAGATCGCTTGGAGGCTCTGCTATGCGCGGAAACCCTTCAGGAACCTTGTTCCCGAATGCGAACCCCGGAACCGGGGTCAAATAGAGGCTTTCAGAATTTGATGCCAAAAGCGGCCGCGAAGATTCAGCAGGCAGCCAAAGACACTCAGTCACTGTCCTCGATCTTAATTTTTATACCAAAGCTGTGGTGATTGTGCAAGGGGGGAATCGAAAAAGTTAATCAACGACATTCCGGCTGCTGCGCTCGATTGCTATTTTTTAGTAGTATAATGGTAATATGAAGGAGAAGACATCTATCACACTTTCGAAGGAGGTGCTTGCCGGCATCGACCGCGTTGCCGGATCGAAGCAGTCGCGCTCCGCTTTCATTGAGGCCGTACTGAGCCAGTACTTGCGCAAACAGGCTCGGGCTCAGGTTGAGGCTCGCGATCTCGAACTCATCAATAAGGCTGCGAAGGAATTGAATGCGGAGGTGGACGACATTCTTCGCTATCAGGATCCGGAGGCGTAACCGGGAGATAGAATGCGACGAGGCGAAATCTATCGCGTTCAGAATCCGGGCCATAATCCTGCTGGCCACGATCCTATTGGCAATGATCCCAAATTTTACCGGAGTTTCGTTGTCGTAAGCCGCCAGGTTCTAATCGATTCCAGATTCCCCACCGTCGTGTGCGCCCCGATCCTCACGCGCGGGCACGGATTCTCAACCCAGGTCTCCATCGGCGTCGACGAAGGCATGAAACATGAAAGCTGGATCCTGTGCGACAACCTCGTGAGTCTCCGCAAGGTACAACTGACGCGGTTTGTTGGGTCGCTGGCGCGCCTCAAGATTGAGGAATTGGACCGCGCGCTGAAGATGGCTCTCGCGCTGGAATGAGCCGGGCGCAGTTCAGATCTCCTCGGCATCGAGTCAAAATCCACGCCGCCCTGTCGCACAGAACGCGACAAGAACGGCGCACCCTCCGGATAGAAACAAGGGAAACTGATCACAGGCCGACCATTCGCTGGAGGTGCTCGGGATAGCGATCACCCTCCACCGTGATTTTGGAGGCTGCGGCGTCAATTTCGCGCAGGTCGTCGGCTGTGAGTTGAATGGCGAGCGAGCCAAGGTTTTCGTCCAGGCGAGACAACTTGGTCGTGCCAGGGATGGGAACAATCCACGGCTTTTGCGCCAAGAGCCAGGCGAGCGCAATCTGCGCGGGGGTCGCCCCTTTCTGGTGGGCAATGCTGGCGAGGAGATTGACAACTGCCTGGTTTGCCTTCAGAGCTTCGGGCTGATAGCGGGGGAGCTTGCTGCGAAAATCGGAGCTGCCGAACTTCGTATTTTCGTCCATCTTCCCGGTGAGGAATCCTCTTCCCAGCGGGCTATACGGGACCAAGCCAATTCCAAGCTCCTCGAGAGCCGGCAGCACTTCCGCTTCGGGCGTTCTCCACCAGAGCGAGTATTCGTTTTGAAGCGCAGTCACGGGCTGAACCGCGTGCGCGCGGCGGATGGTTTTCACTCCGGCTTCGGAAAGGCCGAAGTGCTTGACCTTGCCGGCTTGAATCAGTTCCTTCACCGTGCCCGCGACATCTTCTATGGGCACGCCGGGGTCAACCCGGTGCTGATACAGCAGGTCGATGGTATCGACCCGCAGCCGTTTGAGCGACCCCTCGACGGCCTGCTTGATATGCTCGGGCCGACTATTCACGCGGAAGGCTCCCGGCTGGTGATCTCCACTCAGATCGAACCCAAACTTGGTAGCAATGACCACACGGTCGCGGACGGGAGATAGCGCTTCGCCGACGAGCTCTTCGTTGGTGAACGGGCCATAGACCTCAGCCGTATCGAAGAAGGTGATGCCGCGGTCGACCGCTGTGCGCAGAAGAGAGATCATCTCCTGCTTATCTTTCGGCTCACCATATGAGAAGCTCATGCCCATGCAGCCGAGGCCGAGTGCCGAAACTTCCAGGTTGCTGTTTCCGAGTTTGCGAGTTTGCATTATTTATCCTTACCGCCAGCTTTGACTTGATTCAGATGCTCTGGCCATCGAAGAAGTGGCAGAGAAACGCGAGGCAGGGTGTGCTCGTGGTCCGGGGTGGTCGAGTGGAGCGGCTCCGGGCCTATAATTTCACTGCAACATGATTTCTGTCGTACAACTCGGGCAGGTTGGCTATGGCGACGGGCTGCGGCTGCAGCGGAGGCTCGTCGATCTGCGCAAGGCTGGCGAGATCGGCGACGTGTTGTTGCTGCTCGAACATTCGCCCGTGATTACGCTTGGGCGCAATGCCAAGGCTGACAATGTGCTGGCTTCTACGGAAATGTTGGCGGCTCGCGGAGTCGAGGTGTTCGAGTGCGATCGCGGGGGAGATGTTACGTTTCACGGGCCGGGGCAGATTGTGGGGTATCCGATTGTTGATCTAAGACAGCACGATCTGAGACAGCATGATCTGCGCGGATTTGATGGGTCTCAGGAACGTTCTCAGTTCTCAGTTCTTAGTTCTCAGAAAAACGGTTCTGGCTCTTTCAATTTGGGAAGACGAAAGACACTGGGGGCGGTTGATTACGTCCGGCGGCTGGAGGAAGTTTTGATTCGGGCGTGCGGGGATTTCGGGATTCCAACGAAGCGGGTGGCGGGATTGACTGGAGTCTGGACGGAGACGGATCACGACGCGGCCAGTGCAAGCGAAGGGAAAATCGCGGCCATTGGCGTGCACATTTCACGCTCGGTTACATCGCACGGATTCGCTTTGAATGTAAATACCGATCTTAGCTACTTCGATCTGATCGTGCCCTGCGGAATCGCGGCGAAGCCCGTAACATCAATGCAAAGGGAGTTGGGCCGCGAGTTAGAAATTAACGATGTAGCCGAAGCGATCTCGCATAACTTCGGACTCGTGTTCGGAAGCCAGATGCTATGGGTGGAAACGATTGACGCGCTGCTTGGGAATACTGTGGGAGTTCCTGTGAAGGTGCCTTCGGAATTGCGTGCAGTGCGCGGGGAGGATAAATTGTTTCTTGCCTGATCTGCGCGTGAAAGTGGCGCACTTTTCAGGGGCAAGTGCGCGCGCCACAGTTGCATACATCACTTTCACACGTCACTTTCACACGCCCGGGCGGTTCTGCGCTAGCATATCTTTTGGACGATCATGCCAAAGAAGACCATCGTGAATAAGCCGCTTGTGAGAAAGCCAGCCGCTGAGAGATCTGGAACTAATGGGACCCGCACGAGGATTGCGAAATCGGGTTTGAATCATTCTGCGCGACAATTCGCGGATGGCGATCGGCGCGCTTATACCATCCGCGATTACAGGCTGGAAAAGCCTTGCTTCACCGTGCGGCAGGTGCGGGAGGGCGACACGGTGCGGTACGAAGTTGAAAGCGGCGATCTTAACAAGGCAGCGCCGCCCATCCGCGATTCGCAATATCTGTCGAAGCAACAGGTGATCGAAATTTATCGCTGGATGCTGCTCAATCGGCGCATGGAAACGGCCCTGGAGAATCTCTACAAACAAGGGCAGGTGGTGGGCGGAGTTTATTTTGGACTGGGGCAGGAAAGTTGTTCGTGCGCGTCGGCGTATGCGCTCGGCGAAGACGATTGGATGGGCCCGATGATCCGCAACCAGGGAGCGCTGCTGGTACGCGGATTTGCGCCGGCTGACATCATGATGCAGTACATGGCGAAATCGGGATCGCCGACGGGCGGGCGCGATACGACCTCGCATTTTGGTGATCTGAAGAAGCGTAACGTTGCCGCTCCGATCTCCATGCTGGGCGATTTGATCCCGGTGCTGACGGGGGTTGCTCTTGGCGCGCGGCTGCAGGGCAAGAACATCGCGACGATGACGTGGATTGGCGACGGCGGGCAATCGACCGGCGTAACTTACGAGGGACTGAATTTCGCGGCGGTGCAGAAACTTGGATTAGTGCTGATCGTCGAGAACAATCTGTGGGCGTACTCCACGCCGAGCGATATGCAGTTTGGCGTTGCGGATCTGGCCGAGCGCGCGATTGGTTACGGGATTCCGGGCGTGATCGTCGATGGCACCGATGCCTGCCAGGTTTACGACGCCTGCCATGAAGCGTGCGCGCGCGCCCACAACGGCGAGGGTCCGACGCTCATTGAAGCGAAGATGATGCGCATGAAAGGCCATGCCATTCACGATGCGGCGGCGTACGTTCCGAAGGAGTTGTTCGAGTATTGGAAGCGGCGTGATCCGATCGCCAGGATGGAAAATTATTTGGTGCGCGAGAAAAAATGGTTGACGCCGGCCGAGAACGAAAAGCTGATCGCCGAGGTCGACCGGCAACTGGAGGCGGAACGCGAGCGCGCAGTCAGTTCTCCGATGCCGACGCCGGAGTCGGCGGTGGGCGGCGTGTATTGCGAGGACGGATGCCACGAGATCAAGCCGAAGTACGAAATGCCGGGGGTTGCGGCAAACCGCACGTCTCGCGCAAGTTCAGCCGGTCCGAAGCGTTCGGAGGCTGCGGTGCACTTGAAGTGAGCTGGAGTGCAGAAAGTCTTACCCTTTCGGGTACGCATGTTCGTCTCGAACCGCTGGGACTGCAGCACGTCGAGGGACTGGCGGCGGCATCAGCGGACGATTCTCCTCTCGATCCTTCGCTAGGTCAATCTCTCTATCAGTGGAGTCCGGTTCCGCGGGGCATAGCCGAAACGACGCGGTACGTCGAAACGGCGATAGCCTGGCGCGATGCGGGCACCGCGGCGCCATTTGCCATCGTGCGCGCGGGAGATGGGGTCGTTATTGGATCGACGCGTTTTTTCGATCTGGAGCGATGGGCCTGGCCTGAGGGCCATTCGCGGCACGAACGGACGCATCCCGATGCGTGTGAAATTGGCTACACCTGGCTGACGCGTTCGGCGATTCGAACCGGCGCCAATACCGAAGCCAAGCTGCTCATGCTGACTCACGCTTTTGAAAGCTGGCAGGCGCTTCGCGTTTGCCTTCACACCGACGTGCGCAACCAGCGCTCGCGGGCTGCTATTGAACGCATCGGCGGAAAGTTCGAAGGCGTTCTTCGCGCCCATCGCATGGCCGCGGACTTCATCCCTCGCGATTCTGCGCGTTTTTCGATTGTGGCAGCGGAATGGCCGGAGGTGAAGGCTCGGCTGCGTAAGAGGCTGGAAGAGTGACGCGGATTTCAGGTCACAGAACTTAGTTCTACTGGCGATAAACCTCTCGCCGGTGGCCGATTTTCAGAAACACAACTGTCACCCGCTTTGACTCGACCCGATAGATTACACGGTAAACTCCGATGCGGATTCGGTACTGATCGTTCGCGCCTTGTAGTTTCTTTGAGCCTCGGGGGAAAGGATCCACAGCCAACTGATCGATGTGCGAAGCGATCCGGCGCTGGACTGAGCGTTCCAGAGCTTTGAACTCGCGGAGAGCGGAGGCCGCGAACTCTACGGTATAGGGCATCGCGCGCCCGCTACAGACCCAAATCCTTCTTAATTCTTGTCCAGGACACGGTTGGCTCGTTCAAGCGCCTGCGGGCTTCTTCGAGATCGATGCGATCCTCGAGGTGCTCCAGTAACTCGAGGTCAGAAAGCGGGACGACGGCCGCCACCGGCTTCTTGCGACGATGCACGATCACGCGCTCGCCAGCATAAGCGGCGCGATTGATGATATCGGCGAGCTCGGTTCGGGCGGCGCTGCTGGCAATTTTTCGTCGGGTCGTCATGTACTATTTGTACGGTTTGTACAGTTTGTATTTTAGCACTGGATGAAGAGATCCGGGACTGAAGAAAATCTAAACCACAGAGGACGCGGAGAACACAGGGTAAGCTACTTACGCCCTTTGATAGAATCGGATATCACAGTGGCTGCGTCTTCTCAACTCGTGCAGATTGATCTTGGGCCGCCGGTGCGGGCTCCGAAGCCGGCGTGGCTGAAGGCCAAGGCTCCGGTTGGGGACAATTTTCACAATCTCAAAAAGCTGGCGCGCGGGCTGGGGCTGCATACGGTGTGCGAGTCGGCGCAATGCCCCAATATTGGAGAATGCTGGCACCACCACACTGCGACCTTCATGTTGCTGGGCGATATCTGCACGCGGCGGTGCGGCTTTTGCGCAGTGCCGAAGGGACGCCCGCAGGCGATTGACTGGGACGAGCCTCGGCGCGTGGCTGAAGCAGTGGCTACGCTCGGCTTACGCCATGCAGTCGTAACCAGCGTGAATCGCGACGATGACAACGTTGGCGGGGCAAAGATTTTTGCCGAGACGATTCGCCAGATACGCGAACTTGTGCCGGAGTGCCGCGTCGAGGTGCTGATTCCTGACTTTCAGGGTTTGGAAGAGCCGCTGCGGATTGTGCTCGAAGCAAAGCCGAACGTGCTCAATCACAACACGGAGACGGTTCCGCGACTTTACCGCGCCGTGCGCTCGGGCGCGCGTTATCAGCGAACGCTCGACCTACTGGCGAATGCCAGGCGGTGGGATAGCGCGATGGTAACGAAGAGCGGAGTGATGGTTGGGCTGGGCGAAGAGACCGGTGAGTTAATCGAGGTTTTTCGGGATCTGGGCGAGTGCGGCGTGGATATTCTGACGATTGGGCAATATTTGCGGCCGTCGAAAGATCATCTCCCGATGACGCGCTATTACACTCCGGCCGAATTTGTTTCGCTGAAAGAAGAAGCGCTGAAGTTTGGATTCAGGCACGTGGAGTCGGGCCCGCTGGTGCGCTCGAGTTACCACGCGCATGAGCAGTTAGCTTCGGGCTACTAGCCACGAGCTCCGAGCAACCCTGCCCTAAAGCCAATTAAGAGCCCTAGATCAAAAGCCGCAACAGTCGCTGGCGCAACGTCCCTGAGCAACCAACACCCCAGGGTGCTCACCCGCTCTGTTGGCTCGAAGCTTGTAGCTCGCTGCTCCAGGCTGGTTCACCAAACTCTGCAGGCGTTCTGGTTCACCATGGGCGCATTGGCTGCACAGTGATACGCTTCGCGGAACTCCGGCATATTGGAAACGGTACCATTCACGCGATCTTTTCCCGGCGAGTGCGGATCGATGGTCACTAACATGCGCTGGTAAGCATCGGTGCGGTTCTGGCACCAGACGTTGGCCCATCCCAGAAAAAAGCGCTGCTCGGCGGTGAGGCCGTCGATGGGCGCTGGCTCTTTGCCGGCAAAGGTGGCCAGCATGGCAATGTAAGCGATGCGCAGGCCGCCGTTGTCGGCCGTGTTCTCGCCCAGAGTGAGCTGACCGTTGACCTTCAGATCGTCGACGGCGACAAAGTTCCCGTACTGATCCCTGATGCAGCTGGTGCGCTCCTGGAATTGCTTTTTGTCGCTTGCCGTCCACCAGTCGCGGAGATTGCCGTTGGCGTCGAATTGGCTGCCCTGATCGTCGAAGCCGTGAGTTAGTTCGTGGCCGATTACGGCGCCGATGCCGCCAAAGTTCAGAGCATCGTCGGCGCGGTTGTCATAGAATGGCGGTTGCAGAATTCCCGCGGGGAAGGTGATGTTGTTTTGCGTGGGGTCGTATGTTGCGTTCACGGTCATCGGCGGATACGGCCACTCACGTTTGTCGAGCGGGGTGCCAATCTTATCCAAGCGGTAGTTAAGATCGTTGAGGTTGGCGCGCTGCGAATTGCCCAGCGCGTCGCCGCGCACGATCTGGAGTTTCGAGTAATCGCGCCACTTATCGGTATAACCGATGCGATTGGTAATGGCGTGCAATTTCACCATTGCCTGGACCTTCGTCTCCGGACTCATCCAGGACACGCCTTCGATGTCCTGGCCGAGCGCCTTTTCGAGAGCCTCAACCATGGCCAGAGTGCGCTCCTTGCCCTGAGCCCCGAAGGTTTGTGCTACATAAATCTGCCCGACTAAGTCGCCCATGTCTCCATCGGTGTAACCAACGCAGCGCTTCCAGCGTGGGCGCAGCTCCTTGGCGCCGGTGAGAGTCTTGCCGAAGAACTCGAAGTTTTCGTTGACGAATGCCATCGGCAATGCCGGCACCGCGGTATGCAGGACATGCCAGCGCAAATAAATCTTCCAGTCCTGGAGCGAATGCGCGTTGATGACCTCCTGCATGTTCTTGATGAAGTCGGGCTCGATCACGTTGAGGGAATCGAAGCGCGGCGCGCCTACGCCTTCGAAGTAGACAGTCCAGTCAAAGGAGGGACTGAGGGCGGCCAATTCTTTGTCAGTTAGCTTGTGATAAATCTTTTCGGGATCGCGGCGGCTGGTCTGGTCGAGCGCGCCCTTGGCCAAAGCGGTTTCGATCGCCATGACGGTTTTTGCTTCGATCGCAGCTTGGCCCTCGCTGTCGGCTTTGCCGTCGGTGTCGCCCAACAGCACGAACATTTTGGCCACATGCTCTACGTATTTCCGGCGAAGTTCGACCGACTTCGGATCGTCCTTGAAATAGTAATCGCGGTCGGGCAAGCCAAGACCGCCCTGATCGACCTGGGCGATGATCTGGCTGGCATTTTTGAAGTCCGAGCCGGAATCGAAGCCGAACAACACATCGACGCCTTCGCGATGCAGGCGGACGATCTCCCGCGGAAGGTCGGCCTTCGATTTGAGCGCCGCGATGCTGTCGAAATCCGCTTGCAACGGCTTGATGCCGGTTTTTTCGATGGCACTCTCATCCATGCAGCTGGCGTAATAATCGCCGATTTTTTGCTCGCTGGCGCTGCGGCCTGGCCGCTCGGCCGATGCCTTTTCGAGAATGTCGCGCACGATGTATTCGCCACGCTCCTGCAATTCGTTGAAGCGGCCCCAGGATGAACGGTCGGGGGGAATCGGGTTCGCTGCCTTCCACTTGCTGCAGGCAAAGGCGTAGAAATCGTTGCAAGGATCGATGGATTTATCGAGCAGGTCGGCGGAGAAGCGGACGTCGGAGCGCACATCGGAGGCTGGCTTTTGGCTTTCCGGCGCGGGCTTTTCTTGCGCAAATGAAAGAGCCACAAGCACGGTGAAGACGATCAAGAGCATGGAAAGATTTCGCATTTTACCCTCTGCCCGAATATCTCGGCATGAATCTGTGGAGTCGCACGCAGCGGGACATCGACATGGTCCAGTTTGACATGTATTGGACGATGCCAGGCATTGGATGTTAGTCGCTGGTTGCGAGCGAGTCCGAGTGGCTGGCTGAGCGCGTCACTTCAAAATACCTTCACGTGGAAGGTCAGATACTTCTTGGGATTCTCGCGGATTGACTTGATCAATTCTCGCGTCTCGATCAGCATTTGATTGCTGTTGTTATAGAGCGCGGGATCCTTAAACAACATTCCCGCGGTGCCCTCGCCCTTTTCGAGGCGGTCGGATAGAGCTGCGAGATTGTTGATGGTCTCCTGCAGCTTGTTGGCGAATTCCTGGTCATGGGTAAACTTGCCGAGCGCGTATTTGCCGGCATTCATGTCGTCGGTGAGCTGGCGGACGTTGGCCATGGTTTTGTTGACATTGTCGAACAATTCGGGATCTTTGAGCAGTTTGCCAGCGGTGCCTTTGCCCGCCTGCAAATCGTCGAGCATGGCGTTGACCTTGTCGATGGCAGCGACTGCTTTCTTGTACGCCTCATCGCTGGTGAAGAGCGGGCCGAGCGAGCCCTTTCCGTTCTGGATGTCATCGACCAAGCCCTTGAATTCAACCACGGTGGCGTTGAGCTGGTTATACAAGGCGGGATCGTAAATGACCTTGCCGATCGAACCCTGGCCGCTTTCGATGAAAGCCATGATTCGATCGACGCGCTTGAGCAGCGTGTCAATATTCTGCAGTGTGGTCTGACTGGCACGGACCACATCTTCAATGGCAGGCTCCTCACGAGTGGCCAGCGTGTCGCCATCGGCCACCGCAGGACCCTTGGCGGTCGAACTGTCGATATCGACATAAGTTTCGCCGAGAATACCCGCCGTGCTCAGCACCGTGACTGAATCTTTGTGGAGATCGAAATCATACTTGGTATTGACCTTCATGCTGACTTCGACCGGCGCCAGCGGATGTCCGCTAACCACCCGAATGCCGGTTACGTTGCCGATGTCAACCCCGGCCAAACGTACCGGCGCACCTTCGCGCAGACCTTGCGCATTATCGAAGTACGACCGCAGCCTGATTTTGTGGGTGAACCATCCGCCAGTACCACTCATGAGGAAGATCAGAACCATGAGGATAACGCTCGCGACCAAGACGGTGAGCCCGACTCGCAGTTGCGACCATTTCAGCTGCTTTTGGCTAGGCAAGGTGGTCTGTTAACGACACAACATCATAGCAAACCGGGCCAAATTTCAAGGCGGGAGATTTGGGAGGAATGGAGAAGGGTGCGGGAGGGTAGAAAAAACGGCTCCCGCTGATGCTTTGAAACAACGGGAGCCTTTTCTATTTCCGACGGTTTAGGCGCGCGGTTAGCGATGGTCGTCGGGATTATTCCGTTTCTGTTCCGCCTTCGCCTTTTTGTCGGCCTGTTTCTGAGCCTGCTTCTGCTGCCGGTCGGCTTGCTTTTGTTCGCGCGCAGCCTGACGGTCTTCTTTGTCAGCTTCGCGGTTTTCCTTGACAGCCGAGCGATCCTGCCTCATCCCGGGGTTAGGATGGACGCGAATTTGCCGTTGACCGTTCTCCTGATTTGCCGCCCGCTCGCTCGCGCGATCGCCTGCCGCGTTGGCTCTTACCACGTCGTGTCCTGAGAACTCGCCCGGTCTGGCCGTAGCCGCAATCGCCGGACGCCCGTGGTTCTCAGAGGCAAACAGCGCACGATTCTGGCTGGCAGCACGTTCGTGCTCCACCTGCGCTGCAACCGCTGCGGTGTGCTGTTCGTGGGCATACCTCTCTTCTTCCGGAGTTGGCCGCGCTACGATACCGCCGGGGCCGTTGAAGCTGGTGTGCACATTGTTGACGACCACGGTCCTGGAATAGACGTTGTGAATACCGACGACATCGACGTTCATCACTGCGCGGTTGTAGAAGAACGCGCCGCCTCTCCATTCGCCGCCAACGAAACCGACGCCGCCGTAGCCGAAGCCGTAGTTAATTCCGCCGTAGAAGCCAACATGCGGTCCCCAATATCCTGGGTGCCAGGCGTAAAGGCCGCCGACGAAGCCCCAGTAGCCGGGAGTCCAGAGCAACCCGACCGGTGCGACCACCCATGTGCCCGGAACCCAGTAGTAGCCGCCATCGTCATTCCAGGCCCAGTAGCCGGGAGTCCACAGATAACCCGGGCCGGGGCAGATGGGCTGCGCGTAAACCGGCAGCGCGGGCGGGCCGATGCGCACCGAGATGCCAATGCCGATCTGCGCGGCCGATGGCGTTGAGAACGACAAAACCGAAATCGTCAACAGCAGAACTCCTAACCCAAAACCCAGAACTCGTTTACGAACCGAGCGATTCATTTTCATTGCGTCTTTCATTGTCTCTCTCTTTGGCCTACTGTATTTGACCCAATACCGGTAACACCGGCGTGATTACATACTGGGGACATAAACCCTAAACTTGAGCGCTTGTTGCGGGAATTCAGGAAGTTATCTTAAATCAGCGGGTTGACGCGGGAATTCCAACGCATGATGCGCGCCGACCGAGCTTCCATCGGGATTAAGATGATGACCAGGATGGATAATCGAATCTTCTACGCAATTCAGTTTTCAAGAATGACATGAGCCAAGGCTTGCTCGGAGGTGTGGGTGAGCGAGAGGGCGATGTTCCTGGTGCCGAGTTTCGCCGCGATGGCTGCGGCCTCGCCGTGCAATTGCAGCGTGGGGCGCTGTCCGTTCGGCCGCACCACTTCGATATCGCGCCAGCGGACGCCATGACTCCAACCGGTGCCGAGCGCCTTCATCCCCGCTTCTTTCGCGGCAAAACGCGCGGCATAGCTTTCGAAGCGGCTGGCTTTCTTTTCGCAGTAGCGAATTTCGCCTTCGGTGAAGATGCGATTTACGAAGCGATCGCCAAAGCGCTCGATGCTTTCGCGGATGCGATGAACTTCGGCGATGTCAACCCCGCTGCCCAGAATCATAGAGACATTGTTAATTGGTAATTTGTAATTGGCAATTGGAATTCAGGTCTCAGGGGTCAGGTCTTAGGTCTCAGGTCAAAGATGCCAACGTTGCCACCAGCGTTGCGTCCTGCTCCGGAAACACTGTGCGGAGATCGAGCAGCACGCGTCCTTCTTCTACGCGCGCGATGACTGGTGGAGTCGAAGTGCGGAGACGGGCGTTGAGTTCGTCGGCGCTGAGATCGCTGTGCGTGAGCGCGATCAGCCGCGTCGGCAACACCGCCGAGGGCGCGGCGCCGCCGCCGATGACCGATTCGCCGTTGAGCAGATCGAGCTGGAGAGCTGATTTGCTTTGAGCAGCGCCGACGCTGGAGGTAATTTTTTCGGCGCGATGCGCGATGGCATCTTTCGAGAGGCGCATCATGCGCAACACTGGGACGGCGTCGTGATCGCGCTTGACGTAGGCGAGGAGTGTGGCTTCGAGCGCAGCGTAGGTCAGTTTATCGACGCGCAGCGCGCGAAAAAGCGAATTCGATCTCATGCGGGAAACGAGATCGGCGCGGCCGCTGATTAATCCGGCTTGCGGACCGCCAAGAAGTTTATCGCCACTGTACGTGACGACGTCGACTCCGGTGCGCAGGCTATCGAGCACACTGGGTTCGCTGTTGATTCCGACCGAACGCAGGTCGAATAGCGCGCCGCTGCCGAGGTCTTCCATAAGCGGAAGATTGCGGCGGCGGGCGAGAGAGACGAGTTCGATGAGCGCGGGCTGTTCGGTGAAGCCGGTGATTTCGAAATTCGAGCGATGCACGCGCAGCAGGAGGCGCGTGCGTTCGTTGATGGCGGATTCGTAATCGGCAAGGCGCGTGCGGTTGGTGGTGCCGACTTCGCGCAGGATGGCGCTCGACTTTGTCATCACATCGGGGATGCGAAATGAGCCACCGATTTCGACGAGTTCTCCGCGAGAGACGATGACTTCGCCACTTTCGGCGAGCGAGTTCAGCGCGAGCAAGACTGCGGCGGCGTTGTTGTTGACCACGATGGTGGAGATGGCGGAGCTGCGCTGCGCTGAGGCGGGGCCGAGCCCCGCCACCACACGATCATCGTCCAGGAGCTTTTGAAACAAGCGATCGACATGGATGTCGCGTTTGCCACGTTCGCCGGTTGCGGTGTCGAATTCGAGATTGGAGTAGAGGCCAGCTGTCGAGCAGATGTGATCCAGTGCTGAAGCGGCGAGCGGCGCGCGCCCGAGATTGGTGTGCAGGACCACGCCGGTGGCGTTAATGAGCGGCTGCAGCGAATAACTCAGCGACTCGCGGAGTTGACGTTCGATGGCTGCGGGAAGGCCGCCGAGTGCGAGGTCCAGCGATTTCTCATCAAGGAGACCAGCGGAGATTTCGTCGCGCAGGCGGGCGAGCACGCCGCGGGCGCCTTCGGCAACGGCGGAATGTCCATCGCGTTCGATCAGCGGCTGAATATCGCGATGGCGAAGAAGTTCGTCGGTAGAGGGCAGTTTGCGAAACAGCGCCGATTGGTCGATGGTAGACACTGAAGGCGATTATGACATAGGAGCAGTTCTCAGCTCGTTGTTCTAGTTCCCAGTTCTCGGTTCTAGTAAAAGCGACGAGCTCAGGCAGAGGCAGGTGTCCTGGGAACTGACAACTGAGAACCGGGAACTAGCTACAGCGTGTGCAAATATGCCAGCAAATCTTTGATCTGCTGATCGGTCATTACCTGGTTGAAGCCATCCATTTTGGCGCGGCCATATTTGATGATGTCGGTGATGCGGTCGTCGTTGGCGGGCAGTCCGCTGAGCGAAAGATACTGGTGCTTGAACACACCCTTGAGGCTCGGACCTTTTTTGCCACGCGAAGAGTAAGGCTCGTGGCAGCGGTCGCAATAATTATCGTAGAGTTTTCTGCCGGCGGCCTGTTGCGGATTGAGACCAAGTTCGGCGTCGGACTTGCGGCGCTCGACATCGCAGGCTGAGAGCGAAAGAAGCGCGATCATCACCACGGAGACACGGAGGCACGGAGAAATCAAATTCATGCTAGTCGCGCCGAGGCGTTAGCAGGTCACATCAGCGGCTCACACCTGCGGCTCAAAGGTAGGATAATACGGTAGGCATGGCTGTTGCCGTCAAACGCGTGTATGAATCTGCCTCTGCGTCAGACGGTGTGCGCGTGCTGGTCGATCGCCTGTGGCCGCGCGGTTTGAGCAAAGAAGATGCGGCGGTCAAACTCTGGTTGCGGGATGTTGCGCCGTCGGACGAACTGAGGAAGTGGTTCCACGCGAATACTGGGGCGTGGAGCATGTTCCGCAAACGCTACCTGAAAGAATTGGCGAGCGTGGAGGGTTCTGCGGCGGTCGAGAAACTGCATCATCTAGCGGGGGGCAAGCGGCGCGTCACGCTTTTGTATGCGTCGCGCGATACCGAGCGTAACAACGCGACCGTGCTCAAGGAATTGGTGGAAGGAATGAAGAAGCCTCCGTCGAGCGTGGGCAGCGGGGCGATCGGACGCGGGCGAATTCGCAAGGCGAAAAAGGGATAGCAGAAACGGGTGTCGGGTCTCGGGTGTCAGCGGTAAGAGCAACCGACGGGAAGCGTTCAGAATGTACCGTCGAGTTTTTTCGGTCGTCCTCGTTGTGGGTTGTGTTGCGTTCGCTCAGGTTAAGACTGGCGTCCAGCCGGTTGTTGATCTTCCAAATGGACCGCTCACGCGGATAATCTCTCCGGACAAACGCTGGATTCTGATTTTTGAATGCCCTGACGAGTGCCGGGAGCGCACCCTTTGGATCGAAGACAGATCGAGTGCTCGAAGGCTTGTGAAAAAATATGACCGGAGTCTGGCTGTCGAATGGGCACCTGACAGCAAGCGATTCTTCGTGAACGATGACTTTGGAAGCAATGGATCTACCGCTTCTGTGATTGAGGCGGCGACGCTCCGGACTACTGATGTTAGCCAAATCATTACCGATCACGATCCGCAAGCAAAACAGTTTCTAGGCGCGGGGCATTCGTATCTCAGAGCCAAACGGTGGATCAATGACCATGCGCTGATCGTCGTGCTATTCGGTCACTTTGACGAAGCGCCTCCGAATGGGCTTCCGCCTTCTTTCACGGTGGAATATCGAGTGGACCTAAACGGCTCCGTCGGAAAAATCTTTCGCCACTCCAAAGAAGGGTTGTAGTAAAGCTTTTGAGGTCTTCCTGAATTTACGTGCGGCGCATCCGCCTACCGCGCATGACTATAATCATTCCGAAAATGTCGAACCCTGCCATCGAGAAAAAAGTCGAAGCGCTGCGCGAGAAAATTCGGCACCACGAATATCTCTACTACGTGCTCGACCAACCGGAGATTTCCGACGCTGACTTCGACAAGCTGATGAACGAGCTGAAGCGGCTCGAAGCGGAGCATCCGGAGCTGATCACGCCGGACTCGCCCACGCAACGTGTTGGAGGGAAACCGCGCGAAGGTTTTGTGAAGGCGAAACATTCTTCGCCGATGCTTTCGCTCGACAACGCTTACAGCGAAGAAGAGCTGCGCGACTGGGAGCGGCGCGTACACGAGCTGAGCGGACGCAGCGACATCGAATACATGTGCGAATTGAAGCTCGACGGCATGTCGCTGGCGCTGGTATATGCCGACGGACGCCTGGAGCGCGGCATTACGCGCGGCGATGGAAATATCGGCGAAGACGTAACGGGGAACGTGCGGACGGTGCGCTCGGTGCCACTGTCGATTGCGAAAGACAAATTGAAGAAGACGGGCATACCGGCCGATTTCGAAGTGCGCGGCGAGATGCTGATGCCGATTGCCGCTTTCCGCAAACTGAATGAAGAGCGGGCGAGCCAGGGTCTGGCCACGTTTGCCAATCCGCGCAACTTTACCGCCGGGACGATCCGGCAGCTCGAACCGTCGATTACCGCGCAGCGCCGCATGGACTTTTTCGCCTACTTTTTATTGAAGGATGGGCAAATGTTTTTCGATCGCCAGTCGAAAACCATGGATGCGCTCGAAGCGGCGGGTTTCAAGGTAAATCCCAACCGGATGCTGGCGAAGAATCTGGACGAGGTCTGGAAATTCATTCGGAGCTGGGAAGGGAAACGCGAATCGCTGCCATACGAGATCGACGGCATCGTCATCAAGGTGGATCGCACGGCGTGGCAGCGTGAACTGGGTTTTACGGGCAAGGCTCCGAGGTGGGCGATTGCCTATAAATATGCGGCGTGCGGCGCGGTGACGCAGATCGAAAACATCGTTCCGCAGGTGGGCCGCACGGGCAAGCTCACGCCGGTGGCGTGGTTGAAGCCGGTTCCGATTGGAGGAACGACGGTCTCGCGCGCCACGCTGCACAACATGGATGAGATCGAACGGCTCGGCGTGAAAATTGGAGATTGGGTTGAAGTCGAGCGTGGCGGCGATGTGATTCCGAAAGTGGTGAAGGTGGTGGAGGATAAGGAGCATCCGCGCGGCCATCAGCAGTTCGAAATGCCGGAGCATTGCCCGGTCTGCGGCGGCAATGTGGTGCGGACGCCGGGTGAGGCGGACCATCGCTGCGTCAACGCGAATTGTCCGGCAAAGCTGCAAGGAACGATTCTGCATTTTGCCTCGCGGCACGTGATGAATATCGACGGGCTAGGCGAGGCGCTGGTTAATCAGCTTACCGAACGCGGGCTGGTAAGGAACGTTGCGGATCTCTACAAGCTGACGAAGGACGATCTGTTGCAACTGGAGCGCATGGGGGAAAAGTCGGCGGAGAACGTGCTGGGCGAGATTGAGGCTTCGAAGAAGTTGCCGCTGGAGCGCGTGATTTTCGGCCTGGGAATACGGTTTGTGGGCGAGCGGACGGCGCAGTTCCTAGCCGAGCACTTTGGGTCGCTGGATGCCATCACGAACGCGAGCGCGGAAGAGCTTGAGGAAGTGAATGAAGTTGGTCCGCGAATCGCCGAGAGTATCGTGGAGTTTTTTGCCGATGAGCACAATCGCAAACTGGTAGGCGATCTGCGCAAGGCGGGATTGACCTTCACGGGGCAGAAGAAAGAAAAAGGAACGAAGCTCGCGGGCAAAACTTTTGTGCTGACGGGGACGCTGGCGCGCCGCACGCGCGACGAGGCGAAGAAGATGATCGAAGATGCGGGCGGACGCGTCTCCGGCTCGGTGAGCAAAAAAACGGACTATGTGGTTGCCGGGAGCGACGCGGGGTCAAAGCTTGATAAAGCGCGCGAGCTGAATGTGAGCGTCATTGGCGAAGAGGAATTGGAACGGCTGGTGAGTTGACTGGTTACCTCGAAAACCGATTTTCATTACTATTACCTTCGGAAACCTGTCGTTACTTTACGCAACTTTACACTAATGAGACTAGGGGAAACGCGCTTATCCCTCAGGGGCTAAAGCCCCTTTCTTTATTGGCCCTTTGCGGCACCCTTCGGCACCGCTCAGGGCAGGCTCTGAAGCCGTGCCCTACCCAAACCGATTTACGAGATAGCTTGTAATCGCACCCGGAAACTCGGCAGCCAATTTTTTTCACCGAAACTTTCTACTACAATCCGGGTTAACGCATCCTAAGAATTAAAGGACAGGAGTGTCTTATGAACCCCCTTGGCTCCCCCAAGTGTGCCGGACGCCTGCTTATGGCTCTGGCGGCGATATCCAGCATTTTAATGATAGCCGGCTGCGGAAGCAGCAGCAGCGGGCCCACGCCAAATAATTCCGGATTCAGCGACAGCAGCCTGACCGGTACCTATGTGTTTTCATCGTCAGGCGATGATGCCGACGGATACCCCCTGGCGCTGGCAGGTGCTTTCACGGCCAACGGAAGCGGTGGACTTACCGCGGGCACGATGGATGTGGTCGATCCAAACGTCGGGGTGGAGGCCGGCCTAACAATCTCCGGTTCCTATGAGGTTGGCACTGACGGCCGCGGACAGGTTTCTCTTAGCAATTCGGTGGGAACTTTCGTTCTGGATTTCGTGTTGAGTTCCACTTCGCACGGGGTGGTTACTGAATTCGACAGCAATGGCTCAGGCAGCGGCACACTCGACCTGCAATCCTCAATCACGAGTCTTGCGGGTAATTACGCCTTCAGTCTTTCGGGTGCTGACTCGGGACGTAATTCCTTTGCTTCGGTGGGTGCGATTACAGTCAGCACCGGCGATGCCGTTTCCGGCGTTCAGGACTTTAACGACTACGGAACCCCTGTTCTTGGGGAGACCCCGAGCGGTAGTGCATCTTTAGGGTCGGGGACGGGTCCCGGAACGATCAGCCTCAGCTCCAATTACGGCACGCTCGGCTTCGACCTCTACCCGATTGACTCCACCCACTGGAAGCTCATCGAAACGGACGACATCGAATTCCTATCGGGTGACGTCTTCTCGCAACCCAGCACCTCCATCACCGCAGGACCGTACGCGTTTACCATGCTGGGCGGCACCACTGTTCCAGTTGGCAATGGGGGTTTCGTGACGTACAACTCCACGAGCAATACCTTTAGCGGCAGTGAAGACATTAACGACGATGGCACGGTCGTGCCCGGCGTGACATTCAGCGGCACCGGGGGCACCCCAGGCACGGGCGGCCGGCTCGTTGTCGCTCTAACTGACTTTAGTCCCGCCACTTCTTGGGTGGTTTATCCCTCCAGCGGCGGGCTTCTAATGCTGGAGGCAGACAGCGCAAACATCACGGTTGGCGCAGCCTACGCGCAGACAACGGGAGCGACGGTGGCGGCTTCGCAAGGGTATGGATTCAATCTTAGCGCCTTCAACACAACCGGCGACTATCTGGAAAACGATATCGCCCAGTTCACGACCACAACCAGCGACACCTTTAGCGGAGCCATCGACATCAGCGACGACTACGGCAACGGGACTGCCTTAGCCCAGGATCAGGCCTTCGGCGGCACCTACGTCGCTCCCAACAGTAATGGCGAGGGCTCGGCCGCGACCACCGTCAAGAGTAGTGACTATCTCAGCTTCAACTTCTACGCGGTAGACAGCTCAACCTTCCTGGTTCTTGAGACCGATACCAGCAGCGGCCCGATCGGGGCTCAAATAGGGACAGGAGTCTTCCTGGAACAGAGCTCGTCGCAGGCCCAGGTGAGGGCGCAATCGCACATTGCGCTCGCGCATCCGGTGCGACCGCACAGCGCTTTTAAGCGTAAGTAGACTTCGCATTCGTGGAAAAAGGCGCGGCTTCGAAGCCGCGCCTTTTTCTCAGCGTAATGTTTTATTTGATCGCTTCGGCGGCGATGCGTTCGGTTACGAAGGCTTCGATCACGTCGCCGGTTTTGATGTCGCCGTAGTTGGCGATGGAGATGCCGCACTCCATGCCGCTGGTGACCTGGCTGGCGTCGTCTTTGAAGCGGCGCAGCGATCCGACTTTACCTTTGAAGATGACGACGTTATCGCGCAGCAGGCGCACTTCGGAATCGCGCTTGATAAAGCCGTCGGTTACGCGGCAACCGGCGACGGTCCCGACTTTTGGAATGCGGAAGGTTTCGAGCACATCGGCGCGTCCGTTGTAGATTTCTTTGAAGGTGGGCTCGAGCAGGCCGGTCATGGCGCGCTTGATCTCGTCTTGCAGTTCGTAAATGATCGAGTGCAGGCGGATGTCGACTTTTTCCTGTTCCGCCAGTTCCTGCGCCTTGCGTTCCGGACGCACGTTGAAGCCGATGATGATGGCGTTGGAGGCGGAGGCGAGCAGGACATCGGTTTCAGTGATGGCGCCGATGCCAGAACGCAGCAGTTTGAGCCGCACTTTTTCATTCGAGAGCCGGCCCAGTAAATCTCCCAGCACTTCGACCGAGCCCTGCACGTCGGCTTTGAGGATGACGTTCAACTCCTTCATGCCGGCTGTTTTCATCTGCTCGGCCAGGCCTTCGAGGGAGACGCGGGAACTCTTGGCGAGTGCGGTTTCGCGCGCCTTCTGCTCGCGGTATTCGGAAATGTCGCGGGCTTTTTCACGGTCGGTGACCACTACGAACTGATCGCCCGCCTGCGGCAGGCCTTCGAGACCGATGATTTCGACAGGTGTCGATGGCGGCGCTTCTTTCAGCGAGCGCCCGCGATCGTCGAACATGGCACGGACTTTTCCGTAGACGTTGCCGACGACGAAATTGTCGCCCGCATGGAGCGTGCCGTTCTGGACTAAAATGGTGCCAACCGGTCCGCGCCCGCGATCGAGTTTCGCTTCCAGCACCAAACCGCTGGCCGCGCGTCCCGGAGTCGCTTTCAACTCCTGCAAATCGGCGGTCAGCAGAATCATTTCCATCAGCAGATTGAGATTGGTTTTCTGCTTGGCAGAAACGTCGACGAATACGGTCTTGCCTCCCCACTCTTCGGGAACCAGGCCGCGATCGGCGAGTTGTTTTTTCACCCGCTCCGGCAGCGCGCCCGGCTTATCGATCTTGTTGACGGCGACAATGATGGGAACTTCGGCGGCGTGGGCGTGGTCGATGGCTTCGATGGTCTGCGGCATCACGCCGTCGTCGGCCGCGGTAACGAGAACAACAATATCGGTTGCTTTTGCGCCGCGCGACCTCATGCGGGTGAAGGCTTCGTGGCCCGGTGTATCGAGGAAGACGATTTCGCGCCCGTAGGCTGGAGAAGCGGGATCGGTGATGGCAACTTTGTATGCCCCGATGTGTTGGGTGATCCCGCCAGCCTCGCCCGCCGCGACGTTCGTCGAGCGGATCGAATCGAGCAGCGTGGTTTTGCCGTGATCGACGTGCCCCATGATCGTGACCACCGG
>JASHOU010000140.1 GCA_030038475.1 Terriglobales bacterium | reverse complement strand
GTAGTGATTGTGCCAATCGAATCCCCAGTGACCCCATCCCCAGCCGAAACCGCCGAACCAGCCGATGCCAAATCCGATTCCGAAAGAGAGATAGGGTCCGCCAAACCAAATCCCTGGATACGGATACCAGAACGGCCAGGCCACGATCGGATATCCATAAACGACCCACGGGTCATAAGCCGGGACGTAAACCACATCCGGATCGACGGGCTCAATCTCGATGTCCGGGCCCTGTACCACTACCTTTTGCTGTGGCGTGGTCTTCAGATTTCCGGCTTGTTGCCCCTTCTGCCGCATTACCTGAACCGCATCCATCACATCCTGTTGCTGGTTGTAATAAGCATCGCCGAGCGACGAAGTCCATGAGAGATTCTTGTCCATGTTTCCCAGGACGGAGGGAAACGCCGTGAGCGCTTTCACACTTGGGTCCCAAGGCTGCTGATTCACCGCGTCACCCAACGCCTGACCCTTCAAATCAGGATGCGCTTGAACCCAGCGATCGGCTTCGACGACCTCGTCGGGGAACGTCGACGCCGCTAAAACCTGCGCCACCAGCGAGTCGGGATAGAGTGCGATCGGAGCCACGAGCCGCTGCAATTGATCTGGCGTCTGCTGCGTGTAAGGCGCTGCTTGGGATTGATCCGTGGCTTGCTGGTCCTGCGGCGGCGGGGCCTGAGCCGATAGATCTACCGGCAGCGTCGCGAACAACAGCGCAAATGACAGGAGCCAAACCAGGCTCTGCTGGCCCAATTGCAGCGCTTCCGACTTTGCGTCTCTAAGAATATTCATCTCTGGAACCTCCTCTGCATCTTCACGTTCGAGGCCTCCAATAACTAGAGATGCTAGAAATTGAACTTAGGCTGCAAGTTTACGTTTCTCGACAATCATGGATTTCGCGAGCACAACAACTCTCCCAGTTCGCGCGGATTCTCGATCACCACATCCGGAGGCACATCTTTCAGCGTCTTCGGAGCGAAGCCGTAGGTGACGCCGCACGTCCACGAACTAGCATTGCGTCCAGTCAGAATATCGATCGCCGAATCTCCAATCATCAGCGCTTCCGTCGCCGCCACGCCGGTCTCCTGCACAATCGTCTGCACTCCGAGCGGGTCGGGTTTCTTGGTCGTAAAGCTGTTGCCGCCGTACACGCGCACAAAAAAGTCGGCCAGTCCCAGGCTCCGCAGAATGTCGCGTGAAGGATTCACCGGTTTATTCGAAAGCACCGCCATCCGCCGCTCGTTTCCGTTGGACGAATCGGCCAGACGCTCCAGAGTTTCCGGAATCCCCTCATAAACCGTGGTGTGGTCGAGCTTGTGCTGACGGTAGTAGCCGAGGAAATATTCGAGAGCAGTGCGGTTTAGCGTTTCGTCCTCACTGTCGCCAAGGGCGCGGCGCACCAACGCAGGAGCACCGTCTCCAACATAGCTGGCAATGACGTCGCCGTTCAGTTCGGGACGGTCGAGATAGCGCAACGTTGCGTTGACGGAGTGAATCAAATCCAGGCGTGAATCAATCAGGGTGCCGTCGAGATCGAATACCAACAAACGGATGCGATGCGGATCGAACCGGCGCAGAAAACGAATCATGCAGACTTCAGGATAAACCAGGTCGCAGGGAGCAGGCCTCAGGCAGGATCGTTTTCCTGAGAGCTGACGCTTGAGACCTGATTTACAATAATGCGGGCGCAAGCTTTGAGGGGTGCCTAGCAACAGTTGAGCGCTACACGATGGCTACGATCAAAGTCGATCCTAAGCTGAGCGAGAATAACATTGCCAAGGCCAAGACCTATCAGGGGCTGACCAACCAGCAACTCATCGAGTGCTATCGCATCATGTTCACCTCGCGGCGCGTCGATGACCGCGAGATCGTGCTCAAGCGCCAACAGAAGGTTTTTTTCCAGATTTCCGGTGCCGGCCACGAAGCCGTTGGAGTGGCCGCAGGGTTCGCTCTGAAGCCGTCCTACGATTGGTTCTATCCCTACTACCGCGATCGCGCGCTATGTCTGGCTCTCGGCGCAACTCCGTATGAGATGCTGCTCGGCGCGGTCGGCGCGGCCGACGATCCCAATTCCGGCGGGCGCCAGATGCCTTCGCACTGGGGCTATCAGCGGCTCAACATTGTCACGCAATCCTCCTGCACCGGAAGCCAGATTCTGCAAGCCGTCGGATGCGCCGAAGCCGGCCGCTATTTTGCGGCGCGTCCCGATTCCGCTCGCCGCGCTGAAGGCGATTACCGACAGTTTAAGGGTGTGCAATTTCATGGCGACGAAGTCGCCTATGTCTCGATCGGCGACGGCACCACCAGCGAAGGCGAATTCTGGGAGGCGCTGAACTCGGCCTCCAACTTGCGCCTGCCGGTAATTTTTTGTGTGCAGGATAACGGATATGCGATTTCCGTTCCCGTGGAAGTGCAAACCGCGGGCGGCAACATTTCGCGCCTGGTCTCCGGTTTTCCCAACTTTTATTTCGAAGAATTGGACGGCACCGATCCGGTCATCGCCTATGCCGGTTTCAAACGTGCGGCGGACTATTGCCGCGCGGGCCACGGTCCGGCATTTATTCATGCTCATGTGATTCGTCCTTATTCCCATTCGCTCTCCGACGACGAGCGTTTGTATCGTCCCGATTCCGAGCGCCAGGCCGATGCCGCGCGCGATCCGGTTCATCGCCTGCAGATGTTTTTGCTGCGCGAGGGAATCCTCGACGAAAAAGGCATCAACAAAATAGAAAAGGAAGTCGAAGATCAGATCCAGGCCGATACCGACCGCGCGCTCGAAGCGCCGATTCCGCAGCCGGAAACCATTTACCAATACCTTTACTCTCCCGATCTCGATCCGACTTCGGCGAAATTCGAAACGCAGCCGGCACCCGCCGCGCCTGAGGTCGCGGCAGATGGAAAACGCTCCGCTGGCCCGCCGAGCGCCAATCCGCAAAACGCCACTCCGCAGAATAAGACCTCGCAAAACAAAACCATGGCGGACCTGATCAACGCCACGCTGCGCGACGAGATGCGCCGCGACGAGCGCATCGTCATTTTCGGCGAGGACGTGGCCGACTGCAGCCGTGAAGAGTATGTAAAGACAAAGCAGGTGAAAGGCAAGGGCGGAGTCTTCAAGTTGACTTCCGGGTTGCAGATGGAGTTCGGCGCCGACCGCGTCTTCAATTCCCCGCTGGCCGAAGCGAGCATCGTCGGCCGCGCCACGGGCATGGCGCAGCGCGGATTGAAGCCCGTAGTAGAAATCCAGTTCTTCGATTACATCTGGCCGGCGATGATGCAGCTGCGCGACGAACTGCCTACGGTTCGCTGGCGCTCGAATAACGCCTTTTCAGCGCCGCTGGTGGTTCGTGTCGCAATTGGCGGCTACCTGACCGGCGGTGCGATTTACCACTCGCAATGCGGTGAGATCATCTTCACCCACACTCCGGGAATGCGCGTCGTCTTCCCGTCGAACTCGCTCGATGCTGCGGGCTTGTTGCGCACTGCCATTCGCTGCGACGACCCGGTCATGTTCCTGGAGCACAAGCGCCTCTACCGCGAAGCTTACGGGCGAGCGCCCTATCCTGGCCCCGACTACATGATTCCCTTTGGAAAGGCACAAATCGTGCAGCCCGGGACCGATCTCACTGTAATTACCTACGGAGCGGTGGTTCCGCGGACGTTGCAGGCCGCGCAAAAGCTGGAGCGCGAGCAACAGGCACGCGTCGAAGTGATCGATTTGCGCTCGTTAAATCCGCTTGATTGGGAGACTATCGCCGCGTCAATCAAGAAAACCAATCGCGCGCTGATCGCTTATGAAGACACACTAAGCTGGGGCTACGGCGCCGAGATCGCCGCCCGCGTCGCCGATCAGCTGTTCGATGATCTCGATGCGCCCGTCAAGCGAGTGGCGGCAAAAGATACGTTCGTCGCTTATCAGCCGATTCTGGAAGACGCAATTCTGCCACAAACGAGCGATTTGTATCGCGCGATGAAAGAGCTGGCGGAGTATTAGCCGCTGCCCGCTCCTAGCCGAGCAGGAGCAGATTTTCAGTCCTGCCACGCAATGCCCGGTCAAAGCTGACCAGAGTTAACCCAGCAAAAGAAGAGAATGCCAGCAAATAAGAATCGGCCCAATCGTTGGGCGACGCGCGTCTTCGCCGCGAGTGCAGACGAAGCGTTGGCTCCAACCCCGATGGCTCGTCAAGAAACACGATCCGTGTGTCCTCCAGCCAACGGTCGTACACCTCCCATGCCTCAAGCTGGGTCATAACCTCCGAATCCATAACCGCTCGGGTTGTGAGTAACCGGAGGAGACTCAATTGCGTGATTCGGCAAAAACAAAGACGAGAATCGCCGCTGAGACCGGCAAGCCATCGCGCCGCGACCGGATTGTGAACATGGCTCTCCAGGGTGAGAGCGATCCAGACGTTGACGTCAGGGAAAAGGAATAATCTCGAAGATCTTGGCATTGTCGAGAACAAGCGTTCCAGGCCGCTTTGACCTTACCAACGGAGACGAAACAAAATGAGGGCGACGACGAGAAACTTCCAGTTCAGTCTCCACTCCCCTCAGGATTAGCTCCTTGACGCTACGCCCTTCGCCAGCCGCCTTGCTCTTGAGCTGGCGGTAGACAGCATCGGGAATGTCTACGGTGGTCCGCATTCCCATATTCTGCCATATTTATGGCTGAACGGCAATTCGGGTCTTTCAACAAATACTTGAAAGTCGCACTTCCGAGCCTGCCGCTAATCGAATAGCGAAACCAAGCTTATGAAAGCTTCCTTACTTTGCCGCCGCCGACCCTGCCGCCAAATGTCAATCCCCACGGGCCGCCACCGAAGAAGATGAGCGCAAAAGCGATCGTGGCCAGCGACAGCGGAAACTCGTACCCTCCCTGCCCGGTCAGTCCGTGCTTGAAATGCACCTTCCAGATGGCGACGCACATCTCGATTACGAACGCCAGCGAAAAGAAGCGAGTAAATAGTCCGATCACAATGCCGATTCCACCGAAGAATTCCGTTCCTGCTGAAAGATACGCCATCCATTGTGGCAGCCCGAGCGAGCCTACAAATGCCTGGTGATGATGGAAACCGCCAAATACTTTGCCATAACCATGCGCAATCAGGATCGCTCCGAGAACGAGTCGCATCACAAGCAGCGCCAGCGGCTGCAGCCGGTTGAGGGAATCCAAGCTAACCTCCGAAGGGCAGGTCTCAAGGTGTCAGGTGTTAGGTCTCAGGAAACCAATCCCGGCACCTCTGCATTACGAATCCTAGCATTAGCCATGCTGAATCCTGGCACCGACTATGCTATTGACTGATCTCGGTGCTTACAGTTTTTCCTGAAACCTGAGACTCGCCTCTACCAGGTTGAATACGCCTTGCCATCGCTGCCGGTCGCATTCGAACCGCTATGGACGCCCATAATACCATCGGTCGCGGTCTGGTCGAGCGACCAGATCGTGTCTTCATTCGGCTCGGTCTCCCAGGTATCGCTGCCCGTAATGTCATTGGGAATCGTCTTCAGGTAACCCGCCGTCTTCAGGTCGTCGAGCGACTGCGGCGGTTTTTGCTTATCGAGCGTGTACTGGAAGATCAGCTGATTGAGCGTTTCCAGGTTGGTGCGCAAATTCTCCTCGCGCGCCCGAGTCAGGCTGTGGCTGTAAATCGGCATAGCGACGCCCAGCAGGATGATCATGATGCTGATCACAATCATCATCGAGATTAGCGTGAATCCCCGCTCGCCTGATTGAGCTGTGTTTCTCATGTTCCACTTAGTTGCGCCAGTCCGACTAGCAGGTTTGCTCGCCTGCCGTTAATGCGTCCAGCTCGAATACGTCGTTCCGTCAATCGCCGTGTCGTTGGAGCCGCTGTGCACGCTCGCAATGCCTGTGTTGTTAGGGTCCCAGGCATTTTCCGGATCTTCCGCATCCGTCTGCCAGGTGCTATTGTTGCCGGTGATGTCGTCGGGAATGAACTTGATGTATCCGGCCTGTACCAGGTCATCGAGCGATTGCGGCGCATGTTTCTTGTCGAGCGAATACTCCTGAATAACTTTATTGAGCGTCGTCAGGTTCTGATGAAGTTTGGCTTCTTTGGCGAGAGTAACGTTGCGAGTGTAGTTCGGCACCGCGATGGCGAGCAGAATCATGATGATACTGATCACCACCAGCATCTCAATCAAGGTGAACCCGCGATTGCGGACTTTCAGACGGCGCGCCCTCGACCCGAATCTCATGCTCGATTCTTGGTTACCAATCCTTCGTTACCAGGCATTCTTACCAATCCTTGTATTTCGTGCCGTCCAAGGCGGTCTGATCCGACTTGGTATAAACGTCGAAGACGTTCTCCCCGCCCCAGGAAGTCGAGTCCTTGTCATCCTGCATGGAGCGCATTCCCCAGTCCTGGCCGGTCATGGGGTCAACTGGCAGGCGGCGAAGAAATTTCAGTTTCTTGCCCTGAACATCTACGCCTTTCACCAGCGTACCGAGATCGGGTGGATAACCCTCGCTGCCGAGTTTGATCTGGAAGGCTCCGCGATCGGCGGCGTCTTTGTAGCGGTCGATGGCATCGCGGATCATCCACAGATCGTAGCGAAGCTCGTGTTCGCGCTCGCGTACTACCGCGTTCCTCGCCATGGGAACAGCCATCCCCACCAGGATCGCAAGGATCGCCGTCGCCACCACGAGTTCGACCAAGGTAAAACCATGCTGCGTGCGCGTGCGGGGCGCATTGGTTTTCCGAAAGTTGGACTTCCGAAATCTGAAATTCCGAAATTTGACCGGATGCCACATAAAGTCAGTTTTCAGTCGTCAGTCAAAGGTCTCAGTTCTCGACTGAGAACTGAGAACCGGGAACTGAGAGCTCCTATTGAATCGTGATCGCCGCCTGCGCCCCGCTCATGGCGATCGGCTGCATCGCCGGATCGCGGGCCCCGCCTCGTGTGATGGTGAGAGCGGACTGGCCGGGCGCCTTGGCCATAAAAGTCACCGTCACCACCGCACCCTGCCCGGAGACGCCGCTCGCACCCGGCGGCCGCGAGGCCGTAATCTGCATCGTGCCGGTGGTCGGATCCTCGCGATGCGCAACCGTCACGATTTGCCCATCCTGCGACAGGAACCCTCCGTTCGAAACATTGAGCACCTGCAACTGGCTGGGATCGTAGTTGAGCTGCACCGGCACGGAGAAAATGTTCTGCCCGCCGCTGAGCATGACGTTCACGGTGAACGTCGATCCCTTGGCCTGGTTCAACGTGGGCGGATCGAACATGAACGTTCCCCCGGCAGCGCCGCCCGGCGGTTTCTGCGACGACTGGAGCTGCGCCTGCGACATTTGTGGCCGCGCAGGCGAAATCTGTTGGCTCGGCGCCACGTTCTGCGAAGTTTGCTCCGCAGGAACTAGCGTCTGCGCCGGGGAAACTGCAACTGCTCCCTGGGAAGTTCCGCTTTGCGGAGGCGCACCGGAGGGTGCCGGCGTGGCGGACGGAGCCGTATTCGCCGGAGCCGCTAGCTTGGTGTTGGTAAGGCGCAGCGAAATGGCATTGGCAGTTCCCACCTCAAGCACATCCGAGTCGCTATGCGTCATGTCGAGCCCGCGAACAATATGCGGAACGAGCACAAATACGATTTGGTTGGTGGAGTGGTCCGACGTATCCTGCGCGAACAAATATTTCAGGATGGGGATGGAAGCCAGTCCGGGAATCCCGGTCAACTGCTTGGTTTTGGAATCCTCCGTCATGCCGCCGAGCAGCGCAACTTCGCCATCTTTCAGCCGGATATCGTTCTCGATCTTGCGCTGCCCGATCACCGGCTGGCTGATGCCGCCAATGCTCACATACGAATCCACGTCGGAAACATCCATCGACAATTTCAGCGAAATTTCCCCTCCAGCATGAACCCGCGGCGTAATTTCTATGTTGACACCGACGTCCAGGTATTGAAATTGCGTATTTACCAGCGGATTGACGCCGACGCCGCCAATTCCCGGCTGGAACGATCCGGTCGCCACCGGAACGCGATCGCCAATCTTCAGCGTCGCCTTCTGACCGTCCAGCGCCCGCACCTGTGGACTCTGGATTACCTTCGTATCGTTGTCGTTCATCAATGCCGAGGCCGTAACCTGCGGAATTGTCACCTGGAAATCCGTAGCGTTCAGATTGGCCAGACTATTCAGGCTGATACCCGCAGGCGTTGTCGACGAGCTCGTTGTAGTCGTCGTAGTGCTGCTGCTGGACGTGCTGCTCGTAACGTTGCTCTGCAACTGCACCGAAAGACTGGTAGGCGGGTTGATGCCCAGCGTATGCGACTTGTCGCGGCTGACCTGCAGAACGTTCACATCGATCAGCACCTCCGGCCGCGCCTTGTCGAGATCGTCCACAAGTTTCTGCGCCAGCGCCACCTGATCAGGCGTGCCCCGCACCACAATCGCTCCCTGCGACGGCAACTGCTGGATGCGGCTGACCTCGAGAATGGTACGCATCGCGTTGACGACATCCTGCAATTCGGTAGGCTGAGAAAGATTGGAAAGATAAAAAGTCTTGAGGACGTTTTGTTCCAACTCTTTCCGTTTCGCAGGATTATCATCCGCCACAAAAATCGTGTTCGGCGTCACCGGACGCCAAAAAGTCTTGGTCTCAAAAGATATGATCTCGAGTGCGTCTTCCAGCGTTACCCCGTTCAGTTCAATGCGCACTTGTTTTGGGGTGTATGCGGGATCGAAAAGTACGTTGATGCCGGCCAGCTTCCCCACCGTCTCGTAGATCACATTGGATTTTTCCGTAACCTTCAGCGTGATCGGCACGTTCGAGATCGGAGCCAGTTCAACCGGCCCCTGAGCCTGCTGCAACATCTTGCGTAAAGGGCTTGGCGCCGCTGCCTGCGGCGGGGGATTCTGCGCTTCCTTGATCATCTGCTCGGTCCGGTTCAATTCCTGCTGGGCAATGAACGAGGAAGGATCGATCTCCATTGCTTTCGCGAACTCCGCAGCCGCCTCCTGTAACTTACCCGCCTCGCGCAGAAGCTGCCCGCGATGCACACGCGACGATGCCGCATAAAAGCGGGTCCGCTCGAAGGCGGTGCGATACTTCAGGTCTTTAGGTTTCAGGTTGTAGGCCTGTTTGTAAAGGTCGAAAGCTTCCTCATAGTTCTGCCGCGCCTCGGCGTCTGCGCCCTTCTCATAGAGCGCCTTGGCCGTATCTTCGTGCTTGGCAAAAACTGTGGGCTGAAAGGAAAGCAGCAGGAAAACAAATGGAGCCGCAAGGATCAGACGTCTCATCAAGCAGTCCTCATACAATCTCTTTCGCCGGAGGATGGCCGGCCAGACTCATCCCAGCAGAACTTATTCCGACCGCCTGAAAAAAGCCCGTGAAAACGCGAAGAGACCGGGCGCTACAGTGGCCGCGACGAAAAAAATACTGGATTTTTGGATTATAGCATCGCCAAAACCGGCACCCGAAGTCCTTGGTAGGGCAGTGTTTATACTCATTGGTACAGGTCCCGGAGTGCGGGCCTCAGTTTCCGCGTCAGGCCGAGGCAAACCTCAAGTGCACAAGTCAACTTCAGTTAGCCTTCCCCAAGACCTCAGACCTGACACCCGAGACCTGCCGTGTTACTTTCTTTTCAGTGCTTTGTTTCAGTGCTATGGCCAGGCAGACCACCCATCAGACCCAGCCCAATCGCGAGAAAAACCCTCGCCGCCAGCCAACTGCCTCGGGGGAAAAAGACGCCGCCATTAACAGGAACGCTAGTCATAACTATTTCTTGCTCGAAAAATTCGAGGCAGGAATCGTTCTCACCGGAACCGAGGTCAAATCGGTGCGAACCGGAAAAACCAATCTCAAGGACGCCTACGGCCTCATCAAGGACGGGGAGCTTTGGCTCCTGAATTGCCATATCAGCCCGTACGACCATGGCAGCTATTCGAATCATGCCGCGCTCCGCACCCGCAAGCTTCTGGTTCACAAAGAAGAAATCCGCAAACTCATCGGCAAGACCCAGCAAAAAGGTCACACGCTGATTCCCACCCGCATGTATTTCAAAAACGGCAGAATTAAGATTGAACTGGCGCTAGCCAAGGGCAAACAACTTTGGGATAAACGGGAGACCGAGCGCCGACGCACCGCCGACAAGGAAGCGCGCGAGGCGATTGCGAGGGGAAGAAAATGATGGCTGGCCGGCAATCTTTAGCGCGGCTGCGGATAGGGTCGGTTCGCGGAATCAACGCAATTAAGAGACAAGCAACTCACGAAAACAGCGCCGGGAGTACATTGGCGACAAAGTCCACCAGAAAATGTCCCAACATATTGGCCACCAGATCGCGGCGCCACTGATAAAAAGCCGTAAGAATCGCGCCCAGAACCAACGCGATCAGAATGTTGGCTGCGCCCCCGGTCCAGTGCGCCACGCCAAAAATCGCCAGCGGAATCGACCACGACGCAATTCGACCGAGACCAAGAGCCTGCAAACGCTCGATCGGATACGCCCGATAAAACAGTTCTTCCACCACCCCAGCGCGCAGAACGACAATCGATATAACCCATACCGGAAGCTTGGCGAACGCTTGCGACGCCGCGCCGTGGCCGTAGTGGGTGAAACTCACGATTGCCGCCGACGGCAACATACATGCCACCGCAGTCACCACTCCCCAAATCACCGACTTCCATACCGGAGACGTCCCAATCCCGATTGACCGCAGCGGCAACCCTTCGCCGCGCCGAACTAACCAGACCAGCGCTCCGGCTGCCGCAAACATGCACGCTTCCCGTGCAAGCGTCAGAGCTGTTCCCGGTTCGGGGGTAATCGCGCGAAACACCTGCCGGAGGACGATCATCGAGAATAACGAGAACACCAGACCGAACCAGGTCACAGCCGTCGTACCCCGTGGTCGTTCCGAAACCGCCACCGCTGCTATTTCGCTCATGACAATGGTTTACGAAATCCAACGCATGAAAGTTCCCGTGTTGCGGAAATAAGATTTCACGACAGGTTACAGGCAAAGCTCCCCACGCAAGATTTGGCAGCCTGTGCTGAGTTGCGCGTTCCCGCCCTCCGCGTAATACTTTAAGAACTCCACCATGAAGACGAATCTTTCTTCCACCGCTCCGTCGCAATTGGAAACTGATTGCCTTATCGTCGTTGCGCTCGACCGCGCCGAAAAGAATGGGAACGGCAACAGCAAGCCCGCGCCGGCCATTGAATCTTCTGACACTGCTGTGCGCGATGCTGCCAAAGATGTGATCGCCAGCGGCGAAGCCAGCGCCAAGCCCTTTGAGACCACGTTGCTGCATCGCCCTGCCGGATTGAAGGCGAAACGGCTGCTCCTGCTTGGCGGCGGCAAAGCCGCAAAATTTTCCGCGACTGAATTACGAAAGCTGGCTGGAGCTGCCGTGCGCACGCTGAAAGGCAAGAGCATCCGGAGTTTTGCTTTCGTTCTCCCCGAGAGCGGCGTCACGGCTGCCGACGGCGTGCGTGCCCTCGTCGAAGGCGCAACGATCGGCGATTTCGATCCCGGCTACTATAAGAGCGAGCGCAAGGAAAAAGACAAAGAGCAGAAGATCGATTCCGTGACCTTCCTCGTCTCGGGCGATACAAAGTCGCTCGAAAGTGCCCTTGAGACCGCACGCATCGTTGCCGAGTCGCAAAACTTTACCCGCGACCTGGTCAACGAACCTTCCAACCGCATGACTCCGACCATCCTTGCCGAGCGCGCTAAGAAAATGGCCGCCGAGGTCGGCCTGGGCTGTGAAGTCTACGGCGCCGACCAGATCAAGGCGCTCAAGATGGGAGCTTTCTGGGGTGTCGCCCAGGGATCCGACGAGCCTCCGGCGCTGATCGTGTTGCGCTACGATCCGCCGGGCGCGGCGGATAAAGTTCACCTGGGTCTCGTCGGCAAGGGTGTCACCTTCGATACCGGCGGCATCTCCATCAAACCCGCCGACGGCATGGAAAAGATGAAGTACGACATGGCCGGAGCCGCCACCATGATCGGCGCGATGCGCGCAATCGCGCTGCTCAAGCCGAAGGTGAAGGTTACGGCCGTCGTCTGCGCTACCGAAAACATGCCCTCCGGCAAAGCGCAAAAGCCGGGAGACGTGCAGATCGCCATGTCTGGCAAGTCGATTGAGATCATCAACACCGACGCCGAAGGCCGGCTGATCCTCGCTGACGGTCTCAGTTACGCGCGACAGCTTGGCTGCACGCATCTGGTCGACGCCGCAACCCTCACCGGCGCGGTCGTTGTCGCGCTCGGCTACGTCAATGCCGGAATCTTTGCCAGCGACGACGAAATGTACGAGCGATTCGCAAAGGCGCTAAATCGGGCCGGCGAAAAAATGTGGCGTCTGCCGCTCGACGAGGAATACAAAGAACTGCTCAAATCCAATATCGCCGATATGACCAATGCCGGAGCGCGTTATGGCGGCGCCATTTTCGCCGCCATGTTCCTGAAGGAATTCGCCGAGGACACTCCCTGGATTCACCTCGACATCGCCGGCACAGCGTGGATGGAGGAGCAGAAACCCTGGATCGCTAAAGGCCCATCGGGAATTGCCTTGCGCAGCTTGGTGGAGTTCGTGAAAGGCTACGGAGCCTGACGGCCTCGCCCTCGGCATCATGCGTGCGCCACAATCGAGGCGCAACACGACGTTATTGAAATTTCGGATCGAAAAACGGCGCCACAGGGCCGCGCTTGGCGGTCGCAATCAGTTCGCTATCGTGGACTGAAATCGTACTCACGCCAAACAGGCGATGCCGGATCTCGCTTTCCTTCAGAAAAATCCGGCGTAGCGCATTCCCCGCTCTTTGCTTTGCCGTCGGCTGAAATACCGTCGCACGATGGAATCGAATTTCGTCGAATCCGCAAATATCCAATAGCGACTCGAGATTCGAAGTAGAAAATCCATACTCATGCGCCAGCGTGACATACAAAGACGAGTTCGCGGTCGGTCCCTCCATGTTCGGCGTGCGCAGCATCAGCGTTCCTCCGCGTTTCAGGGCGCGGTAAAGCGCGTCGACCGTCCACAGCAGCGAGTATTTGGGAATGTGCTCGATCACATGCGACATGTGAATAAAGTCGTAACGCTCGGCGCGATCCGCCAAAAATGCGCCGATGTTGTCGGTGATTTCTTCGAGTACGATCGGACGCACGCTCCACGACTCTATGTTCGATTTGTTGGCAACGCCAAAATCGGCTCCGGCAAGATTCGCATAGCCAAGATCCAGGCACGCCGCCAGAAACCATCCTTGGCCAAACCCGATATCGAGGATACCCGCATCCTTTCTTTGCGGAAGCAACAGCTGCAATTCGTGCTTGGCTTGCACCACGCGCGGGTTGATTCGCATCTCCGCCCAGGACGCTCTGGCCTGCGTGGCCGCATGACGCAAGCTCATCCTGCGATACACTTCTTTGACGAAGGCGTTCGGTTCCATCGCGGATGTCTGTATCGCTCCCTAATTTGAAAGATTTCTGTTCGCCGCTCGGGGCGTAGTGTCGCAGTCCCGCCACTGACCGCTCCCAACACATTACACTAGAGCCAGCGGTCATGGATCTTCCCGAGAAAATCCGCAGCATCCCCACGTCGGCCGGCGTTTATCTCTACAAAAACGCCGAGGGCGAAGTTATCTATGTGGGCAAGGCGAAGAATCTGCGCTCCCGCGTCTCCTCGTATTTTCACGAAGGCCGCTGGGAAGACGCGAAAACCGGCACCCTCGTTCGCGAAGCCGCCGATGTCGATTACATCGTCGTTGCTAATAACAAGGAAGCGCTCGCGCTTGAAAATCACCTGATCAAGCAGAAGAAGCCTCGCTTCAATATCCTGCTGCGCGACGATAAAACCTATCCTTACGTCAAACTAACCCTCGGCGAGCGCTACCCGCGCGTTTATGTGACGCGCCGTTTGCGAAAAGATGGCAGCGTTTATTACGGCCCATACTTCCCTGCCAATCTCGCCTATCGCATCGTCGATCTGATTCATCGCCACTTTCTCATCCCTTCGTGCAAAGTGGATTTGAATCGCTATCATCCGCGTCCTTGCCTGCAGTATTACATCAAGCGCTGCCTCGGGCCGTGCGTGAAAGATTTGACCACGCCGGGGATTTACGCGGAAGCTGTGCGCGACGTGAAGCTTTTTCTCGAAGGCCGCCAAACCGACCTCGTCAAATCGTTGCGCGAGCGCATGGCCGAAGCCTCCGAAGCACAGGAGTTCGAGCGCGCCGCCCGCTATCGCGATCTGATCTCAACCGTAGAGCAGTTGCAGGAGAAGCAGCGCATCGCCGCCGTTGAAGGCGACGACGCTGACGTCTTTGGCTATCACTATGAAAATCAAATGCTGGCGGTGAATCTGTTTCATATGCGCGGCGGCAAAGTCCTGGACCGGCGCGAATTTTTCTGGGAAGATCTCCCCGAATTCGCGCAACCAAGCGAACAAGACAATGGAGAGACGGGCGTCCCGGCCCGTTTCGTAGCCGACACATTCCATCCCGCAGAATTTTTCTCTGCCCTGCTCAAGCAGCTCTATCTCGGCCAGCCTTACGTCCCACGCAATATTTACGTTCCCGTCGATTTCGAAGATCGGGAAGAGATCGAAGATGCGCTCAGTGAACAGGTCGCTGGAGCGGGAGCCCGCGCTGCACGCGTGCACATCAGCGTTCCGCAGCGCGGAGAAAAGCGCGAACTGATCGATCTCGCCGGCACCAACGCCAAACAATCCTACGATCAGCGCTTCCGCGTTTTGAAGCCGAACGCGCGCGCCATTCAGGAAGCCTTGCAGGATGCGCTTTCACTGCCGGAACTGCCGAAGCGGATCGAGTGTTTCGATATCTCCCACATTCAGGGAGCGGAAACGGTTGCCTCGATGGTCGTGTGGGAAGACGGAAAGATGAAAAAATCCGATTACCGCAAGTTCATCATCAAGACTGTCGAGGGTGTCGACGATTTTGCCTCCATGCGCGAAGTGGTCACGCGGCGCTACAAGCGCGTCTGCCAGGAGATGAAGTTAAATGATAGAAAACTCATGCCGAACCTTGTGCTGATCGACGGGGGTCCGGGCCAGCTCCACGCGGCCGCACAGGCGCTCGAAGCTCTGGAAATCATCAACCAGCCGCTCGCGGCCATCGCAAAACGCGAGGAAATCATCTACCTCTACGGCCAGGAAGACGATCCTATTGTTCTCGACCATCATTCTCCGGTCCTGCATCTGGTGCAGCAGATTCGCGACGAGGCTCATCGTTTCGCCGTAACCTTTCATCGCAAGCGCCGCCAGATGCGAGACCGCTCGACCGAGCTGCGCGATATTCCCGGCGTCGGAGAATCTACTACCCGCCGCCTGCTCGAACATTTCGGCAGCCTGCAAGCTGTAAGGCAAGCCGATGCGGCCGCGCTTTCGTCAGTAGTGACCAGATCCCAAGCCGAAGCCATCCTCGAACATTTCAGAAATACTATTGTGTAGCGGCCACGCCGCGGGGGCTTGACAATCGGCGTCCAGTCGTTAAAGATGTCGGCTTCTTCCCCTTGGGCACAGCGACATTGAGGCGATTTGCCTCCGCGCCATAGCTTGCCAGCATGGCGAAGCATGCGGTTTCCACCATGAAACTCCCAGCATGGCAAATCGATCTCCGAATGAACGGATACCTATTCGGCTGCCTCCTGCTGCTTGGGTTCTGGTTGCTCATCCGCCTGTTTGGTCTTGGCCTCACCAAGAAAAGCTGGATACGCCGCGAGTTCTGGTGGGCCAGTTTTACCTGCGCTGCGCTCGGCTTCACCGAGCCTCTATTTGTACCTTCCTACTGGAATCCCCCGTCCATCCTGAAGTTTGGGCGCTGGGATTTTGAAAGTTTCCCATTTTGCTTTGCGGTCGGAGGAATCACCGCAGTGCTGACGGAAATCCCGCCGATCAAGGGATTTCTCCTCGATCTTTATTACGTCCTCGAACGAATCCTGCGCGGGCTGCTCGCCCTCATCTCCACGATCACCGGCGGCCGCATTCACCCTGCCATCCTCGACCGCCCCATGGTCAGCGTTCTTATTCCTCGCGACCAGCTCCGCATCGAGAACATGCTCCTGGTTACCTTCTCTCTGGCCGTGTTCGGAGTCACTGGGCAATTTGCCATCAACATTATCTATAAAGCAGCCATCGTCGGCCTGAGTTCCGCTCTGTGGATCGCGTGGCGTCGCCCCAGTCTGCGCTGGCAGATTCCCGGAGGCGGCTTCAGCTTCACTCTCCTCTACACCATTGTTCTAGTGGTCACTCCACTCCGCTTTCCCGGTTTCTTTAGTTACTGGAATCTGCCCGCCCTTTCCGGAATTCGCATCCTCGGAGCTCCCGCGGAAGAATACCTCTACGCCTTCACTTTCGGCGCCTTCTGGGCTCCTCTATATGAGGCGTGGAAACAGACTCGGATTATGGAAGAATCCGGGCTGCTTTCCTCGTGAGTGGTTCTGAATGCAAGCGCTCCCTCACGGATAAGCGCCCGTGCGATTACCGACCGCACGGTTCGGCTAGTCCTCTTTCTACAGCAACTGCTGCAGTCCTTTTTGCCTGTTCGGGAGTTGACAGTCACTGCGAGCTGAGTAAAACTTAAAAAACCGGAAAAACTGAACACTGGACAACAGTTCGGACCTCTCCGGCAGTTCGGACCTCTCCGGCAAATTCCCCAGGAGGACTTCCCTATGACACGAGTTTGTTTCCTTTCACTCGTAGCCTTCACGCTAATCATTTCCATGGCCGTTTTCGCACCCCAGGCCACGGCCCAAACACAAACCCCGCATCACTATGCTATTAAGATAGTCCCAGTCCCAGCAAACGCGCAGCATCCGCAGTTCACCCTCAAGGCTAACCTCTACGGAACCGCGGCTGTATTTACCTTTTCTCCTTACACGCAGTCGTCGTCGCCGACCAACAGCGACGGCACTGACTTGTGGCCTTGCTTCGGCAGCTATACCAGCTCCGGCGGCAGCGGCTCTGAGAATCCCGACTGCCCCACCGTCGGCGACCCTGCACAAGGTCTCCCGGTTGGCGGCGCGGCACTCGGCACTCCGGCGTACACATGGTCGCTGTCGGCGTGTGATGCCACCAGCACCTCCGCATTGCCCTGCGGTCAAACCAACACCTGGTACGAGGATGACAGCGGTGATTCTACCGATGAATTGATTTACTCCATCGAAGCCACACAGGGATCAAGTGTTATCGCCGATTCGGGAACTGTGGTTTTCGGCCCCAACACCTTCGGTGGCATGTCTCCGGCAGCTAACGTAGTCGTTTATGGCGACCAGAATTTCGGCACCATGGGCGAGACGGGAACGAACAACGGCAATTGCGATGCCGATTTCGACTATCCTCTCACCAGTGCGGCGTGGCCTGGCAGTACTTACCTTATCGCCGCCAACAAGACCTGCGTTGCTCCAGTTGCTGGTGACGTCACCCTTAGTGCGACCACCGAAGTCGCCACACCCGTATATACGAAGTCCGATAAGGCAGCGGTATGTGGAGCGGTCGGTACGCCCTGCTACACTGTGAAGTTCACCAAGAAATATAGTGTCACGCAGAAGTGGACGATCGTTCTCGAGTAATCACTGTGTAACTGCTTTGAACGATCACACTCAATCTCTTCACAGCGTTCCGGACTCCTCACGGAGTCCGGATTTTTTGCGGGGCACGTTCTTCCACTTTGCGCAATCAACTGAACTTACTGATTCCCAAAGATGTGAATGCGGGTACTGGCACTAGTCTGGCTAACGCCCTTCCATTGGTTTCGTCGCCAGGAACGACTTCACCACGATCTGATTCGGCTGCATACCTACCGGAATGATCGTGAGCAGGGAATATTCCGAAGGTTCAAATTTCTTTTTCGGCGTACGCTTCTGAATAATCGCAAGGTCTCCAGAGCCGGAATCGAGCACGAGCAGATAGTTCTGATTCTGCGAGAGCGCGAGTCCGTCGGGATGGCTGCCCACAGGCAAATATGCGATGACCTTGCCTAAGTCGATATCGTAAACCGCAATATTATTAGAACCGAAGTTAGAGACATACAAGCGGGAGTTATCGAGAGAAACGATGCCGCGCACGGGTTGCGCTCCGACGAGATAGCTGCCAGATACTTCGTTCGGCGTAGTCTCGATGATAGAAATCGTTCCCGCGTCGAAGTTGAAGGCAATCAGTTCCCCGCCATCCGGCTTGAGCGCCAGGCTTACCGGAGACTTCCCTACATCGAGAAGAGCCAACAATTTGTCATGCTTGATGTCGATACTGGCAACCTGGCCCGACCCCGAACACGATACAAAGGCCTTCGACGAATCGGGCAGAATGGCGATATCTTCGGGATGAATGCAGATGTTGATGGCTGAACGCACCGCCAGCCGCGCGGTGTCAATGATCGACACCGAGTTATCGGCGCGATTGCTGACCAGCACCATCGATCCGTCGGGTGAAACTCGCGCGAGTCCGGGACTTGTGCCAACGTGCAGCGTCGCCGCAACCGCGCGCCGGTCGAGGTCGACAACCGAAACATTGTTCGAACCGGAATTGGCAACGTAGGCGCGATGTCCGTCAGGTGAGACGTCGATAAAGTAGGGGCGTCCGTAGACGCCGGTCGTCGCAACAACCTTATTTTGCTCGGCGTCGATTACGCTGATATTCGCAGAGCCGCTGTTGACGACATAAACTTCGTTGCGCTTGGGATTGGCCGCGATTCCCGTTGGCTCGGCACCCACCTGCGGGGTGCGAACTGGCCGAAAACTGCGCAAGTCAACGACCGTGACCGTATTGCTCTTGCCATTGCTGATGTACGCAAATTCCCGGTAGAGCGGCCCGTAAAGAGGCAGCGCTCGCTGGTGATAGTAGTACCAGCCGGCCGCGAGAACGAGCGGAAGGAGAACGGCAAGTAGCAGAAATTTTCGCATTTTCTCAGGGAACGCTGGCCTCGCTGAAGGCAAGAGAGTATCAGATGCGGGCCCACTCAGTGGAGATGGAAGGATACATTCACGTTGACC
>JASHOU010000139.1 GCA_030038475.1 Terriglobales bacterium | reverse complement strand
TGCGCCGGCATGGAAGGCGCTCTGCCGAGCGTGGTAGGAGGCCTAGTCGGCGTACCCGTGATCGCCGTGCCTACCAGCGTTGGTTACGGCGCCGCTTTCGAAGGCTTAGCAGCGTTGTTGGGAATGTTGAACTCCTGTGCCAGCAATGTCAGCGTAGTCAATATCGATAACGGATTCGGCGCCGCGTATGTAGCTTCGCTAATCAACCGCAAATAAATGCGTGATGCCGCGCATTGCGCGGCGCGGATAAATGAGGTATCTGTTTCCCGCGTGCGCCCGCGCTTTGTGGCACAGTAGTAAGGAATGCGCTGCGTGCGTGCTAACGCCCCCACGCCGAACGCCCGATGCTGACCGCAAAAGACCCCCGCCTGGCCGGGCACGTCGCTTTTACTCATCCCAATTTTGTCGCCTACACGCTCGCCCGCTTCTTCATTGTCGTGGCGCTCGAAATGCAATCGGTCGCCGTCGGATGGCAGGTGTACGAAATCACGCGACGTCCGCTCGCGCTCGGTTACGTCGGTCTGGCACAATTTTTCCCTCCCTTCGTGCTCTTCCTTTTCGCCGGCCACGCGGCCGATCTCTTTGACCGACGCAAGCTGCTGATGGTTTGCTACGCCGGTTACGGTGTCTGCTCTGTGCTGCTGCTCGCCATCAGTTGGCGTGCTTCGCAATCGGTTCACCTGATCTATGTTGTTCTGGTTCTGGTCGGGGTCTGTCGATCCTTCAGCTTTCCCGTGAGCCGAGCCATTCTTCCGCACTTGGTTCCCGAAGAGCATTTCTCCAATGCAATCGCGTGGAACTCCAGCACTTTTCAGGTCGCCAGCATCGCCGGTCCGGCCGTTGGAGGAATCGCGTATGCCGCATTTCGCGGCCCCGAAGGCGTCTACGCCATCGCAGTTGCCGTTTCGATCATCTCTGTTCTGGCAACTGTGCGCATCCATCCCCTGCCCGCATCACCCCAAGAAAAAGACGCTGCCAACAAGACGGCCGGCAAAGAGCCTGTTAGCATCCGCACCGTGCTTGCAGGTTTCCGCTTCATCTGGCAGAAGAAGCTCATCCTCGGGTCGATTTCTCTCGATATGTTCGCGGTCCTGCTCGGCGGAGCCGTTGCGCTACTTCCCATCTACGCGAAAAACATCCTACACACGGGCCCGTGGGGACTCGGATTGTTGCGCAGCGCTCCCGGCGTCGGCGCCGCCTTGATGGCCATTGTCGTAGCTCACTACCCGATTCGCCGCCGTGCCGGATGGACCATGCTCCTCGCCGTTGCCGTCTTCGGCATCTTCACTATCGTCTTCGGAATCTCCCGCAGTCTTACTCTGTCGCTCGTCGCCCTGTTTCTGACCGGCGCGGCCGATATGGTCAGTGTCATCATCCGCGCCACGCTCATCCAGCTGGCGACGCCCGATGAGATGCGCGGCCGCGTCAACGCCGTCGACATGCTGTTTATTGGAGTCTCCAACGAATTGGGCGAATTCGAATCGGGTCTCACCGCCCAGTGGTTCGGAACCGTTCCCGCTGTTGTTCTTGGCGGAATCGGCACCCTCGCCGTGATCGCGACGTGGGCGTGGCTATTCCAGGAACTTCGACAAGCCGATCAGCTCACTGTTGCTGAGTTGACGCCGGACGCGCGGGGCAACGTAGGGTGATTTGAGGTATTAGCGATTTGAGATATGCAAAAGGGCGGGGGCCGCTGCGAAAAAGCTAAGCAGCCGCGCTTCCAGAAAGAAAACCGTTACTTAACTTCGTCCACTGCTACAATTTCCGGTACGCCATTCTTCCACGGACGCAGCAAGCCGCGTCTCAGTAACGAGGTGCTCTCATGCCGGAAACCTTGCAGCTCGCAAGTTCCGCACCGCTCACCACTCTCAGCGAAGACGAGATTCTCTTTCGCGACAACGTGCGCCAGTTCGCCGACGACAAGATTCGTCCGCTGGCCAAAGAGATGGATGAAAAGGGCGTCTTCGATCACGCCCTGATCGACCAGTTCTTCCAACTCGGATTGATGGGCATCGAAATTCCCGAACAGTATGGCGGCGCAGGCGGCAAATTTTTTGACGCAATTCTCGCGGTCGAAGAATTCTCGCGCGCCGATGCCTCCGCCGGAGTAATCGTGGACGTGCAAAACACGCTGGTAGCGAACGCAATTCTGCGCTGGGCCACGAAAGACCAAAAAGAGCGTTACCTGCGAAAGCTTGCCGCCGATACAGTTGGCGCCTATGCACTGAGCGAGGCCGGTTCCGGCTCCGACGCGTTCGCGCTGCAAACCAAGGCCGAACCGAAGGGCGTGGGCGATTTCGTTTTGAATGGCCGCAAGCTCTGGATCACGAACGGCAAAGAGGCAGGAATTTTTATTTTGTTTGCGACCGTCGACCCGTCGAAGGGATACAAAGGGATCACCGCGTTTCTCATTGAAAAAGATTTTCCTGGTTTTACCGTCGGCAAAAAAGAAGACAAGCTCGGCATTCGCGCGTCCTCCACCTGCGAGCTGATTCTCGAGGATTGCCGCGTGCCGAAAGATAATGTCCTCGGCGAGGTGGGCAAGGGATATAAGATCGCCATCGAAACGCTGAACGAAGGCCGCATCGGCATCGGCGCGCAAATGCTCGGCGTAGCGCGCGGCGCCTGGGAATACGCGGCGAAATATTCGCAGGAGCGTACGGCATTCGGCAAACCGATTTCCGAATTTCAGGGAATTCAGTTCCAGATCGCGCAAATGGCAACGGAAATCGAGGCTGCGCGCCTTATGGTGTACAACGCGGCTCGTATGAAAGATGCGGGCGTGAACTTTGTGAAAGAAGCGGCCATGACCAAGCTTTTCGCCTCGCAGGTGGCCGAGCGCGTCACCTCGCTCGCCGTCGAAATCTACGGCGGTTACGGCTTCACCAAAGATTATCCCGTAGAAAAATATTGGCGCGATGCGAAGATCGGAAAAATCTACGAAGGCACTTCGAACATGCAGCTGGCGACGATCGCGAAACTGGTTTTGGGAAAATAAGTTTTGGAAAATAGGCTCTAGGAAAATAAACAAGCACCTTATTCTCGGAAATTCTGTCGAAATTCAAAACGCCTGATCAAAGAAGCATGGCCAGCGCTTCCCTAGATGCGATGCCCGCAATCGCCGAGTTGACTGGCGTCAGCGGCGAGCCTGTTTCTCGCGAAGCGGCTTGCCTGCTGCTTCGATCCGATGATTATGCCCTGCCTGCGCTTCTTTCGGAGGCGCAAGCGGTCCGCGCAAAATTCAAACCGGCGGTCATCACTTACTCGCGCAAAGTCTTTATCCCTTTGACTAATCTTTGCCGCGATTACTGCGGATACTGCGTCTTCCGGCGCGACCCAGGCGAAGCCGGCTCGCACACCATGACGCCCGATGAAGTCATGGAAGTCGTGCGCGCGGGCGAGCGCGCAGGGTGCACCGAAGCTCTCTTCAGTTTGGGCGACAAGCCCGAGTTGCTTTTTCCGGAAATGCGCGAGACACTGCGGCGATTTGGTTATAAATCCATGCTGCATTATCTGGAGGCGATGTGCGAGAAAGTGCTGCGCGAGTCGAGTTTGCTGCCTCATCCCAATCCCGGCTTGATGAGCGCAGAGTGGCTGGAAAGGCTATCGCGCGTAGCTCCAAGCGTGGGGCTGATGGTGGAAACAACCAGCGCGCGTTTGCTCGCTAAAAACGCCGCGCATGACAATGCTCCCGATAAAGATCCCGTGAAGCGTCTGCGCGTGATTGAAGATGCGGGACGGCGAAAGATTCCTTTCACCACCGGAATTCTGATCGGAATTGGCGAAACGCTGGAAGAGCGCGTCGATTCGTTGATCGCAATCCGCGAGTTGCACGAAAAGTACGGCCACATTCAGGAAGTGATCATCCAAAACTTCCGCGCCAAAGCCGGGACGTCGATGGCGCACTGGCCCGAACCGAACCGCCAGAATATGCTGCGAACGCTGGCTGTGGCGCGCCTGCTGATGCCGAAGATGAATATTCAAGCGCCGCCGAATCTTTCCGACCCGCACTACGCCGATCTGCTCGATGGCAGCATCAACGACTGGGGCGGAATTTCGCCGCTGACGCCGGATTTCATTAACCCGGAAAAGCCGTGGCCGCATCTCGAGGAATTGCAGCGTCGCACTGAGGCGAAGGGATTCGAGTTGCGCCAGCGATTGCCAGTCTATCCCGAATTCATCGACCAAACGGCCGCGCACAGCGATTTACTGCAAGAGCGACTCCGCTCCGCCGCCGATGCCAGCGGCTACGCGCAAACTCGAAGAGCGAGGGCCGCATGATCACAGTTCTCACCGGCGGCACCGGGGGCGCCAAATTCGTCGATGGTCTCCGCCAGATTGTTCCGCAGGAAGAACTGACCATGATCGTCAACACGGGCGACGATCTCCTCTGGTGGGGCTTGTACGCTTCGCCCGATCTCGATTCCATTACCTATATGCTCGCCGGCAAACTCAGCCAGGAGCGCGGCTGGGGCGTCAAGGGCGACACATTTCACTGCCTCCATGCCATGGGGCAACTTGGACAACCGATCTGGTTCAACGTTGGCGATCGCGATCTGGCCACGCACATTCTCCGCACCAGGCTGCTGGCTAGCGGCAAAACGCTCAGCGAAGCCACTGCTGAAATCGCTACCAGTCTTGGGGTCAGGGCGCGCATCCTGCCGATGAGCGATTCGCGCGTGGAGACGCGGGTTTTGACTCCCGCAGGAGACTTGAGCTTCGAAGAGTATTTTGTCCAGCGCTGGTATCAGGATCCGGTCGAATCGGTTCGCTTCGCCGGCGCCGCTGAAGCAAGACCGGCGCCGGGAGTGATCGAATCGATTCGTTCGGCCGACCTCGTTCTCATTGCGCCAAGCAATCCCGTAACCAGCATCGGGTCGATTCTCGCCGTGCCGGGAATTCGCGAAGCGCTGCGCGAATGCCGCTCTCGGATTGCGGCCGTGAGCCCGATCGTCGGCGACGCCGCGGTCACCGGGCCCGCGGGAATCCTAATGGCGGCGCAGGGATTCGCCGTTTCGATCGCCGGCGTTGCCGACTTCTATCACGACTTTCTCGATCTGCTGATTGTCGATTCGTCCGACGCGACCGCAGCCGAAGCCTTGCGCAAAACCGGCATGAGCGTGCATTGCACCGCGACCATCATGCGCAAGCCGGAAGATCGAATCGCGCTGGCAAAAAGCGTGCTGCAGGCGGCGATGCAACCTCCCGCGTCGCAAGGCCAGTTGGAGCGCGCATGATTCTCGTTCCCGTAAAAAATCTCGCCGATGCCAAGCAGCGCCTGTCGCCGATTTTGACTCCAGAAGAACGTTTCGCGCTGGCGCAGGCCATGTGTGAGGATGTGCTGCTGACCCTTGCCAACTGGCAAACTCGCCCACCGGTTGCGGTCGTAACGCGCGATCCGTTTGCGCGCGAGATGGCCGCGCGTTTCAATTTCGAGGTGATTGCCGACGACAATTCAGGAGAAACCAGCGCCATTGAAGTGGCAACCACGATCTGCAAAGAGCGCGGAGCCAAAAGCACTCTGGTGATTCCGGCGGATATCCCGCTGATCGACACTCTGGAATTGCAGAAGATTTCCGACAGCGCTCCCGCGTGCGGCGCGGTGCTGGTGCCGGATGCCGCTGGCCGAGGGACAAACGCGGCATGGCGAGCTCCAGTGGATCTGTTTCCGCTGCGCTTTGGCAATGATAGTTTTTTGCCGCATCTGGCGGCAGCGAAGGCAACGGGCCGGAGTTGTATTGTGCTCGAATTGCCGGGCATCGCACGCGATGTGGATCGCCCCGAAGATCTTTACGAACTGGCCGCTGCCAGCGGAGAGCGCCGCTCGCAGCGCCTGGTACGCAACTGGAATCTCAACAAAAGGGATTCGGTTTATGGGCTCGCCGAATCATAAGCCCATGACCGGAGAAATCCGAGTTCTACCGCTCGCCGTCAGCGGAGAAATTCGCGCTGGCGATTCGTTGTGTGCGCGGTTGCTTACCGCTGCGCGAAAGCTGAGGATGCGCTTTCAGCGTGGCGACATTCTGGTGGTCAAGCACAAGATTGTTTCGAAGGCCGAAGGCGCGATCGTCGCGCTTAGTGACGTTGAACCTTCTACCGCATCCAAGAAATGGGCGCGACGCTACGGGCTCGACGCCCGCGTCAGCGAGTTGGCGCTGCGTGAGAGCCGCCGAATTGTACGGCAGAAAAATGGCGTGCTGATCACCGAAACGCGGCATGGTTTCGTCTGCGCCAACAGTGGGGTGGATGTTTCGAATGTCGATGGCGGGCACCACGCAGTTTTGCTGCCGGAGAATCCGGATCGCTCCGCGGCGAAGTTGCGACGGGAATTGAAAAAGCGTCTTAAGATCGACGTCGCGGTTATTGTGAGCGACAGTTTTGGCCGTCCCTGGCGCGAAGGTTTGACCGAAGTTGCTATCGGAGTTGCCGGAATCGAGCCGCTGGTTGACTATCGCGGCCGTCGCGACGCCCACGGCTATTCGCTGCATGCAACCGTAGACGCGATCGCTGACGAATTGGCTTGCGCTGCGGGACTGGTCTGCGGCAAGCTGGCAAACACTCCCGCGTGCATCGTTCGCGGGTATTCGTATCGGCGAAGTAGCGGCGGCGCGCAGAAGTTGATCCGTCCTGCGAAGAACGATCTTTTTCGGTAGCGTTTCGATGAGGTTCGACAGGAGAACGTTATGTCGTTTCAAGTGTCAGAACTGGAACAATTCTCCGCGCTCACCTGGGATGAGATTGCACCGCGCACCTCAGCGCCGATTCGCAAAACGTTGGAGCGCGTGCTCGAGACCCAAGACGGGGCGTGTCTGACAGATGACGAGCGCTATGCCCTGGCAAACTGCGGCAGCGCCGACGGCCGACAAGACGACTTGCTTGCGCTGCTGATCGCGGCCGATACGCTGCGCCGCGACCTGGTTGGCAATATCGTCAGTTACGTTGTGAACCGCAATATCAATTTCACCAACGTATGCTTTGTCGGCTGCAAGTTTTGCGCTTTTAGCCGCGGACCGCGCGAGCCCGACTCCTATTTTCATTCGCTCGAAGTCATGGCGCAAAAAGCCAAAGAAGCATGGGTGCTCGGCGCGACGGAAGTTTGCATTCAAGGCGGATTGCCGCACGGTTTGCCGCCCTCTTATTACCGCGACATTCTTCGCGCGATCAAAAATGCCGTGCCCGCTATGCACATCCATGCCTTTTCTCCCATGGAAATTGTGTATGGCGTGGAACTCACCGGGATGACGCTCGGCGACTATCTCATGATGCTGCGCGATAACGGACTTGACACGCTGCCCGGCACCGCGGCTGAAATTCTGGATGATGAAGTCCGCCAGGTGCTCTCGCGCAACAAACTATCGTCGGCGCAATGGCAAGAGGTCATCCGCACCGCGCATCGGTGCGGAATCCCGAGCACTTCCACGCTTATGTATGGCCACATGGAAACGCCCGATCATTGGGTGCGTCAGCTTTCATTGTTCCGGCAGATTCAAAGCGAGACCGGCGGCTTCACCGAATTCGTTCCGCTTGGCTTTGTGCACCAGAACACGCTGCTATTCCAGCAGGGACTCGCACGCTCTGGGCCGACGCTCGCCGAACATCTGAAAATTCATGCGCTGGCGCGGATTCTTCTCGCCGGCTCGATCCATAACATTCAGGTCTCGTGGGTGAAGCTCAACCGCAAACTTTCGCAACTTTGTCTGCACGCCGGCGCCAACGACTACGGCGGAACTCTGATGGAAGAAAACATTTCGCGCGAGGCGGGAGCAACCGCAGGCCAGTACACCAGTCCCGAAGAGTTCCAGGCGTTGATTCTCGAAATCGGCCGCATTCCCGCCGAACGCAACACAAAATATTCGCGCATGAAAATCAAGCTGCCGGCAGAATCGGTTTGTTTCGAGCCCGGTGCTGAAGCTTGCGAATCTGCGTGGGCCGCGGATTTCGCATGAACGACCGCGTGAGCCGCGCCATCGCTGTCATCGGCGGCACCGGCCCTGCCGGAACGGGCCTGGCTTTGCGTTGGGCGCGCGCCGGCGAAATCGTCATCATCGGTTCGCGCGATGCCAGCCGCGCACAGCAAACGGCGGAAACAATCCGCAACCGCGCGGGCGCAAATGCTCAAGTCTCCGGGATGGAAAATTCCGCCGCCTGCGCCGCCACCGATTTGCTGGTTCTCACGGTGCCCTTCGAAGGCCAGGCTGCGCTTTTGAAGCAATTGAAGCCTTCGATCCGTGCCGGCAGCGTCCTGATCGATGCAACCGTTCCGCTCGCAGCCAGTGTAGGCGGGCGCGCCAGCCGCACTCTCAGCGTGTGGCAAGGATCGGCTGCGCAACAAACCGCGGAGCTTGTTCCCAAGGGCGTTTCCGTTGCGGCTGCGTTTCACAACGCTTCAGCGGAGTTGCTAAATGGCGACGAGCATCTCGAGTGCGACGTGGTCGTTTGCAGTGACGATGCCAACGCCACGCAAGTTGCGATGGAACTCGCGGTTAAAATCCCCGGCGTGCGCGCTATCGACGGAGGCAAACTTGAAAACGCGCGCATCGTCGAGCAGATCACCGCGCTGCTGATTGGTCTCAACATCCGCCACAAAGGTCACGCCGGAATCAGAATCACCGGATTGCCGGACATCGCGTACAAGACGGGGTAGCGCGACCACAGAAGCATTCTTGCACCTCTGCCGGTAAGACGCTGTCGTTAACCCGCCGCTACTCGAGTGCTACTCTAGCCCAGTGCTACTACTAATGACTGCGTCCCTCAGCCACGACCTGGCCATCGAATTCGATCGCGTTTCTTTCCGCCTCAACGGCCGACGTCTGCTTGACGATTTGGCGCTCTCGGTAAAGACCGGCGAAACCCTGGTCTTGCTCGGCCGCAGCGGGTCGGGCAAAACGACCGCCTTGAAACTGATCAATCGCCTGCTCCTGCCTACTTCGGGCGAAGTGCGGGTCAACGGACGCCGCACCACAGATTGGGATCCGATTCAGCTGCGCCGCAGCATCGGCTACGTCATTCAGGATGGCGGATTGTTTCCGCACTTCACCGTCGAGCGCAACATCGCGGTGGTTCCGCAGATTGAAAACTGGCCGCGGGCGCGCATTGCAGCGCGCGTCGAAGAGTTGCTCTCGACCGTCGGGTTGAGCAAGGATCTGTCGTCGCGCTATCCGCGCCAACTCTCCGGAGGCCAGCGGCAACGCGTCGGCGTGGCGCGGGCTCTGGCCGCCGATCCGCCGATTCTGATACTCGACGAGCCTTTCGGCGCGCTCGACCCGATCACGCGATCGGAAATGCAAAAAGAATTTCGTGCCCTGCAGCAGCGGCTGCACAAAGCGGTAATCTTCGTTACGCACGATCTGCGCGAAGCCTTGCTGCTCGCCGATCGTATCGCGCTGATGGAAGAAGGCCGGCTCATTGTGGACCTTCCCGTGGAGGAATGTTCACGTTCGCGGCATCCGCTGCTGCGCGCCTACATCGAAGCATTTTCCGGATTGCCGCATCCGTTGCCGGAGCCGGAATGATTGCGAGGTGATTGGTAATGAATTTCGTGCAATTCATCATGACAAATCGTCAGCAGGTGCTCGATCTCACGCTGGAACACATTACTCTGGCCGGTATCGCAACACTGCTTGCGGCGCTGGTCGGCATTCCCCTGGGCGTTCTCATCACGCGCGTTCCGCAACTCAGCAAGCCGGTGATTGGCGCGGCAAACATCATTCAAACCATCCCCAGCCTTGCCTTGTTCGGTTTTCTTCTCCCCGCTCCGTGGATCGGCGAACGCGCCAGCCGTCTCACCATTCTGGCGCTTGCGCTTTATGCGCTGTTGCCGTTGATTCGCAACACCTACGCGGGCATTCAGGGGGTCGACCCCGCGGTAGTCGAAGCCGCGCGCGCCATGGGGCTTACAGACCGGCAATTGCTCTTGCACGTCGAGTTGCCGCTGGCGTCAGGGATCATTGTTGCCGGAGTGCGCATTGCGACGGTTCTCTCCATCGGACTGGCAACCATCGCCGCGGCCATCGGCGCAGGCGGCCTGGGAGAATTCATCTTTCGCGGACTCGCCATGGTCAACAATCAGGTGATTCTGGCAGGCGCGGTCCCCGCCGCGTTGCTGGCGCTCGCCGCCGACTTTCTGCTGGGAACGCTCGAGCGACGATTGGGCCTGCTGCGTTCGAAATCGTGAGCGGAGACATCTTGACGATTAACGCCAGCCGAACCCTGCGACAGCAAATCATCTGCTTGCCTTTGGTTCTCCTGCGGATTTTGCCGATCGCCATTTTGCCAACCGTCATTTTGCTAACCGGCTGCCAACAACATGCCGGTCGAATCGTGGTCGGATCGAAAGATTTTACCGAGCAACTCATCCTGGGCGAACTCTTTGCGCAAGTCATCGAAGCCCGCACTCATCTTCCGGTTGAGCGCAGCTTCTATCTCGCCGGAACCTTCATCTGCCAGCAGGCCATCCTGGCCGGTAGAATCGACATCTATCCCGAATACACAGGAACGGCGCTCACGGCCGTGCTCAAACAGCCGCCCAGCGGAGATAAACAAGAAGTCTATCGTCGGGTAAAACTCGGTTACGAAAAGTTTGGCCTCGAAGTCGGACCGCCGCTCGGCTTTGACGACACTTTTGCTATGGTGATTCGCGGCGAGGACGCGCGCCGCCTGCATCTGAAAACTCTGTCGCAAGCGGCTGCCTTCACTCCCCAATGGCGTGCCGGCTTCGGGTATGAATTCATGGAGCGCCCTGACGGCTACAAAGGTTTGGTGGCAAGCTACGGCCTGCGCTTTGCCGAAGCGCCCCGCATCATGAATCTCGGCCTGCTCACGCGCGCTTTAACAGCCCGTCAGGTGGACATGATCGCCGGCAACAATACCGATGGATTAATTCCTGCGCTCGACTTATTCGTGCTCGAAGACGACCATCATTACTTTCCTCCGTATGAAGCGATTGCGATCATGCGCCGGCAAATGCTGCAGCAGCATCCCGAAGTCGGAGCGGCGATTGACGCCCTCGCGGGCACAATCTCCGATGACGATATGCGGCGATTGAACTATGCGGTGGATGGACAGCATCGCGATGCGGCCAGAGTGGTGCGGCAATTTCTGCAAGAGCGCAAGTTGATTCGTTGAGGATGACGTAAACAGTTCCTGCGACAGCAAGGGAAGATACAGCCCCAACGGAGGGTTATCTATATGAGATCAAGCAGTAATGCAGTCAGGGTCCTGCGCGCAGCCGACGCGGCGTGGCTCAAGGCTTATCGGTCGAAAGATGTCGATAAAGCGGCAGCGTTCTACGACGATCGGGGATCGATGTTAGTGCCGAACTCCCCCATTCTGACGGGGAAGAAAACGATTGCGAAATTCATTGCGAAGTCGTTCGGGCTGCGGGATTACAAGATCAAATGGCATCCGAGAAAAATCGACGTCGCCCGTTCGGGCGATCTCGGTTACACCAGTGGCGTGTATGAAATGAGCTTCAGGGACGCATCGGGCAAAACCGTCTCCGACAGAGGAAAGTATCTAATGCTTTGGAAGAAGCAAGCCGACGGCGCCTGGAAGGTGCTGTTCGATACCTCGAACTCCGACTTGCCGCGCTGATTTCTGAATCGCGATCACTGCCGAATTCCGCGCAATAATCTATTCTTCCACCGGCTGCGCATTCAGTTCCTGAGCGGGTTCGCCTCCAGCCAGACCCTGAGCGACGATGAGGCGCCGCGCTTCGATGCGCATCGAGGGCAATGCTCGTCTAAACCAGATTGCGCCGATGATGCAGGCTACGCCTCCAGTGGCCACTGTAATGGGCGCGCCAATGTGGTGCGCCAGCGCTCCGCCAAAAAATGCTCCAAACGGAGCCATGCCCATGAACATCATCGAATACACCGACATGACGCGGCCGCGCAGGCGGTCAGGAACCATGGTCTGCACCAGCGTGTTGGAGCAGGCCATTTGCAGCATCATCGAATAACCGGCGGGAAACAGTAACGCAACCGACAGCCAAAAATGGGTTGAGAATGAAAAGCAGCAAAGGCTAATGCCAAGGCCCGCGCAGCTCATTGCCACCAACCGCCCCAACCCTTTTATTTCGGTCTTGGTGGCGAGCGTCAAAGCGCCAAACAGAGCGCCCACGCCGGTTGCGCCCATCAAGATGCCAAGGCCACGCGCTCCGCCGTGCAGAATCTGATCGGCGAAGATCGGCATGAGCACGGTGTAAGGCATGCCGACAAGGCTCACCAGGCCAAGCAGCAAAAGCAGCGCGCGAATGATGCGCGTCTGGCTGACCCAGCGAAACCCTTCGACGATGTCATCGATCGGCGAATGCGTGCTCGCACGCTGGGTGCTCTGTACATGCATCAGCATCAAGCCAACAATCACGGCGATGTAGCTGATCGAATTGGCGGCGAAGCACCAGCCTTCCCCAATTTTCGCCACCAGAATTCCGGCGATGGCCGGGCCGATCACGCGCGCCCCGTTAAACATGGAGGAATTCAGCGCGATCGCGTTCATCAGATCTTCCTTGCCCACCATGTCGACAAGAAAAGACTGCCGTCCGGGAATATCGAAGGCGTTGACCACCCCGAGCAACGCCGCCAGCACAAAGATGTGCCAGACCTGCACCCGTCCGGTCAGCGTGAGCCACGCAAGCATGGCCGCGAGCAGCATAGAAGCGGTCTGGGTCGCAATCACCAGCCGCTGCCGATTGATGCGATCGGCAGTGATTCCTCCGAGAGGAGCGATGAGAAAGACGGGAAACTGGCTGGAAAAACCGACGGAACCCAGCAACAGGGCAGATCCAGTAAGGCGGTAGACGAGCCATGCCTGGGCGACGGTCTGCATCCACGTCCCGATCAGGGAAATCAGCTGTCCGCCGAAGAAGAGTTGGAAATTGCGGTGCCGCAAGGCGCGCAGGGTGGTCGCCCATTTCGGGCGCGAAGGAGATTTTGTCTCCACTTCGTCAGCCATGGCGGAATTGCGCGCTTCAGTCACTCTTCTAGAATTTTTCACATCTTGCAAGATGACGGCAACTGGCGAGAGGATGTAATCCTTGCCTCATAATTGATCTGTGCTGTTTAATTCCCTTGCAGTTTTCCACAGGCCGGGGACGTGACCTACTTGGAACTTCCCCGCTGCTCTGAATCGCGATACAGTTATTGTCCGCTGGTCTAAAGAGGGTTGGACCGAGAAAGCTGGATCGCCACCTGGCTATGATCATAGACCCTAATCGTGTTGAACGCCGCGCAGCGCAGCGTTTTCAGGTACACCTGCCCTTGACGGTTCACTTCGACGGTCGAACGGTGCCCGGCTTCACCCAGGATTTAAGCGGCCGTGGGATTTTCTTCTACACCGAGATCGAACTACCCGAAGGCGCTATCGTCGAACTAACTTTTACCATGCCCTCGGAAATTACCCTGGCGGAAAACATGCCGGTGCGCTGCCGCGGGCGCGTGCTGCGCACTTCAGCCTCGGCATCCGCTCATTCCCAGAGCGCTCCGCGAAACGGCATTGCCGTTCGCTTCGATACTTACGAGTACTTGCCCTCCAATGAGCCTCTTGCTCAATTCGTACGAGTTTCTCCCGCGAGTGTCAGCCCGACAACTTCTGGCCTGGTTCCGAGCTGAATCCCGGCATTGGCGAGCCGGCGCACGTCCTAAAGTCCTAGACACGTCCCAAAGTCCTTAAGGATGACCTGCACAGATGACCACGAAAATAGCAGCCTTCTTCTTTTCAAGCACTCGCCTTTGCCTTACAATTGGGGAAACCGGAAGCCTGGCGGGTTATCTTCCAGCTAACGCCCGCTCGCGCCTGCTCTGGTTGAGTCCTTCCCCGTGATTACGAAAGTCATTTGGCCCCAACGCTGGAAGTTCGTAGCATGACACTGAATACCATGCCCGGGATCGCCGTCGCCATCCTCAGCGAGGATCGCGAACAATCCGTCGTGTTGAACAGCCGGATCGAGAGCACCAATCTCGCTCGTACCGTGCTGAGCCATGTCGGGTTTCCCATCGGCCCGAGCGATGCCGTGCTGCGTCAGTTACAGGATCAGCGCGCCGAAGTCGTCCTCGTCGACATCGATCACCAGAATCCGCAGCGCGCCATCCGCACTATCGAACTGATCCACGGCAGCATTCCCGAGATTACGCTTTTTGCTGTGGGTGAAATGAATCAGCCCACCGATATCGTTTCCGCTATGCGAGCCGGAGCGCGTGAATTTCTCGATCACGCCGCCTCACGTGAGGCCTTGATCGAAGCTTTCACGCGCTACACCGCGACCCTGAGCCGCGCTCAGCGCAGTTCCAGCAAAGCCCGCGTCTTCACTTTTTTGAATGCCAAAGGCGGAGCCGGCGCCACTACCACCGCCGTAAATACCGCCGTTGCCTTGCAGGAAGCTCATGGCCGGGTCGTGCTGGTCGATTTCGCGCCCATCGGACACGTCGCACTGCAATTGAATCTGCGGCCCCAATTCACCATCGTCGATGCAATGCAGAACCTGCACCGCATGGATGGTTCGCTGCTCGAAGGTTTGATGACGCACTATCGCAGCGGCCTGCACGTGCTCGCCGGCGCCCAGCAACCGCACAGCAACATCCCGACCGGCGCGGAACTGGCTCGCCTCTTCGACTTGCTCGTCGATCAGTATCACTTTGTCGTGCTGGATTGCTCCGGTCGCATGGATAGCACGGTGCAGATGATCTGCGATCTCTCGAACGCGGTGCTGCTGGTTGCGCAAACCGATGTCGTTTCCCTGTGGAGCGCCGGCCGCGTTCACACGTTCCTTCAGCAGGGAGCAAGCCACGATCGGTTGCGTATTGTGCTCAACCGCTATAAGAAGATTCCCGGCTTCACCGACGAAGACGTGGAAAAAGCCACCAACTGCAAAGTGCTCTGGAAAATACCCAATAATTTCCAGGTTGTTGGACCCGCGATCGATAAGGGTAATCCGGTCGCGGCCCAGGGCAATCATGAAGTCGCCCGTTCTTATCAGGCTCTGGCCGTGGAACTTGCCGGCGCCACTACCTCCAGTGAAGGCGCACTCTCGCTCGTGTACCAGCACGATAAAAGCGACAGCAAGAAACGATCCGCCAGCCCCTTGATCGTCTCGCCCATGCGCGCCGGGCAATAAATTTCACTGCACAGGCGGTGAATTGAAACTCACGCCGCCGGCTTCCGTTACAGGCATCGGGGACCCCTGAAAACAAAGGGCCAATTCTGCCCACTGGCCTTCTCATTCCATTTACTCTCGACAGCTGCCCCACGCGGTCGAGCGTTCCCCGCTATGGAACCAAACTTCCGGTTACGGTCGTGACCTTAGCGCCGGCTGTTCCTTTGTTTAGTCTTAGATTCGGGACGCAAGTTTATGTGCCGCAAACCCGTGCTGCTCAAGACGCGTCTGGGATCTGGAGGCTGTGATGAATGTACGCACCCGTAGCCGCAACGCTACTCGGAAGTCATTTTTTTTCTTCACGTCTTCGCTCCTGGCGTCGATGGCGCTCTCCGCATTCGCGTGGGGACAACACAAGCTGGAAACGAAGCCGACGCCGCCTCCTGCGAGCAAGCCAACCCGCCCCACTGCTCCTACTCCCGCCAAGGAGCCTGCTCATGCACCTGCTCCCACTCGCATAAACCTGCCTACCGGACCGCGCTCTGCCCCCAACCCAAGAAGTAACGCAAGTACGGGTGCGGGCCGCTCTCCAAGCGCCGCCCACGTCAATCGAGCGCCAGAGCCCGTCGTCGTCGATCACATCGGAGACATTTCCGAATATCGCCGAGGCCCGGCCCACCCAGATTCGGGGACGGCTCCGGCATCTGCGAGAATCGGTGTGGTGGCGAGCCCTCGACCGGGCAGCCAGGTCCGCACGATCAATCGGAACGGAATGCAGATCCAACGCAATGTGTACGGTGAGCGCGTGGTCGTGACAGAGCGCAACGGTACCCGGATCGTGACCACAGGCGCTGCCCGCGGCTATGTGCAGCATGCCTACCTCACGCGCGGCGGGCGCTCGTACTATTCGCGGACTTACCTTGACCGCGGGGTCACCCAGGTTGGAGTCTATCGTGGCTACAACTACGGCGGCCGTCAATATTATGGCTACTATCCCGAGTATTGGTACCACCCGGCCTTTTACGGGTGGGCCTACACTCCCTGGAGCGCGCCCATTTACTGGAATGTTGGGGCGGGCGGCTGGGGTTGGGCCGGAGCGCCATGGTATGCCTACTATGGCGGATATTTCGCGCCCTATCCCGTGTATGCGTCAGCGGCTTTCTGGCTTACGGATTACTTGATTGCGGCCGATCTCGAGGCCGCCTACGCGGCCCGAAACGCAGCCGGCACCGACACGGCGGCAGGGTACGACCAGGGGCAGGCCAGCGCCGCCGACGATGCATCACGCGAGGCAGGCTCGCCGATGCTGACGCCGGAGGTAAAGCAGGCGATCGCGGACGAAGTACAGGCGCAACTGGCAGAGGAGCAAGAACAATCCTCCGGCAATCAAAACAGCGATTCATCGGCCAAGCAGGCGCAGGATGGACAGGCGCAGGCTTCGGCAGCCGGTAACGATGAAGTGCCATCGGCGCTCGATCCCCGGCGACGCACCTTTGTCGTGTCCAGCAATACGACGGTGGTATCCGATGGCCAGCAATGTGAACTCTCGCCCGGCGACATCCTCACGCGACTCACCAACACTCCGGACGCCGACCAGAACGTTACCGCCGTTGTTTCGGCAAGCAAGAAAAAAGACTGCGCGGTAGACAGGACCGTGGTTGTTTCGGTGGAAACGTTACAGGAAATGCGCAACCACTTCGACGAACAACTGGACAGCGGCATAAAAATGCTGGCGGAAAAACAGGGCACGGGCGGAATGCCGAAGGCCCCGGATACTGCCCAAACGGCCTCCGATGTGCCGACACCAGCGCCCGACGCGACCGCGGCTAAGGACCTGAACGATCAAGAGGCAGCAGCCGACCGCGCCGAGATGGACCAGTTGCAGCAGCAGGGTTCCTCCCTGGCCGATCTCGCGCGTCAATTACGCGCGCAAAAGCAGCAGGCTCAAGACCAATCCGATGGGCAATCGAAGCCGGCAACCGCGCCGGCCGAGGCACCGCAAAACTAGATCCGCGCAAACCAGCCAGCGAAGCTTCGCCAGCGAAACCCAGCCAGCGAAGCTTCGTCAGTGAAACCTAGGCCGCCGGCCCCACGCGCTACGGCCGCGCTGGAGTGCGGCTTGTCGCCAAGACTCCACGACAACCGCACGTCCGACTCCCGGCTCGGGTAGGCTTGCGAGCTTTGTTAGAATCAAGCTTCAGCAATGTCGCCGAGAATCGTCGAAATCATTTATCAGATGATCGCGTTCCTGTTTGCGATCAGCGTGCATGAGTCGGCGCACGCGTGGACGGCATCGCGCTGCGGCGATCCCACGGCGCGCATGTTGGGTCGCGTCTCGCTGAATCCGATTCGCCACATCGATCTGTTTGGCACCATCATCCTGCCGCTAGTTGCGGCCATCAGCGGAATCCCGCTGCTCGGCTGGGCCAAACCCACTCCGGTCAACCCCCGCAACTTTCGCCATCCCATGATGGACGACATTCTGACCTCCGTCGCCGGCCCCGTCAGCAACTTCATCGTCGCGACCGGAGCGCTTTTTCTGCTGGGCGCCATCTCGCTTTCGTCGGACTCCGGACGCGCTATCGTCATGCAAGTCGCGCACGGTCCCTACAACGGCATTGCCTCCGATTCCGCTCTCGTTCCGCTCGCTATGCTGCTCTTCATGCTGATGATCATCAACATTGTGCTCGCCGTCTTCAATCTCATTCCTATTCCGCCCCTCGATGGCAGCCACGTGCTGCGCCATTTCCTGCCGGATTCGGCGCGCATGGTCTTCGACCGCATCGGCTTCTTCGCTTTGCTGGCGCTGGTATATCTGGGCGGAGGATTGCTCAGCGGCCTCATTCGTCCTTTTCTTCGCTTCTACGTCTCGATGCTGGTGAAATTCTGAATGCCAATTCCCTCCACCAAAAAACGCGTGCTCAGCGGAATGCGCCCGACCGGCAAACTACATCTCGGAAATTACGTCGGCGCTCTGGAAAACTGGGTCCGCATGCAGGACGAATACGAATGCTTTTTCGTGATCGTCGACTGGCACGCGCTCACCACCGATTACGCCGACCCGTCACGCCTGCAGGAAAACTTGGTGGACGTGCTGCTCGATTGGCTCGCCGCCGGACTCGATCCCGCGAAATGTGTCATTTTCATCCAGTCGCATGTGCCCGCTCACGCCGAATTGCATCTCCTGCTCTCCATGATTACTCCTCTCGGCTGGCTGGAGCGCGTCCCGACTTACAAAGAGCAAAAAGAAAATCTCAAAGAGAAGGACCTGAACACCTACGGCTTTCTCGGTTATCCGCTTCTGCAGGCGGCGGACATTCTGATCTACCAAGCCGATGTCGTTCCCGTCGGCGAAGACCAGGTTGCCCACATCGAGCTGACGCGAGAAGTCGCGCGGCGGTTTAATCAGTTTTATTCCCTCACAAGGCAACAGCGAGGCCGGTTTCCTGCACCGTTGGGGCCGGCACATCCGCTTTACGGGCACAACGCTGTTTTTCCCGAACCCCAAGCCCTGCTCACACCCGCCGCCAAGCTTCCCGGCACCGACGGCCGCAAAATGTCGAAGTCTTATGACAACACCATCATGCTCACCGACCCCGAGCCGGTGGTGCGGCAAAAACTCAAGCCCATGGTCACCGATCCCGCACGCATTCGCCGCACCGATCCCGGCAATCCCGACGTCTGCCCGGTGGGCGATTTGCACAAAATATTCAGCAGCAAAGAAACGATGGCGCGAGTATACGAAGGTTGCCGCTCGGCGGGAATCGGCTGCATCGAGTGCAAAAGCTGGGCGGCGGATGCCATCGTAAAAATCCTGAACCCCATGCAGGAGCGCCGCAAAAAATACGAAGACAATCCGCGGCTGGTCTGGGATATTCTGGATGCGGGCTCGTCCCGCGCCCGCGAGGTCGCCGGCGCGACCATGAACGAGGTTCGAGACTCGATGGGATTGGCCTACAAGCCGGCAAAGGATTTTACGAGGTGACGGATTCGTCTCACGCCGTATCGGAACATCGGACCGTTGAAACCTCCGCGCATGGCGGCCCGTCGCTTGTTCCGCCCCGTCCCGTTCAGAATGATGCCGGCGATTTTCCCTTCGCCATCGCGCTCGGACAAATCTACGAAGGCCCACTCGACCTGCTGCTTGACCTGATCCGCAAGCAGGACATCAATATCTACGACATTCCGATCGCGAAGATTACCGCGCAGTACCTCGCCTATGTCGAGCGCATCCGCGAATTCGACGTGAACGTTGCCAGCGAATTCATTTACATGGCGTCGGTGCTGATTCACATCAAATCGAAAATGCTGCTGCCGCGCGATCCGCTCGCTCCCGCCGACGCGCAGGAGGATCCGCGAAGCGAGCTCGTCAATCGCCTGCTGGAACATGAGAAGTTCAAATCTGCCGCGCAGATGCTATTGCAGAAACAGCAGATTGAAGACGCCGTGCTTTCGAATCCCGCGATTCGCGACTTCATGGATGCCGAGGGCGCCGAACCCGAACTCGCGGCCGATGTTATCGATCTGGTCAAAACCTTCCAGCAGATTCTCGACCGCGCGCGCAACCGTCCGATTCTCGAAGTGGACGAAGAAACCGTAACCGTCGGCCAGATGATTCAGTATCTGCATCGCCGCCTTTCGCTCGAAGATCGCCCGATTCGCCTGAAGCAGATGCTGCGCAACGTATCGTCGCGCCAGGCGCTGGTTTGTATGTTTCTCGCTTTGCTCGAACTGGTTCGCTTGCAGGCGATTCAGGTGCGCCAGGATCATCTCTTCGGCGAAGTGCTGGTGCGCAAGCATTCCCACTTCGAAGAGGTCATGACCGAGCAGGCCGCGGTGCGCAATGATTGGAAGTGAAAAGTCGTTGGTCGCCAGTCGTTGGTCGTCAGCAAGCCGCTGCGGCGAGCTGCGATTAACTGCGAACGACTAACGACCAACGACTAACGACGATATATGCCTCTGAAGCCACAACTCGAAGCCATCATCTACGCGGCGGAAACCCCGATCTCCCTCGATCAGATTTATTCCCTGGTGAAAGATTCGCTACTGGCCGAGAATCCGGGCACCGAACCGGCGGAAATCAAATCGCGCATCCGCGCAACGCTCGAAGAACTTATCGCCGATTACTCCAGCGCCGATCACGGAATCGAAATCCGCCAGGTCGCGGGCGGTTACCGCATGTCCACCAAGCCCGAGCAGCACGACGTCGTGCGCGCCTTCGCCAAAAGTCTGAAGCCGCCGTTCCGCCTGTCGCTTCCGGCGCTCGAAACACTCGCGGTTATCGCCTACAAGCAGCCGGTCACGGTGCCTGAGATCGGCGAAATTCGCGGCGTAGATTCCGGCGGAGTCGTCGCGACTTTGCTCGACCGCAAACTCATCACCACCGCCGGCAGAAAAGCCGTAATCGGCCGCCCCATCCTTTATAAGACGAGCAAGGAATTTCTGTTGCGCTTCGGGCTCAAAGACATCAACGAACTGCCCAGCATGGAGGAATTCGAAAAGCTGCTGGCGGCGTCGTTCCAGGGCGATCTGCTGACAGCAGAAGAGACGAAACCATCGACCGAGGATTCGTCGACCGAGGATTCGTTGGCAACCGCACCGAGTGCGGACGAGGCAGAAATGCCGGAGGGATCAGGGGCTACGCCATCTGCCAAAACAGCGTGAGAGCGCAAGACGAGTAATTCCCTTATAGTTGGTTCATCTTCGTGCGAAGATAATTCTGTAGCGCTCATTTTAACCCTTCATGCTGGAACGTCTGCAAAAGATCATCGCCGCCGCCGGTGTCGCATCCCGCCGCAAGGCCGAAGAACTGATCGCCGCGGGCCGCGTGCAAGTGAACGGTCAGGTGGTTACCGAACTCGGCACCAAAGCCGATGCCGACCAGGACCACATCCGCGTGGATGGCAAACTGCTGCACAGCCCCGAACGCTATACCTACGTCGTGCTCAACAAACCCAAGGGATACGTGACCACGGTCAGCGACGAAAAGCACCGTCCCACCGTCATCGACCTGCTGCGAAACGCGAAAGGTCAAAAAGTGAAAGGCCGAGTCTATCCCGTAGGCCGGCTGGACTGGGCGAGCGAGGGCCTTTTGCTGATGACCAATGACGGCGCGCTGGCCAATGCGCTGATGAAGGCATCATCCAATGTACCCAAGACCTACGTTGTGAAAGTTGCTGGTCAGCCCGACGAAGCCAAACTCGACAAGTTGCGCAGCGGCGTCTCCATCGCGGAAAAAGGCGGACGCCGCGTTCGTACCGCTCCGGCAAAAATCCGGCTGATTCGCGAAGGCGACAATCCCTGGCTCGAAGTGACGATCGTCGAGGGCCGCAATCGCCAGATCCGGAAAATGTTTGAAGAAGTCGGCCACCACGTGGAGAAGATTCGCCGCGTGCAGTACGGTCCGCTCACGCTTGACGTGCCGCCTGGAGAATTTCGCAATCTCACTTCGTTGGAAGTGGCCAAGTTGAAAGCCGCAGCGTCTGGAACTTTGGAGAGATCTCGGCAATCTGCCCAGGAACGCGCTGCGGCACCAGGCCAAGCCGACCTCCCACCGTCAAGAGCCCGCAATCATCGGCAGGCGCGCCGCGCCGTATAATCCGGCATCGCTTCCCAACTGCGCGTGCGTAATCACCGTCCTGTGGCCCGAGCCAGGCTTCACATGCGCCGCCGCACCTTCGTGAATGGCGTTGGGATCCTGCACCGTTGTCGCATCGAACACCAGTGAGCGCCGCCGCAGCTCTTCGAACATCGCCGGTGAAAATGCGTCCCACGCGCTGGATGCGCCGCCGCCAATCACGTAAATCGGCAGGTTCAAGCTATTCACCAGCGCCGAAAGCACGATACCTAAACAACGTCCGACATAGCGAAAAATGCGGCGGGCATCTTCATCGCCCTGCGCCGCCAGATTGTAAAGCGATTTGGCGCTGAACCCAGGGTCCGAGTGCAAGGCGCGCGCGAGCGCCGAGGTACCATCGCGCGAGACTGCCTCCCGCGCCATCCGAACCATCGCCGTCGCCGAAGCATATTGCTCCAGGCATCCGTGATTCCCACATCCACAGATGTGACCGTCGGGTTCAACCGTGGTATGCCCGAATTCGCCGGCCATGCCATTCGCGCCGCCCCAGATCTTGCCGCCCACGACCAATCCGCCGCCAACGCCCGTACCCAACGTCAACATCGCCATGTCGTCGCAATCCTTCGCCGCACCCAGCCACTTTTCTCCCAGCGCTGCAACGTTGGCGTCGTTTTCGAGGATCACCACCGTCTTCAGCCGCTGCTCGATCGCGGCCTGCGCCGGATAGTCGACCCAGTCCGGCAGGTTCGGCGATTCGCGCACCAGCCCGGTTTGCCTGTCGATGATGCCGGGCACGCCGACGCCAATGCCCACAAGCGGCGCCGAGTTTTTATATTTATCGGACATGCGCTGAATGGCGTTGCACATTTCGCCGATCACATGATCTCGACCAAGCGAAACCTGAGTATCGAGCGTAATTTTCTCGACGAGCTTGCCTTGCTCGTCCACGGCAGCGATGCGCAAGTTTGTGCCGCCCAGGTCCACTCCAATGGCCAGTCTATTCATAGGATTTCTTCACAGTGCTGGATTCGGTGGTTCGTGCGACGGGGCCCCAGCCCTTTTTACAGTCGGCGACGGCAATCCGTCAATACGTATTAAATCGTTCTATTAGCGCTATTTTTGGCAATTCGGGCAATAGTGACTGCTGCGTCCTCCGAGCACAACGCGACGAATCGCGCACCCGCACACCAGGCACGCCTCGCCCTCGCGGCCATAAACACGATGCTGAAGCTGAAAAAAACCTTCGTCTCCATCGGCATCTACATAATTGGAAACCGATGATCCACCCGCCGCTATCGCTTCGCGCAGCACTTCTTTGACGGCGGTGCGCAATTTGCCCAGTTGCTCCCGAGTGATTGTTGCTGCTCGCCGACGCGGACGGATGCCCGCCCGAAACAACGATTCGTCAGCATAAATATTGCCTACGCCGCGCAGCAATTTCTGATTGAGCAGAGCGCTTTTAATCGGTGTCTTGCGTCCGCGAAAGAGCGCTACGAATCGCTCCTCGCTCACCTCGAGCGGTTCCACTCCACCGGGATCGAAACCGCCAGAGTAAACGCTTAGTTTGCCGAACATCCGCGGATCTATAAATCTCAATTCGCGCCCCGAGCCCAGCTTGGCGATCAGGTGCGTGTGCTTGGCGGCTTCCGCCGAAGGCTCCGAAATCACCATTCGCCCAGTCATGCCGAGATGCACGATCCATTGCGCTGTTTGACCATCGCGCCTCTGCTGAAACGCAGCTTGCCGCCTCTCGGCGTGATACATCTTGCCTTTCTTGGTTGGCACCGGTGCGGCGCCTGCTGGTCCTTCCAGATCGAAGACGATGTGCTTGCCTGCTCGCTGCACGCGGAGAATCCGTTTCCCCTCGAGCGTCGAGGCGATAACTCCAGCCGGCGACTTGAGAGGCTGTTTCTTGGATCCGATCCAGACGGATTCGATGGTGTCACCGGCAACGCGCTGATCCAACCCCCGCGCAATGGTTTCGACTTCGGGAAGTTCCGGCACGTTGTCAGCATACAAGATTCAATGGATGTCTTACTGAGAACAAGGGGTCGAGAACTGGAAAATGAGGACTGGGAACCGATAACCGGCCCTTCCCGTTTGCCCCTCCACAGCCCGATTCGGTATGCTAATGGGTACACACCAACCGCCGATTTTCCCAGTTTTCCTCTTTATCCAGCAGCGGCGCGATCCGTGTGTGCGACCCCGGGGCGGCCTGATATGCCGCGGATGAAATTCCCAATGCAGTTGGCAGAAAAAAAATAATGAGCCGAGGCAGAACCGCCGTTATTGTCGGCGCGCAGTGGGGCGACGAAGGTAAGGGGAAGGTCGTGGACGTCCTCACGCGAACCTTTTCGATCGTCGCGCGCTACGCTGGCGGCCACAACGCCGGACACACCGTCATTATCGACGGCAAAAAGTTCATTCTTCAGCTCGTGCCCGGCGGGATTCTGCGTCCCGGTTGCATCAGCGTCGTAGGCAACGGCGTAGTGATCGATCCTTTGGCGTTCTTGAAAGAAGTCGCTTCGCTGCGCGCCGCTGGCGTGAAAGTCGATGGCAATCTTTTCGTCTCGAACCGGGCGCAAATTATTCTTCCCTACCATCGCATGATGGAACTCGGATCAGAGAATGCGCCCGGCCGGGTGAAAATCGGAACCACTTCGCGCGGCATCGGCCCATCTTACGAAGACAAGATGGGACGCAGAGGTTTACGGGTTGCCGACCTGCTCGACACTCCTTTGCTGCGCACGCACATCGAAAATGCCTGCCGCGAAAAGAATATGATCGCGCACGCGCTCTTCAACTCCGATCCTCTCGACGCCGATCAGATGTTTCGTGAATACTCCGCCGCTGCCGAGCAGATCGCGTCTTTCGTCCGCGACACGGCGCTTCTGCTGAACCGCGCTCTCGCCGATGGCAAGTCCATCGTCTTCGAAGGCGCGCAAGGCACCATGCTCGATATCGATCACGGCACTTATCCTTTCGTGACGTCTTCCAGCGCCACTTCCGGTGGCGCGTCGACCGGAACCGGCGTTCCACCCACATCGATTAACACCGTGATCGGCATCACCAAGGCTTACTGCACGCGCGTCGGCAGCGGCCCGTTCCCGACGGAACTGACCGACGCGCAAGGCGAAGAATTGCGCAAACGCGGTCATGAATACGGCGCCGTCACCGGACGCCCGCGCCGCACCGGCTGGCTCGATTTGCCTCTGCTCCGCTACGCTGGCATGATTAACGGAATCTCCTGGCTGGTAGTGACCAAGCTCGACGTGCTCGACCACTTGGCCGAGATTCCGGTTTGCGTGCGATACAAAATCGACGGAAAAGAAACCGAGGAAGTGCCGGCGCAAGCCTGTGGCTACGAAAGAATAGAATGCGTTTATCGCAACATGCCCGGCTGGGCGAGCCCAACGCGGAATGTTCGCACGGTCGAAGCGTTGCCGAAGGCCGCTCGCGAATACTTGGCCTTCATAGAACAAGAAACCGGAGCGCGCGTGGGAATCATTTCGACCGGGCCAGACCGTGAGCAGACTGTTCTGGTGCCAGAATTCGTGAGCGCGTTGGGACTTAACTAAACTGAATTTTCAGACAGAACGGAGCGACGGATGGTGGTACTGGCCGTAACCTGGATGGCAAAAATCGGACGCGAGTCTGAAGTGGCTGCGATGTTCGAAAAACTGACTACCGAATCGCGCAAGGAGCCGGGCTGCGTTATGTATCAGGTGCACAAACACAAGACCGATCCGCGCCGTTTCTTCATCTACGAGCAATACAAGGACGATGCCGCTCTAGAAGCGCATCGCGCGGCCCCACATTTCATGCAGTTCGCCAAGAAAGATCTGCCCAAAATCGCAGACCGCACCGAAGGCCATTTGTTCGAGCCGCTGGGGTAAGCGCGAGTTCTCAGTTCCCGGTTCTCAGTTCTCAGAAAAAATCTGCGCTCAGATTAATTTCACCAGAACTAGGAACCGAGAACTGTTTTCACTGCGCTAACTCATACCCCGCAAAGAAAAAGCTCAACTCGAAGCGCGCCGTTTCATCCGCATCCGAGCCGTGGATCGCATTGTGCTCAATGTTGCTCGCCCATTTCTTGCGGATGGTGCCCTCTTCGGCGCTGGCCGGATTCGTCGCGCCCATCAGCTTGCGCAAATCGGCAATCGCATTTTCTTTTTCCAGCGCGATGGCAACGATCGGTCCGCTCGACATGAAGGTGGTAAGCGAGTGATAGAACGGACGGCTGGCATGGACGGCGTAAAACTGTTCCGCCTGATGCTGCGAGATTTGCAGCATCTTCATGGCGAGAATGTGAAAACCATTCTTCTCGAACTGCTCGATGATGTCTCCGACCGCGTGCTTCTTGACCGCGTCGGGCTTGATAATGGTCAGCGTTCGTTGCAGAGTTTTCATAAGGTCAGGTCTCAGGTCTTAGGTGTCGGGTTTCAGGAAGAGGTGCTACACCTTAACTCCCAGCGCTGCCGCTAGCGTTTCTCCGATATCCGCCGGCGACTTCGCAACCTTGAGCCCGGCTTTTTCCATCGCCGCGATTTTTTCGCTCGCTGTCCCTTTGCCGCCGGAGATGATCGCGCCGGCGTGGCCCATTCGCCGTCCCGGAGGCGCCGTCTGTCCGGCAATGAATCCCACCACGGGCTTCTTCATGTGGGTGCGGATAAATTCCGCCGCCGTCTCCTCCGCGTTGCCGCCAATCTCGCCGATCATAATCACCGCCTCAGTCTGCGGATCGCGGTTAAAGAGATCGAGCGCGTCGACAAAATTCGTGCCAATGATGGGATCGCCGCCAATCCCAATCGCCGTCGATTGTCCGATTCCGCGCTCGGTCAGTTGATGCACCGCTTCATAAGTCAGTGTTCCCGATCGCGATACGATCCCAACATGCCCCTCTTTGTGAATCGCCCCCGGCATAATGCCAATCTTGCATTTGCCGGGAGAAATAATCCCCGGACAATTCGGCCCGATCAGCCGCGAGCGACGGTCCTGCAAAAATTCCCACGCCCGCACCATATCGAGCGTTGGAATGCCCTCGGTGATGCAGACAATCAATTCGATTTCCGCATCGGCCGCTTCCATAATTGCGTCGGCGGCATATGGCGGTGGCACAAAAATCACTGTCGCGTTCGCGCCCGTTTTGTCCGCGGCTTCCTGCACGCTGTTAAAAATCGGCCAGCCTTCGTGCGTCGTGCCTCCTTTTCCCGGAGTCACGCCGCCTACTACCTGCGTTCCATAGGCCGCGCAGGCCTTCGCGTGAAAGGTGCCTTCGCGGCCGGTTAGGCCTTGCACAATCAATCGAGTTCTCTTATCGACCAGAATTGCCATAAGCGCTTTCTCGCAGAAAATGTCGTTGGTCGTTAGTCCTTAGTCGTCGCCAAGCTAGGCTACGCCTTTCGCCGCAGCCACAACTTTGTCCGCTGCATCCCTCATCGTCTCAGCGACCACAAAATTCAATCCCGACTCCATCAGAATTTTCTTGCCTTCCACAACGTTCGTGCCTTCCAGCCGCAGCACAACCGGCAATTGCAGATGCGTCTTCTTCGCCGCCTCGACCACTCCCGCAGCCAGCGTATCCACACGCAGAATGCCGCCAAAAATATTGATCAGCACCGCACGCACATTTTTGTCGCTCAGCAAGATTTCGAACGCATGCGCCACCTGCTCGGCATTCGCGCCGCCGCCCACATCGAGGAAATTGGCCGGCATTCCTCCTGCATACTTAATAATGTCCATCGTGGCCATGGCTAGGCCGGCGCCATTCACCATGCATCCCACATTGCCGTCGAGCTTGATGTAATTGAGGTTATACTTCGACGCTTCCACTTCCAGCGGGTCTTCCTCCGAAATATCGCGCAGTTCGCGTATGTCCGCATGACGAAACAGGGCGTTGTCGTCAAAGGTCAGCTTCGCGTCCAGCGCAAACAACCGCCCATCGGTGCAAGTAATAAATGGATTGATCTCCACCAGCGACGCATCCGTGTCCAGAAACGCTCGATAAAGCGCACTCAAAAACTTCACCGCAGGATTAATCTGTTCCGCACTCAATCCCAAACTAAAGGCAATCTTCCGCGCCTGAAATGGCTCGAGCCCCATCCCAGGGTCGACATACTGCTTCAGAATCGCCTCTGGCCGCTCTGCCGCGACCTGTTCAATCTCCATCCCTCCCGCTGCCGACGCCATAAAAACCGGCTTGCCCTCGCCGCGATCGACCAAAATCCCCAGATAGAGTTCCTTTTCGATCGGAAGCGTCTCTTCGATCAGCAGCCGGTGTACGATACGCCCTTCCGGCCCCGTCTGGTGCGTCACCAGTGTCATGCCCAACATCTTGGCAGCAATTTCGCCCGCCTCAGCGACCGATTTCGCGATCTTCACTCCACCACCTTTGCCGCGTCCGCCCGCGTGAATCTGTGCCTTCACTACCACTCCCGAAGCGCCGGATTCCAAAATCTCCTTTGCCGCCGCCTGAGCTTCCTCACGCGTAGTCGCCATCGTGCCGCGCGGTACCGCCACGCCATACTTCTTCAGAATTGCCTTTGCCTGATACTCATGAATTTTCATAATGATTCCAAGTCGTCGTTGGTCGTTCGCCGCCGGTCATTGCCAATTACAAACCAGGGCAATCACAAACCGCGGCAACCGCCGTCAATGGACATCCGAGAGGACCTTGCTTGCGGCATCACACAACGAGCAGCAAACTTATGATTCTATATAAGCCACAACAATTGGCGCAAACGCGGAAGCCCGACAAGAATGGAGAGTTGAGAGATTCGGCTTACTTCCCACCCCCACCGACCGACTCCAAACACCGGCCATAAAGTTCCAGCAACTGCGCGGCGTAATCTTCGGGTTTCACCGCTGCGCCGCTGCCCTGGAACCCGACTCCAACCCCGGTGGTCTTGCCATAGCTGGTGGTCATGGCGATGAATTTCATAAGGTCAAGCGCGATATCCTCGTTGCGGCGGGAGCCTAGAGAAAGAGCAGGCATTTCCATGGATAAAAACTCCTCGTAAAGGTGAAATTCGCCGGTTTTACCGGCTCTGCGGCGATGATAGCAGAACCGTTGCGAGGCGGCGGCGCCAAGGCCGAGGGGCAAAATACCCGACGACACAAGGGTTATAGACACGAGCGACTTGCGCCTCTCGCTGGCCTGATTATTTTTGCGGCGGCCCGATGACCCTTTTCGCTCGCGTTTCCCGCATTAACAGATAGCGGAATTTAGTAGCACAAAGAGTTCCGCGAAACAAAACGGCGGCGGCGGTTCGGGGAAGCCTGCCGCTGCCGGTTTTGCGAATTTCCACGGAAGAGGCGCTAGGTCACACTTCGCGCTACCCCACCTCAACCAGCCCATAGCTCATCGCCCAGCGCGAACGCATCTCCCGCAGCGCCCGATCGATTTCCCCTCTCGATATTTCAGCATTCGGTCCAGAAATCGCCCATGCGGCCTCGCGTTTCGCTGCTTCCAGCAACTGCCGATCGCGAATAATATTCGCCACGCGGAAGCTCGGAATTCCCGCCTGTTTTGTGCCGAAGAATTCGCCCGGACCGCGCAGCTCGAGATCGAGCTCCGCGATCTGAAAGCCATCGTTCGAGCGCACCATCGCCTCCAAACGCCGTTCGCCTTCTTCGGAGATTTTCCCTCCGCGCATCAGCACGCAATACGATTTTGCCGCGCCGCGCCCGATGCGGCCGCGCAGCTGATGCAGCTGCGCCAGGCCAAAACGGTCGGCGTGTTCAATCACCATGATGGTGGCGTTCGGCACGTCGACGCCAACTTCAATCACTGTCGTCGAGACCAGAATTTCAATCTCGCCGCGTTGAAATTCGCGCATGATGCGTTCTTTCTCGCCGGCATCGAGCCGGCCATGCAGCAATCCCACATGCAGATTCGGAAAAATCTTTTCCCGCAATTGCCGGTGCATCTGCTCCGCCGCTTTCAGTTCTCGCTCTTCGTTCTCCTCGATCACCGGATAAACCACATACGCCTGATGGCCTGCCGCGATCTGCTTGCGGACAAACTTCCACACTTCGGGCGCGCGCTCATCGGCAACCGAACGCGTAACCACCGGCGTTCGTCCCGGAGGAAGTTCGTCGAGCACCGACACGTCGAGGTCGCCATAAAGCGTTAGCGCCAGCGTGCGCGGAATCGGCGTTGCCGTCATCACCAGCACGTCGGGTTCAATCGTCTTCGAGCCCTCATCCGATTTCTTCATCAGCTTTAGCCGCTGCATCACGCCGAAGCGGTGTTGCTCATCGACGATCACCAGACCAAGATTTTCGAATTCGACGCGATCCTGAATCAGCGCGTGCGTCCCGATGACGAGCTGCGCGTGGCCCTGCGCGATATGACGCCGGACGTCGCGTTTTCTGTCCGATTCGAGCGAGCCGGTGAGCAGCACGATACGATATCCCGCACCCTCCAGAATCTGGCGCGCGGAGAAATAATGCTGCTGTGCCAGAATCTCGGTCGGCGCCATTAACGCGACCTGATAACCGTTTTCCATAGCGATGATCGCCGCTTGAAACGCCACAATCGTCTTGCCCGATCCCACGTCGCCCTGCAGCAACCGTCGCATCGGGCTTGGCATTTGCATGTCGGCGGCGATTTCTTTCAGCACCCGCTTCTGCGCCGCCGTCGGATGAAACGGCAATATCTTCTTAATAGCCTCGCGTACCCGAGCGGTTAGCTGAAAGCCAATCCCCGTTTGCGCCTTCTGCTCGCGGCGCTTTAATTCCAGCCCCAGTTCAATGAAGAACAATTCATCGAAAATCATGCGCAGGTGCGCAGCTGTACGCGAAGATTGCAGGTCGCTAAAGCTTTCGCCCGGATCCGGCCAGTGCACCTTCCACAAGGCTTCGCGCGGAGACACCAGGCTCAAGTGCGCGCGCACCGCTGCCGGAATGGGATCGGGCAGATCGAGGTTCAGGTTTTCCAGCGCCCAGCGAATAATTCTCCGAAACCAGCGCGGCGTAAGTTTGCCTTGGCCAGCCGATTCGTAGATGGGAACGATTCGTCCGATCTCGAGCGAAGCTGCAGCTTTCTTCTCCGCTTCGTCGGCTCCGCCTTCTTCGTAGATATCGCCGAGAATCTCGAACTGCGGCTGCACGATTTGTAATCTGCCATCGCGATCCTCTTCCACCTTGCCGTAGAGTGCGACCATCTGTCCGGCCTGGAAGCGGCCCTGAAGATATGCAGCGTTGAACCAGATACACTTAAGTCGAGTTCGCCCCTGGCCGACGGTCAGTTGGAAAATTGGCATGCGCCGCGTTAGAAACAATCCCGAGTTCCGCACCTCGGCGATCACGGTGGCCATCTCTCCTGCGCGCAATTCGGCCACCGAGCGAGGGTTCAGCCGGTCTTCGTAGCGAAAGGGCAGGTAGTGCAGCAGATCGTCGACGGTGGCAATGCCTTTCGAAGCAAGCACCTCGGCCAGGCGCGGGCCGATTCCTTTCACATACTGCACTGGAGTGGACGTTTCCAGCATCTTAAGCGATGTTAGCAGGGTGGAAGATCGGATGGGTCACACCGCCACAGTTGATGAAAAGAAGAACAAGATGAAAAGCAAGACGATGAAGAATTTTCTCGACGCCCTCGTGGCCGTGCTCGCCGGCAACGCGATTTATTATCTTTTGATGCCGCATTTACCCACCGTGGCGCGGCACCGGCTCTTCCAGGAAGATTGGGGTCTGCTGGTTGATTTCGCCATCTGCGCCATGATCTTTGTGGCGGTAAAATTTGTAACACGCAACGAAAACCAAAGTTGACCGTGTGAGGATGGCAACTGTACCTGCCTGTGCTGCGCCGCTCTTTACCGCCGCCCCGCAATCTGTTCGTGTAAACTGGCGCGTCAGGTTGCCATGTTGCAGTTGCGCATCTCATGCTGAAGCCGCGAGAATCCATTGCCAGTCTGACTCCCTACCGTTCACCCATCCTGAACCGCGCCGGTCTCGCTCTGGACCTCAACGAGAGTATGGCTGGATGCTCGCCGCGCGTGCTGGCGCGGCTGCGCTCGCTTTCGCCACAGGATGTGTCGCGCTATCCGAAGCGTGAAACTGGTGAGCGGCTGGTAGCAGATTTCCTGGGTTTGGTGCCTGAGCAGGTGCTGCTCACCAACGGAATGGATGAAGCGCTGGCGCTGGTGTTTTCCACCTACCTCGGTTCTGGCGACGAGCTCCTGTTTGCCGATCCCACCTTCGTTATGTATTCGATCCTGGGTAATGCGCTGGGTGCGAAGGTAGTGCGTTTGCACTCGGGCGCGGACCTTTCACTTCCCGTTGCCGATTTCCTGACCCGGATCTCGCCGCGCATGCGAGTGATCGCAATCGCGAATCCGAATAATCCTACTGGCCTCGCCGCCCGGCACGACGATCTGCTCAAGATTGCAGAAGCGGCGCCCGACGCGGCCGTAGTGATCGACGAAGCCTACTTCGACTTTTACGGCGAAACGTTACTCCCCGACCTGGCGCGCCATCCGAACCTGTTCGTCGGGCGCACCTTCTCGAAAGCTTACGGGCTCGCGGGTCTGCGCCTGGGGGTGCTGACCGGTGCTGCCGAACAAATCGGCTATCTGCGGCGGTGCAGCCTGCCTTTCAATGTCAACTCCGCCGCACTGGCTTGCCTTGAAGCGGCGCTGGCCGACCAGGCCTTTGTCAGCGAACACGTCGCGCAGGTGAAGCAGGGACGCACGCAACTCGCGCAATTGTTTCGCGAACTCGGCCTGCATTGTTGGCCAAGCCAGACAAATTTCGTCCTCGTCCGCGTGGGTGAGACGGTGAAGGCATTTGTCGAGTCGATGCAGCGGCGCGGCATCCTGATCCGCAATTTCTCGTCGGCCCACGGCTGCGCTGGATGCGCTCGCATCACCGTCGCAACGCCCATCCAAATGGTTGGCGTGCTGCAGGCCATTCGCGAATCGATCGCAGAAATACAGGATGCCTAGCCGATCTCGCATCAAAACCTTCCCGCTGCAATCGATGTTCACTTCAGACCGGAATGTCGTTCGGAATCACGATGGTGTTACCACCTGAGACCGGAATCGCGTTCGCATTCTAAGAGATTCTCCACGGGAAAAAGCTCGGGAGTGACAACTTCGCCCACAATCCATTTTCAGTCAGTCGGATGAAACCGCTTCAGTTTCCGTTAGAGATTCGATTTCCGTCTTGACGTGCAGACCTGAGTGGTATTACATTTGTTAAAATGTAATGGAGAGAAGATGGAATCGGCGATCACCGTCAAGGGCCAAGCTACCATCCCCAAACCTATTCGTGAACATCTTGGGCTGCAGCCCGGTGACCGGGTTAAGTTCTTCGTCCATCCCGATGGCAGCGTTGTCCTATTGCCGAAACTATCTGCTTCAGCGATACGTGGTATGGTCAAATCCCGAAAAGCCCGGCCCGTGACCACCGAGCAAATGACCTCGGCGGTTGCGGAGGGTGCCTTGGGTCGAAATTCGCGGCGACGACGCCGATGATCGGGCTCGACACCAATGTCCTGATACGCTATCTCACCCAGGACGATCCGGCGCAGTCAGCTAGGGCCACGGAGATTCTCGAACGTCGTTTGACACTAAAGAATCCGGGCTTTGTCAGCATCGTGGCAATGGTCGAAACCGTATGGGTACTTGATCGCGCTTATGGTCTGACAGCTCAGGAAATCGCAACCGCTGTCGAGCGCCTGCTTCAGGTTGAGGTTCTGGAGGTCGAAAACGAGCAGGAAGTCTTCACTGCCATGGTTGCGCTAAAACAGGGGAGTGGATCGTTCGCGGACGCGCTAATCGCAGAGCTCGGAGGGCGCGCAGGATGTACTCACACGCTGACATTTGACCAAAAGGCGCTCCGACTTCCTGGCTTCGAGCTTGTGTAATCAGCCTCGATTCTCACGCACACGACTTTCCGAGTGCAAACGGCTCATTCGATCAGGCAACATATCGGCATGAAAACGATTCTTCTGCTCTGCTGCTCCAACATCTTCATGACCATCGCCTGGTACGGCCATTTGAAGTATCGAAACACGGCGCTGTTCAAGGTCATCGTCATCAGTTGGCTCATCGCCTTTGCGGAATACTGCTTCCAAGTGCCCGCCAACCGCATCGGTTCCTACGAGTTCACCGCGGCACAGTTGAAAACGATTCAGGAGGTGATCACTTTGACTGTGTTTTCGGCCTTCTCTGTTCTATATCTTGGTGAACCGCTAAAGTGGAATTACCTCGTGGGCTTCGTGATGATCGTCGCCGCCGTCGCCGTGATTTTTAAGAAATGGTGAAGAAGAGAAGACCGAGTGCCGATGCATCGCTGTGCCGATTCCCGTATTATATTCCCGTAACATGGAGGAGTTTCGCGTGCGAGTTTGTGCGATGGCATGGTCTCTGCAATTGTCATCGAGACAGGAATTAGAAGCTGAGAAGCAATAGCGAACAGCCCGAATGCTGATCTTCCGCAAACCCCTCCCCGACGTTCAGCATCCCGAAATGCCCGCCGATGTCGTCATTGTCGGCGGCGGACCTGCGGGCATGGCGTGCGCGCTGCGCCTTTCGCAGCTGATCGATAGCCACAATGGGCGCCATCCCGAGTCAACGCTGAGTAAAGAGAATATTTACGTACTCGAGAAAGCGCGCGAGGCCGGACAGCACTGCCTTTCCGGCGCGCTCCTCGATCCACGTTCCATGAAAGAACTGCTGCCGGGATTCGAAAACGAAGCGCCGCTCGATGCCGTGGTTCACGAAGAGGCTGTTTATTTCCTTACCCGCACCGGCCATTACCGGCTTCCAGTCACGCCTCCGCCTCTGCAAGATCACGGCAACTATGTCATCTCGATCAATCGATTCGTCAAGTGGCTGGCGAGCAAGGTCGAAGAAGCTGGAATCACGATTTTCACGGGATTCGCAGGCTCCGAGCTGCTGTATGAAGGCAATCGAGTCAGGGGCGTGCGCACCGACGACAAAGGGGTCGATAAACAGAACCAGCCAAAATCGAATTTCGAGCCGGGATACGACGTGAAAGCGAAGATCGTCGTCCTCGCCGAAGGCACCCGCGGATCGCTCACCAAACAACTCATCCAGAAGTTCGACTTGATGCGGGACCGCAACCCGCAGACTTATGGCGTGGGGGTAAAAGAACTGTGGGAAGTCCCATCCGGACGCATCGCGGCCGGGCAAGTCATCTACACCATGGGTTATCCGCTGACCACGCAAGAATACGGCGGCGCATGGATTTACGGCTCGCACGATCCGGAATCGGAAGCTCAAAGCTCGAAAGATACCATCGTCTCGCTCGGCTTCGTAACCGGCCTCGATTACCGCGACCCGCGCCTCGATCCGCAGCACGTTTTGCAATCATTCAAACAGCATCCATTTATTTCCGATTTGCTCGCGGGCGGCAAAATGATCCGTTACGGCGCTAAGTCGCTTCCCTATGGCGGATGGTGGTCGCTGCCGCCGCTCGGCGGAGAGGGATGGATGATCGTCGGCGACTCCGCCGGCTTTTTGAACTCGGCGCGCCTCAAGGGAATCCATCTCGCCATAAAAAGTGGCATGTTAGCCGCGGAAACGGCTTTTGAAGCTCTGCTGAACAACGATTCCTCGGCGGCGACTCTGGGCAAGTTGCAGCGCCGCGTCGAAACCAGCTGGATTCAAGATGAGCTGTGGCCGGTGCGCAACTTCCACCAGGGATTTCAACACGGCATGGTCGCCGGAATGTTCAACACCGTGCTGCAAGAAATTTTTCCCGGCGGCCTGCGCAATCGCGTGCCCTCGCATCCCGGATACGAGAACCTCCAGGCTATCGCCAATCTGCCCGCCAACGGAGGCTCTGAAGCCCAACTGCTCGGACCGGCAAAAAGCGATGGCAAGCTGACCTTCGATAAACTCACCGACCTGTATCACTCCGGCACCAAGCACGAAGAGGATCAACCCGCGCATTTGTTGATTCAGGATACCAATATCTGCAATGAGCGTTGCATCCAGGAGTTTGCCAGCCCCTGTCAGAACTTCTGCCCCGCCAATGTCTACGAAATGGTTGACGATGCCGCCGCGCCGCACGGTAAACGCATCAGCCTGAATGCCGCTAACTGCGTGCACTGCAAGACTTGCGATATTCAGGACCCCTACCAGATCATTACCTGGGTTCCACCCGAGGGCGGCGGCGGGCCAAACTACGATGGAATGTAAGATACTGGTCCACCTACCCAACCCGGTATATACTGCTCCCGTCACTTTTTGCTGTAGCCCGGTATTAACCGGGCGCGGAGCAAAATTCTTAATTTCCTATCAGCTCCGTAATTGAACGCTGGCGCCGGGCTCTTAATATCATTCGACCTGCGCACCCAGCAGGGGCGGGAATCGTCACTTGATGCCTTCCCCGAGAGAGGTCTTACTCGTGGACGTCCTACTTATACGCTTTCTATTTGTCATTATCGTTGGTGTTATCTGCTCTCTCATTAATCCGTTCGGCCTGGCTCAAATTCCTACTCTCGCCGTCGGCCTCGTGATAGGCACCGCCATCATTGTGTTCGAGTGGCGCCTGCGCGCGATGAGCCTCAAGCGCCTGATTGGAGCGGCCATCGGCAGCGTGCTGGGTATCTTTGGCGCTTACCTTTTCGCGCTCGTCATTCGTAACAGTCTACCGGGCAGCCGCGTCCAGAGTTTCCTGCAGATCATGGTCATGCTCATCATGGCGTATGTGGGATTGGCTGTCGGCGCTAATAAGGGCGATCTGCTCAACCTGGCGGCACTCGGCGGAATCTTCGGCGGCGAAAAATCGGGCAAAAAAAGTTATAAGATCCTCGACACCAGCGTCATCATCGACGGCCGCATCGCCGATATCGCCGAGACCGGCTTCCTCGACGGCCTCATTGTCATTCCCCAGTTCGTGCTTCGCGAATTACAACTCGTGGCCGATTCCGCCGATTCGCTCAAGCGCAATCGCGGACGCCGCGGCCTCGATATTCTGCAGCGTCTGCAAAAAACCGCTTCGGTTCAGATTCAGATCGTCGAAGACGACTTCCCCAGCATCCGCGAAGTCGATATGAAGCTCATCGAACTGGCCAAGCTCTACGAAGGCAAGATTCTCACCAACGACTTCAATCTCAACAAAGTTGCGCAGTTGCAGGGCGTGGCTGTGCTTAACATCAACGAACTGGCCAACTCGCTCAAGCCCATTGTTCTGCCCGGTGAAGTGATGCGCGTCTTTGTCCTCAAGGAAGGCAAAGAATACAACCAAGGGGTCGCCTATCTTGACGATGGCACCATGGTCGTGGTCGACAACGCCCGCAAAATGATTGGCAAGACCATCGACATCTCCGTGACCTCGGTCTTGCAGACCACCGCCGGCAAGATGATCTTTGGCAAGTGGGATGAGCGCGGCATCAGCCGCCACGATATCAAAGTCACGTCGACGGCCCCGCTGACTGCACCGGTTCCATCGGGCATTACGGGACCGCCGTCTGATCCGGCGAAAAAGACAGCGCCGGCCGTCGTTGAACGTCCCGCCGCCGACTAGCATTCGAGTCGTTTGGGCCTTACTCAGCGAAGCCCCCTTCGGCTGCTCAGCAGAAGAAGGTCGCGTTCGAGTATCGCCAGCGAATCCGGCGGCATCTCACAGCTATACCCGAAATGCTGTACTATAGTCACCCCCGATGAAGGTAATCGTCATAATTCCTGCGGCAGGGCTCGGCACGCGTATGGCCAGCCCCTCGACCGCGAAGTCCAGAAAAGAAGCTCCCAGCAAGCAGTTCCAGGAGTTGGGCGGCGTGCCGATTCTTATTCACACCCTGCGCAAATTTGCCGCCGCACCTGCTGTTTCGGAAATCATCGTCGCATTGCGCGGCGACGAAATCACCGGCTTTCGCAGTCAGATCGAAAAGCAATTCCCGGAAATCCTCAGCAAGCCCGTACTGCTGGTCGAAGGCGGCGAGCATCGCCAGGATTCTGTAGCCGCTGCTCTGGCTTCGACCGCGGCCGATTCCGAGGACATCATCCTGGTGCACGACGCGGTTCGCCCCTTCGTGACCCAAGCCATCATTGCCAGCGTAATTGAGGCTGCGCACAAGCATGGAGCCGCCATCGCGGGTTGGCCCGCAGTAGATACGGTAAAACAGGTCGAACGCACCTCGGATGGCGCGCTCATAAAAACCACGATTCCGCGCGCCAGCATCGTAATGGCGCAAACTCCGCAGGGTTTTCGTTACAGCATTCTGAAGAAAGCCTTCGACGACGCTATCGCAGTCGGCTTCCTTGGTACCGACGAGGCTTCTCTGATCGGGCGTGCCGGTTTGCCGGTGATGGTGGTGATGGGTTCAGTGCAAAATATAAAAATTACCACGCCAGCCGATATGGAGCTGGCAGAGTTTTATTTGAAAAAGAGTGGTAGTGGTTAGTGATTTGTGATTGGCTGCACCTGTGTGCTGTTCGGTGGGTAATCAGCTAGCGCCTGGCAGCTAGTCACTGATCACTAATCACCAGCCACTAATCACTGATCGCCACTTATGCAACCTGAGATGCGCATCGGCTACGGCTACGACTCTCACGAATTCAAGCCCGGCATTCCGCTGAAGATCGGCGGCATCGCTCTGCCGCACGATCAAGGCCTAGGCGGACATTCCGACGGCGACGTTCTGTTGCACGCCATCACCGACGCGCTGCTCGGCGCAATCGCCGGTCCCGACATCGGATCGCTGTTTCCGCCTTCCGACCCGCAGTGGAAGAACGCGGATTCCGCCGTGTTCCTGCGGGAAGCTTTGCGGCGCGTCAAGACCGCCGGCTACGAACTCGTGAATCTCGATTCCACGCTGATTCTCGCCGCGCCAAAAATCGGTCCTCACGCGGAAGCGATTCGCAATCACGTTGCTCAGTTGTGCGGAATTCCCGCAGACTGCGTGGGGATTAAGGCAAAAACCCCCGAGGGCACGGGAACCGAGAATGCCGTAGTCGCGCATGTCGTGGCCTTGTTGAAACGGCGCTAGTTATCGAACGCACCGGTGGTAGCGCCTCTTTGAATTTTCTCACCTTGACGGCAGTCCGAACACGGCAACCAGCGCACAACTCGCGAACGCAAGCGCCAGTTCGACAGCTCCAATGGTCTTGACGATTCTTAGTCGCTGCAACGTCGGGTTTCTGACTCTGCCTAGTCGGCAGATTAATTTAGGGTCGATGAAGAAGAGAAGTCCCCACCCGCCCAACCAGGCGACGCCCAAAGCAAACAATCGTGTTTCGGAAATCATGGAGATACTCACTGCTAAACTTAAATGAAACCTACGTGCTACTGGCAGGCTCCGACTCAGTTGCCAGTTCTGCATGCTTCGCCCTCGCCGCCTCAACAAACGCTCGGAAAATTGCTTTCGCCGACTCCGACACTTCCGGCCCACCGTTCACGCTCCGCTCTGGATGCCACTGCACCGCCAGCACAAAATGTTCGGGAGCGCTTCCCTCGAGCGCTTCGACGATTCCGTCTTCGGAAGAGCGCGCTACCACACGCAACCCGTCGCCTGCTCGCTCCGCCGACTGATGATGCGAGGAATTCACCGCCACTGTCGTTCCGTTAGTCGCCGAGGCACTCACAATCTGCGCCAGCCGCGATTCCGGCTCGATTCTTACCGTGTGCGCCATCGCCACCGTCTTTCCCGGACTATGATTGATCGCCGATTCGATGTGCTGCACCAACGACCCGGAGCGATACACGTTCAACGACTGCAGTCCATAACAAATACCCAGTACAGGCTTGCGCATTTTGTAAGCGTCGCGCAGCAACAGCTCGTCCACCGCGTCCCGCTTGGCATCGGCAGGCGCAGTCTTTTCGTGCCGCGCCGCTCCATACTTCTGGGGATCCACATCCGCCCGGCTGCCGGGAAGCAAAACTGCGTCGCAGCCTTCAACCTGTTTCGTCACCTGCGCCGGAGTCTGACTCAGTTCGATGCGCACCGGTTCGCCGCCCGCCATGCGCACCGCTTCTTCATACTGCGGCAGGACGCGTTCCGCATACGCACGATCTTCTTCGCGATCCCCCGAATGCGGCACGGGAATGGCGATGCGCGGCGCGCTGTCTTTTGAATCCGTCGTTTTCTGCTCAGACATAGGCATTTCCCGGCATCCATGCTTGTTTCGCCCAGGGTCAACTGACTCGCGCGATTCCCTCCAGCGCTTTCCTTTGCCGGTAGTGGCGAATTTCCATCCCCAGCGACAGCACCAGCACGATTACCCCCGCGGTGATTGCGCAAGGAAACGCAATATGCCGGTAGGCAAACGTAAGGTTGGGAGCGACATGCTTCACCTGCGAGTACACCACCGTCCCCAGAATGCTCAGCAGCAAGGCGATCGCAAATGTCAGCACCGTCAACAGAAATGTTATCGCGAATACGCGCGCCGGAATCCCAATCCATCGCGGACCGCGTGCATCCTTTTCAGCCATGCACTTAACCTACACCAACAGCCGCGAAGCTCGCGACCCGCCGAGCGCTGTCAATTGCCGCCAGCGTTGAATTGCCCGCTCGCGTTAATACGTTACAATAAGCCATGTCGCAAACCGCCTCCGCGATCACCCGCAGCCCCGCGGAGATCGTGCAAAACAGTCCGGTTTCCCAGGCCGCGAACGGCATCTGCTACGCCCGCTCGGGCGAGATTAATATTGCTGACAACGATCTCGACCGCATGATTGCCGCCGTTCCCGTGTCCGTGGCTTCCGCGCTCAGCCGCAAAGCTTATTATTTTGTCCCGCTCACCGTGACCGAGGGAGATCAGACCGTCATCGCCGACCGCTACGATGTTGCCCTCAGCGACAATGCTGTCTGCCATCGCAACCTGAATTTAGGCGACGCGCAGTGCGTCTTCATCTCGACCCGTTTGATGGAGGATAAGTTTTCGGTTGCTTTCGAGTTCTACATCAACGTGGGGCACGCCCTAGTCGAGCGCGCCGGAGTCTCGCAGAATTTCGCCGACCTGGCCTGGCAACAAGTCGAATCCGGCGTACGAGGCGAAACCTCGCTCGACGCCTGGGAGTCGCGCAAATTCGCGACCGGCAACGGTCCTGACGTGGAGAAGTACAAGAACGACTATTTCGCCGCCAGCTTCGCCGATGCAATTTCCATTTACCTGCTCTCGCTCTTCCTCGACATCGATTACTACGATCTGCGCGAGCGCGATTATCCGCTACTGGCGCCCGCTCCCATGGCCGAACGCCTGCGCAAAATCGCGGAAATCTTCCCCCCGAATCCCGGATTCGAATTCAACATTTTCTATCGGCGCCGCTCCTGATCGTTACTGCCGCCATCGCTCCGAGCGCGCCGCGCGGACTTTCTGTCGCGCCTTCTCACTTGCTCCCCAACACAAACTGGTTTCCGTCCGCATCCTTGAAAATTGAGGACGTTCCCCACGCCTCCTTTTTCGGTTCGGCAGCAAACTCCACTCCCTTCGACTTCAGCGTTTTGGCCGTCGCGAACACATCATCGGTCCAAAATG
>JASHOU010000138.1 GCA_030038475.1 Terriglobales bacterium | reverse complement strand
GACGGGCACGGTGAAGATGCGGGCCATATTCGATAACAAGGATGGCGCTCTGTTCCCGAACCTGTTCGTTAATACCAAGCTGTTGGTGAAAACGCTGGAAGGGGTCACGCTGATTCCGAGTTCGGCGATTCAGCACAACGGCCAAACGGCATTTGTGTATCTAATCCAGAATGGCACAGCCAAAATCCAAAACATCAAGCCAGGGGTTTCGGACAGCGGGCAGACCGCGGTCGAGGGCATCAATCCCGGAGACGTAGTGGCCGACAGCAGCTTTGAGAAATTGCAGAACGGCTCGAAGATCGTCGTTTCCCAGAAACCTATCCCGACGAGCGCAACCGAGGGTCCGGTACAGTGAGTCCGTCGCGACCTTTTATATTGCGGCCGGTGGCGACCTCGCTGCTGATGGTGGCGATTCTGCTGGCGGGCATTGTGGCGTACACGCAACTGCCGGTCTCAGCCCTGCCGGAGGTTGATTACCCGACCATCCAGGTTGTGACGTTCTATCCCGGCGCCAACCCAACCGTGATGGCTACGACCGTCACCGCGCCGCTGGAGCGGCAATTTGGCCAGCTGCAAGGGCTGAGCCAGATGACTTCGACCAGCGCGGGAGCGACGTCGGTGATCGTGCTGCAGTTCGCGTTGACTCTCAACATCGACGTGGCCGAAGAGGAAGTGCAGTCAGCGATTAACGCGGCCCAGAGCTACTTGCCCTCGAACTTGCCGGCGCCACCTGTTTATAGCAAGACGAATCCGGCGGATGCACCGGTTCTCACGCTGGCCATCACATCCGATTCAGTTCCGCTTTCGCAGGTGGAGGACCTGGTCGATACGCGGCTGGCACCGAAGGTTTCGCAACTGGCTGGCGTGGGGCTAGTGAGCATTAGCGGCGGGCAAAAACCGGCGGTGCGGATTCGGGCCAACCCGGCGCAGCTTTCTTCTTATGGCATCAATCTGGAGGATCTGCGCACCGCGCTGACGCAGGCGAGCGTGAACACGGCCAAGGGCAACTTCGATGGCCCGCGGCAGGACTACCAGATCGACTCGAACGACCAGCTCATCAGCAGCGCCGATTACCGAAATGTGGTGGTTGCCTACCGGAATGGCGCGCCTGTGATGCTCACGGACGTGGCGGAGGTCATCGACGGCATCGAGAACAACACTCAGGCTGCGTGGATGAATCTATCGCCGGCCGTGATTCTCAATGTGCAGCGCCAGCCGGGCGCCAATACCATCAGCGTGGTCAGGAGCATCAAGAAGCTGTTGCCACAGCTGGAAACCAACCTTCCCGCCTCGGTAAAGGTGACGACACTCACCGATTTGACTACGGCGATCCAGGCGTCGGTGGATGATGTTGAGTTCGAATTGGGTTTGACCATTTTCCTCGTGGTGATCGTGATCTTCTTGTTTCTGCGCAGCCTCTACGCCACGACCATTCCCTTCGCGGCGGTCCCGCTATCACTGGTCGGAACCTGCGCGGCCATGTACGCGCTCGGCTACAGCCTCGACAATCTCTCGCTGATGGCGCTCACCATCTCCACCGGTTTTGTGGTGGACGACGCGATCGTCATGATCGAAAACATTTCTCGCTTCATCGAGGAGGGAAAAAAGCCGATGGAGGCGGCGCTGGAAGGCGCGGAGCAGATCGGCTTCACGATTGTATCGCTGACGGTCTCGCTGATTGCCGTGCTGATTCCACTGCTGTTCATGGGGGATGTGGTTGGCCGTTTGTTTCGCGAGTTTGCCGTAACGCTCGCGGTCACGATTGTTATTTCTGCCGTGGTCTCGCTGACGCTGACGCCGATGATGTCGGCGCGCATTTTACGGCACGAGCCGAAAGAACGACAGGGCAAGATCTACAAATGGTCCGAGACCGTTTTTGAGCGCATGATCGCCTTTTATGGGCGCACTTTGAAGGTGGTGTTGCGCTATCAGACGATTACCTTGCTGGTGGCCCTGGGAACGCTGGTGCTCACCGTGTTTCTCTACATCGTGATTCCCAAGGGATTTTTCCCGGTGCAGGATACGGGGGTGATCCAGGGTATTTCGCAGGCTCCGCAAACGATTTCCTTTGGCGCGATGGCGCAGAAGCAGCAGGAGCTGGCGAGCGTCATTCTAAAAGACCCGGCGGTCGAGAGCTTGTCTTCGTTTATCGGAGCCGACGGCACCAACACCACGCTGAACAGCGGGCGGATGTCGATCAACCTGAAACCGCTGGCGGATCGGCACCATATCAGCGCCTCGGATATCATTCGGCGGCTGCAATCCAGTCTGCAACAGGTGCAAGGGATTGCTCTTTACATGCAGCCGGTGCAGGACATCACGGTCGATGACCGCGTAAGCCGCACGCAATATCAGTACACGCTCGAGGATCCAGATGCCAACGAACTCAATGACTGGACGAACCGGTTTGTTGCGAAGTTGAAAGATCTGAAGGATCTTGAAGACGTAGCCACCGACCAGCAGACGGGAGGGTTGGCGGTCTCGCTGATTATCGATCGGCCGACTGCATCGCGGCTGGGCATCGCTCCCTCCACGATCGATAACACGCTGTATGACGCATTCGGACAACGGCAGATCAACACGATGTACACGCAGCTCAACCAGTATCACGTGATCCTGGAGACGCAGCCGGAATTCCAAAGGGATCCCTCCAATTTGCAACATATTTTCATTCAAGCGAACGCGTCGTCGGGCACGTCCGGACCGGCCGCTTCGACTTCTTTTGCAGCTTCCGGATCGGCCTCGGCCGGGTCGAACGCGACCACCACTTCAGTGCTTTACACACCTACGTCCGGTGTGCTCAGCGCTCCGGCGAACGCATTGTCGCCGAACAGCAGCGCGACGGGATCGACGAGCACTTCGAATGCCAGCAGCAGTTCGGAAATCAGCAATGCCGTGCCGCTCAGTGCGTTTACACATTTCCAGCGGTCGACCGAGTCGCTTTCGATCAATCATCAGGGGCAGTTCCCGGCGGTGACTGTGTCGTTCAACCTGGCGCCCAATGCATCGCTCGGCAGCGCCATCACCGCCATCGACAAGGTGCAAAGCGACATGCACATGCCGCCCAGTCTGGCTGCGGCGTTTCAGGGCACAGCAGCGTCATTCAAGAACTCGCTTTCGAATGAAGCGCTGCTGATTCTGGCGGCGCTGGTGACGGTTTACATTGTGCTGGGCGTGCTCTATGAAAGCTTCATCCATCCGGTAACGATTCTTTCCACTTTGCCTTCGGCCGGAGTAGGCGCGCTGCTGGCGCTCATGATTTTCCGGCAGGACCTCAGCGTGGTGGCGATTATTGGCATCATCCTGCTGATCGGCATTGTGAAGAAGAACGGAATCATGATGGTCGATTTTGCGCTGGAAGGCGAGCGCGAGCGCAACATGAATGCGACGGACGCGATTTACGAAGCCAGTCTGCTTCGTTTCCGTCCAATCATGATGACCACCATGGCGGCGTTGCTGGGCGGCATTCCGTTGGCTTTCGGACGAGGCATCGGCTCAGAACTGCGACGGCCTTTGGGAATTGCCATGGTGGGCGGACTTTTGTTGAGCCAGGCGCTCACGCTCTATACCACGCCGGTGATCTACATCTTCTTCGACAACCTCGGGAACAAATTCTCGGGCTCCAAGTCGAACTCGCACGCCGAGGAAAATTCGTCAACCAATAATCCACCAACCACGGAGCCACCTGCGGAGCCGGCATGAACCCCTCGGGCCTTTTTATCCGACGGCCGGTTGCGACGACGTTGCTGACGATTGCGATCGCCATCGCGGGAGCCATCGCCTTTACGGTGCTGCCGGTTTCGCCGCTGCCGCAGGTCGACTTCCCCACGATTGCCGTGGGCGCTTCGCTGCCGGGGGCCAGCGCGCAGATCATGGCGTCTTCTGTGGCCACACCGCTGGAGCGGCAATTCGGCCATATCGCGGGAGTCACGGAAATGACTTCCGCCAGTTCGCTCGGGACTACATCGATTACGATCCAGTTCGACCTGAGCCGCAATATCGACGGAGCGGCGCGCGATGTGCAGGCGGCGATCAGCGCAGCCCGTACTTATTTGCCGTCGAATCTACCCGGTAATCCCACTTATCGGAAGGTGAATCCGGCCGACGCTCCGATCATGATCATTGCCCTGACCTCAAACAAATTCGACACGGGCAAGCTGTATGACGAAGCTTCGACGGTGATGTCGCAGAAGCTTTCCCAGATCTCAGGAGTGGGGCAGGTGACGGTGGGCGGCAGTTCGCTGCCGTCGGTGCGCGTGGATGTTAACCCCACGCAGCTCAACAATTATGGGTTGACGCTGAGCGACGTGCAAGCGGTGCTGAGCACGCAGAACGCCGATTTGGCCAAAGGGCAGATGCTGATCGATGGCGTAAATACAGCCGACATCACCGCGAACGATCAGATTTCAACCGCCGACGACTACAAGCCAATCATCATTGGCTACAGCAACGGAGGGGCGGTCCGGCTTTCGGATGTGGCCAATGTTTTCGACGCGGTGCAAAACATCCGCGCCGGTGGCTTTCTGAACGGTATCCCCGCGGTCATGATGATCATCTTTCGCCAGCCGGGCGCGAACATCATCCAGACGGTCGAGAATATCCGCAATGAGTTGCCATTTCTAAAGGCTTCGATTCCGCAAGGCATCGACACCACCATCGTTCTCGACCGGACCACCACCATTCGCGCGTCGGTGAAAGACGTGGAACGCTCGCTGATGATTTCCGTGGTGCTGGTGATTCTGGTGGTGTTCATCTTTTTGCGCAATCCGCGCGCCACCATGATTCCGAGCGTGGCCGTTCCGGTTTCGCTGATCGGGACTTTCGCGGTGATGTATCTGTGCGGCTACAGCCTGGACAATCTTTCACTGATGGCGCTGACGATTTCGACGGGGTTCGTGGTCGATGACGCCATCGTGGTGATGGAGAACATCTCGCGCCATCTGGAAGCCGGAATGAAACCCTACGCGGCGGCGTTGAAGGGCGCGCAGGAAATCGGGTTCACGGTGTTTTCCATCAGCATGTCGCTGATTGCGGTTTTCATTCCGATTTTGATGATGGGAGGGATTGTTGGCCGATTGTTCCGCGAGTTCGCGGTGACGCTGTCGACCGCCATTCTGGTGTCGATGGTGGTTTCGTTGACCACTACGCCCACCATGTGCGCCTATTTGCTCAAAGAGCATAGCGCGGAAAGGCACGGGCGTTTGTATCGAGCCAGCGAGAAAGTGTTTTCGTGGATGCTCGAAACTTATCGCCACAGCTTGCTCTGGGTGCTCGACAACTGGGTGTTCATGCTAATTGTGTTGGTGCTAGTTATCGTGTTGAACTTCGTTGTGATCTTCAAAATCCCGAAAGGGTTCTTTCCGCAGCAGGACACGGGCGCAATCGTCGGCGGACTGCAGGGACCGCAGGATGCGTCATTTCCCTTTATGGACAATTCCATCAAACAACTGGTGGGCGTGATCAAGAATGATCCGGCGGTGGCCAATGTGATCGCCTTCACGGGCGGCGGCGGCGCCACCAACACGGGATTTATTTATATCAGTCTCAAACCGCTCGATGAGCGTAAGATCGGCGCGCCGGATATCATCAACCGGCTGCGACCGAAGATGAACCGCTTGCCGGTGGCTTCCGCATTCTTGCAGGCGGCGCAGGACCTACGCATCGGCGGCAGAGGCAGCAATGCGCTTTACCAATACACCATCCAGTGCGACAACGTGCAGGACCTGCAGACATGGGGGCCGATGCTCTTGACGGAGATGAAGAAACTGCCCGGTTTGCAGGACGTCAACAGCGACCAGCAGAATGGCGGACTTTCAGAGCTGGTGACTTACGACCGAAGCACGGCTGCCCGCCTGGGGATGACAGCAGATGCGCTCGATTCTTCGCTGTATGACGCCTTCGGCCAATCCGAAGTGTCGATCATCTACACGCAGTTGAATCAGTATTACGTGGTGCTGGAGGTTGCGCCGCAGTACTGGCAATCGCCCGAAGGGCTGAAGTATATCTATGTGCACGGACCCAGCAATGGCAACGTGCCGCTGAATGCCGTGGCCCACACGGAATCCACCACCACGCCGCTGGCGGTTAACCACACCGGATTGTTTCCTTCGGTGACGGTCTCGTTCAATCTGGCGCCGGGAGTCTCTTTGAGCGACGCCACGACACGCATCGCACAGATGCAGACAAGGCTCGGCACGCCCTCGACCATTCGCGGTTTTTTTGCCGGCACGCTGCTGGCGTACCAGCAATCGCTGAGCACGCAGTGGATACTGGTGACCGTAGCTGTGCTGGCGGTTTACATTGTGCTCGGAGTGCTCTACGAAAGTCTTGTTCATCCGGTGACGATCATTTCGACCATACCCTCGGCCAGCGTTGGCGCGATGCTGGCGCTGATGATTTCCCACAATGACCTCAATGTGATTTCTATTATCGGGATTGTTTTGCTGATCGGAATCGTCAAGAAAAACGCGATCATGATGATCGACTTTGCCCTGGTCGCGGAGCGGCAGGAAGGGAAGAATACGAAAGACGCGATCTTTGAAGCCTGCATGTTGCGCTTCCGCCCGATTCTGATGACGACGATGGCGGCGTTGTTTGGGGCGTTGCCGCTGGCGTTTGGCACGGGCACTGGTTCGGAGCTGCGAAGGCCTTTGGGAATTACGATTGTGGGTGGATTGATTGTGAGCCAGATGCTTACGCTCTATACCACGCCGGTGGTGTATGTGTTGTTCGATCGCGCGCGGATTTGGTTGTCGGGAAAAGAGCACGACACGATGCCGGAGATTGTTCCAGAAGCGGGAGGCGCGGATTAGTGGGCGCGGAGTGAAGATGACGCATCTATTTGGGAAGGCGAGTATGACAGTGTTTCCGCGAAGAAAGACCAGTAGCACGGCGGCGTTCGGCGCAAGCGCATTTGCCATCCTTGTATTGCTGATGCTGACGGGATGCGTGGTTGGGCCGAAATATCATCCGCCGGTGAC
>JASHOU010000137.1 GCA_030038475.1 Terriglobales bacterium | reverse complement strand
CCTGGGAAGAAAACTTCTTTGACAAGGTTTTATCGGTGGAGTCGTTTTATTACTATCCCGATCAGGAGCGCGCACTGGCCGAACTTTTTCGCGTCATGGCGCCGCATGGGCGGCTTTTTATTCTGATTAATCTCTACGAAGATAATCCGTATTCGCTGCAGTGGGTGCCGAAGTTGAAAGTGCCGGTCCACGTGCGCTCGGCGGCGGAGTATGTCGATTTGCTTAAGCGCCATGCCTTCGAGAATGTTGAGTATGCGCAGATTCCCGACGACACGCCAACCCCAGAAAACTACCAGACGATATCATTCCACTCGCTCGACGACCTGAAGGCTTTCAAGCGCATTGGCGCACTGCTGCTGATGGCATCGAAGCCCGATGTGCGGAATCCCGCGCCGGGGTACACGATTTATTGAGCGGCCGATGTTCGCTTAAGGTCTTTTTTCATGGAGAATTAATGCCCGCGTAACATTCGTCAGCCCCTGGCGACCAATAATCATAATCTTCCCGTCTCACTTTCAATCTCTTACGGAGGATTCTATGAAAACAAAAGCGCTACTACGGGGCTTGCGCGTAGTTGCCATTGTCGTGGGATGTTCAAGCTTGACATTCGAAATCCTGGCATTCTCAGCCCACGCCGTCGCTGCTCAGCAGAAGGGTGTAGGTTCTGGAAAAATCCAGCACGTGCTGCTATTGAGTATTGATGGCATGCACGCCGTTGATTTCTATAACTGCGCGAATGGAGTTGCCGGTGTAAACGGAGGTGCGCCGTATTGCCCGAACCTTGCATCGTTAAGCGCGACCGCGATCAATTACGTCAACGCCGAGTCTTCAAAACCTTCGGACTCGTTTCCCGGGATGGCCGCGCTGGCGTCCGGCGGCACGCCGAAGTCGACCGGACTCTATTACGATGTCGCCTACGACAGATTGCTCGATCCGCCAACGATCAAGACAGGCAGCGGGCTGGCAGGGGGATCGTGCACTCCTTATGGAACTCCGAGCGGAACCACCACAGACAACGACCAGGGAATTGACCTCAACGACAACAAACTGAACGGCGGCGCACCCGGCGCCAGCCTGACCGACGGAGGCATAGCCTCGATTGATCCCAAGCGGCTGGAACGCGACCCGGCGACGGGCTGCGAGCCGGTCTATCCCTGGAACTTCATCCGGATCAACACGGCCTTTGGCGTGATTCACGCTGCGGGGGGATATACCGCATGGATTGACAAGCACCCGTCGTACTCGTTTGTGGGTGGGCCGGGCGGCAACGGGCTGGACGACTATTATTCGCCGGAAGTCAGCTCAACGGTGGTGCCGCTGCCTGGTGTAAACACGGTGCAAGGAGTTCCTTGCGATCCCATCCGCGACCAGACCCAGCTTAGCGGTTGGAACAGCAGCTTCGCCAACATTCAGTGCTATGACGCGATTAAGGTGTATGGGCTGATCAACGAAATTAACGGCGAGACGCACCTCGGCGCGCCAGCACAAGTTCCGGCAGTCTTCGGGATGAACTTCCAATCGGTGTATGTGGGTGAATCTGTGAATGAGACGGGTGTGGCCAGCGGCGGCTACCAGAACGCTGCGGCAGTGCCCAGTCCGGAGCTGCTGAACGAAATCGAGTATGTGGACACTGCGATCGGGATCATCGTCAACGCGCTCAAGGGTGCCAGCATTTACAACAATACGCTGCTCATCATCACGGCGAAGCATGGCGATTCGCCGATTGACCCGACCCGCTATGTGGCCGATGGCACAGACACGCCGGCAACGCTGCTAGGGAATCTGATTCCTTATTCGGAGTCGCCGCTCAACACGCACGGTATTGGCGCAACCGAAGACGATGTTTCGGTGTTATGGCTGAAGAAGGGCGTGAACGTTGAAACCGCGGCCACGATACTGGAAAACGATGCGACAGAAATAGGACTCGGAGAAATTTTCTACGGACCTGCGCTGGCGCTGAACTACAACGTGGGCGGCTGGGCGGCCGGTGAGGATTCGCGCACGCCCGATATTATCGTGGCTCCGAATGTTGGCGTAACTTACTCCAGCAGCACCGCGATGATCGGCGACCACGGCGGTTTCGCGCATGACGATACCAACGTCATCATGCTTGTAGCGTACCCCAGTTTTACGGCGCAGACAGTTTCGACTAAAACCACGACCACGCAAATTGCGCCGACCATGGTGCAGGCGCTGGGGCTGAACCCGAATTTGCTCCAAGCGGTGCAAATGGAGGGCACGCCGGTACTACCGGAGGTTTTCGCACAACTCAAATAGGTTGGGGAGAGGCAGTTGCAAGCGAGGAACCGTATGCGGCCCCCTTAGACTTCTGCAAGGGTAATTCCGCTCGCTGCTAGATGTCGTCGTTATCGTCATCGTCGCGATCACGGCTGCGCTCACGTTCAAGATTCTGCGCTGGACTGAGTGGACGATTATCATTAGCGTGGCGAATCTCAATTTCGCCGTTTACATTAGAGAGCCTCACTAGCGTTCCGCCGCCGCCCAGTTGGCCGTGCAAACTGCGGCCAACATACTGATGGCGCAAAACCGGCAAGCCGAAGTCGTCGGAAATGTTTCCCGAAACCGTGCTGGCTTTCAACTCCGCGCTTGCATCCGATGGCAAGGTTACGCGCAGCGTGCCGTTTACCGAAGAAAGTTTCAGCTCCGAGGAAGGCAACTGGTCGACGCTCGCATCTAACGTGCCATTGACCGTGCTCAATTCCAACCGGCCTTGCAGATTGCGCGCTTCAATCCTGCCATTGACGCACGACGCGCGGACCTCTCCCGCCACGCCCTGCAGGTCGAGCCTGCCATTCACGAGGTTGATTTTATCGAGCTGCGCCTGTCGGGGAACGGTGATCGTGTATTCCACGCTGGCCGGGTTGCCATGGTCGCCAAGGCCAAAGGTGTGATCGTGATGCGGATATTCGGTGTGAATCGAGATTTCGTTCTGATCGGCTTCAACCTCGATGCGCGCTTCCTCGAGGCGTTCCTTCGTCCGGGCGCTTTTCACGGCGTCGACTTTCACTTCATTGCGGTCCCATCCGCTGATGTGGACGGGGCCGTTAATATTGGAAATTTCAACGCGTCCCTGAGCAGACAGTGGATAGACTTTGTGAAACTCTTCGGTCAGTTTGCCCTGCTCGTCCGAGTCCGAACCCCGTGCTCTCGTGGAGATCAGGAAAATCGCCGAGATTGCGCACGCCACCAGGGCCAGTGAAATCGCATCTTGTCTCTGCCGCTCGGTCATAACTCCTCCGTTGGCGGTTTAGACGTGGCGGCGCGGATTTGGTTAGTAGCGTTGGGGAATCACGGCCAAGGCTCCAGAAGCCGTTTTATCATGCCAAAATCGACGGGCGGAGAGTATTCTGATAAAAGTGAGGATTCATGAGCTGGCTGCAGAATAAATTCGAAAAGAATTTCATGATCTCGACGGTGGACTACGTGTTCAACTGGGCGCGCAAGTCAGCGTTGTGGCCGATGACGTTTGGCTTGGCGTGCTGCGCCATCGAGATGATCGCATCGTCGACGGCGCGCTTCGATATCGCGCGCTTTGGCTCCGAAGTCTTTCGGCCCAGCCCGCGGCAATCGGATCTGATGATCGTCTCCGGCACGGTCACATTGAAAATGGCGCCGGTGGTGAAACGCATCTACGACCAGATGCCCGAGCCGAAGTGGGTGATTTCGATGGGTGCGTGCTCGTCGGTTGGCGGGCCTTTTAATACTTACGCTGTGCTGCAAGGCATCGACCGCGTTGTGCCAGTGGATGTGTACGTGATCGGCTGCCCGCCGCGCCCGGAGAATCTTTTCTACGCCCTGCTCAAGCTGCAAGACAAGATCGATACGATGACACTCGCCAAGCGTCCCACCGAAGTTCGGCTGGAAGAGCACATGATGGAAAACTTCAAGCGCCAGGTGATGATCGCGCAGACCATGCAGCCGAAGTAGCTGTCAGCCATCAGTTTTGAAAGCCACGATTCGGGGCGGAATTCTGCTTGCCTGCTCCCACTCAGATAGAATCATTCCCATCCTAATGGCCCGGTTACTCATCGTCGGTTGCATTGTTATCTTTTTTTTTGCGTTGCTCGCCGCGAGCAATCCTGCGGCGAATCCTGAAGAAGCGGCTCGCCTCAACAATCTGGGCGTCGCCTACATGAACCAGCAACTATTCGAAAAAGCTTTGAAGACCTTCGAACAGGCGGCGGCTGAGGATCCGTCGCTCGAAGTGACCACCGTGAACCGGGGAATCGCGCTGCTCAACTTGCAGTGTCTTGACGAGGCGAAAGCGCTGCTGGAGCAGGCGGTAAAGAGCAATCCCAAGGACGCGCACGCCTGGTACAACCTAGGTCTCTACTACAAGAATTCCTCCGATGCCGGCGCCGCGGTTGATGCATTCCATCGCGTGACGGAAATTGATTCCAACGATGCCGATGCCTGGTACTTTCTCGGATCGACGCACGCGCAAGCCAAGCAATTTCCGGAAGCCATTGCTGCTTTCGAACACGCACTCAAGCTCAATCCACTCCATGCTTCCGCTGAGTTTGGTCTCGCGCGCGCTGATCAGCAATCGGGCCAAACCGATCCCGCGCGCGAGGCGATGAAACGGTTTCAGTACATAACCCAGAATAAGTTAGGCGTGCCAATCAGCCTGGCTTACGGCGAACAAGGCAAATACTCCCTCGCCGAAGACGCGCCGCTGGTGCCGCAGAAGGTTCCGCCGCAGATCGCGGTGAAATTTGTGGATGTGACGAAGGACGCCGGGCTGACGTCGAGACCTTCAGTTCTACCAGCCAAGGATCGCGCGCCGTTCGCTGGTCCGGGTGCGTGTTTCTTGGACTATGACAACGATGGAAACATCGATCTGTTTTTACCGAACAACGGAACTCTAGGCTCGATTTCCTTGTACCACAATCTGGGAAACAGCAAATTCGAGGATGTGACCAAGAAGGCCGGCTTGGATCAGTATGGGCCGGCGACTTCGTGTACTGCCGGAGATTATGACAACGATGGTTTCACCGACCTCGCCGTGGGCCTCGGCAATCGCGTTCTGCTTCTCCACAATGAAAAGAACGGAACGTTCCGGGATGCAACGGAACAAGCCGGAATCAACTTGGGGAAAGCGCCGCCATCTCCGACGTCTTTTTGCAGCAGACCAGAAATGATGGGGTTGACCTTCGTCGATTACGACCACGACGGAGACCTTGATTTGTACCTCACGCGCTCCGTTGCAGAAGGCAGTTGGATTGGCCCGTGTGCTGATTTTGCCGACGAAGGTGCCAACCTGATGTGGCGTAATAACGGAAACGGGACATTCACAGATGTAACGCGCGAAACCAGGCTTGGATCCGACGCATACAACCAAGATGCTCTCTGGACCGATTCCAACAATGACCGCGCGGTAGATCTGGTAGTGACCGGACATAGAAAAGGCCCCACGCTCTTCGAGAACCCGCGGGAGGGTTCCTTCAAAATTAGCGAAATGGGATTTTCGGCGACAAGCGTTGGCGTTGCTGGGCTGGACTATGACCACGACGGCTGGATAGACCTCGCCTTCACTCATTCCGGCGACCCTGCAATTACACTCTGGCGTAACAATCACGGCAAATCCTTCGATCCGGTGAAACTGCCTGAGACCAACTGGGCTCGCGCTTACGGCGTTGTTGCTTTCGACTACGACAATGATGGCTGGGTTGATCTTGCTGCTGTCGGCGAGACGAGTGATCACAAAGGCGAGGTTCGGCTGTTTCGCAATCTCGGTCCTGATGGATGGAAAGACGTTACCGCCGATGTTGGGCTCGACAAGATTCAGCTCAAAGAGCCGCGAGCCATCATCGCCGGCGACTATGACAACGATGGCGCCGTCGATCTGCTGATTACGCAAAACCATGGACCGGCCGTGCTGCTGCGCAATGAAGGTGGCAACAAGAACAATTCGCTGCGGCTTGCGCTCAGGGGGCTGAACGACAATAAATCCGCCATTGGCACGAAAGTTGAGGTCTTTTCCGACGGCATTCGACAGAAGTTTGAAGTCTATGGATCGTCGGGTTATCTCGGGCAGAATTCGCCTTATTTGACGATCGGACTCGGGCAAGCCAAACAAGCCGATGTCGTGCGTCTGCTGTGGCCAACCGGCGTCTTGCAGGATGAAGTTGAAGTTGCGGCGAACAAGCTGCGGCACATTACTGAGATTGATCGGCGCGGGAGTTCGTGTCCGACACTTTTTGCGTGGGATGGTCGCGAGTACAAGCTGGTCGGCGATATGCTGGGCGCGGGCGTGGTCGGGCACTGGATTGGCGACAATCACGGCACAGTCGAACTCAATATTCCTCGTCCGACCGAAGTGATCAAAATCGATCGCAACCTGCTGCGCGAAAAGTACGGCTCCGACGCTGCGCAGAACCAGGGAAGCGCTGCGCATCCAATGCTCAGTTTCCGCTTCATGGAGCCGCTGGAAGAATCGGTCTATCTCGACTCGGTGCAACTGCTGGCGGTCGATCATCCTGCCGACGTTGATGTTTATCCCAACGAGTATTTCGCCAGCAATCCGCCGTATCCGCAATTCAAGGTTGTGTTCAGCGGCAAGAATGATACGCGTCCTCCGGCGGGCGCCTGGGATGAGCACGGCCACAACGTGCTTCCCGACTTGCTGGCGCATCATTATTTTGGCGATTTCAAGGTGCTTTCCTTCATGGGATTCACAGAGCCTCACGCATTGGAGCTTGATCTGGGCGAGCCGTATCTCGGAGGTCCGCTCTGGCTGCTGATGCATGGCGAGATCGAATACTTCTCGGCGAACAGCATGTATGCTGCGGATCAGGCGCACCTGCAGCCCATTGCGCCGTATGTTGAGGCGCTGGTTGCGAGCAGCGACGGAAAAACAAAATGGGTTCGCGTGGTTGACGATCTGGGATTTCCTGCCGGCGGCGCGCGGACGATGGCTGCCGATCTCTCCGGCAAACTTCCGATGGGAACCCGGCGCATTCGCATCACGACCAATCTGCAGATTTACTGGGACAATATTCTGATCAGCAGGACGGATCAGCGCCAGACTGCCCGGTTGACGCCGGTTCCGCTGGCTCGCGCGGAGTTGGATTTTCACGGGTTCCCGCTGAAGATCGAGGATCAACCGCCGGGCAACGTGAAATACGTTTACGAAAAAGCGAGCGCGACCGGCCCGTACACGCGTCCGGCGGGAGCCTACACACGCTATGGAGATGTGCGTCCGCTGCTCGAAGCGGTCGACGACAAATTTGTCGTCTTCGGATCGGGCGATGAAGTCGCGCTCGATTTCGATCCAGCGACGTTGCCCGCTTTGCCCGACGGCTGGGCGCGAGATTATTTCTTCATCGCCAATGGATACGAAAAGGACATGGATTTCTACACCTATCACGGAGACCAGGTCGAGCCGTTGCCGTTCCGCGACATGCGGGCTTACCCGTATCCCGATCAATCGTTCCCGTCCGATGCCGAGCATCTCGACTATCTGCTCGAATACAACACGCGTTTCATGTCAGGGAATGAAGCCAGCGGATACTCCTTCCAATATCCGAAGTGAACATCGCTTACAATCCTTTGAATGCGCATCGGCCTGGCCGTGATTTTATTGGTCGCTTTTACTAACCTGTATTTCGCCCAGAATGCGCCCGCGCCCTCAAAGAAGTCATCGCAATCGCTTCCTGCGCATGTCAAAAAAAAATCTTCACCGCCCAGACCTCTCGATCCTGTCCCCATCTTTCGGGATATTGCGCCGCAAGCTGGGTTGAGGGCTTCTCACATCTCTTCGAAGGAAAAATATTACGTGGTCGAATCGATGAGCGGAGGCGTGGGTCTGTTTGACTGCGACAACGACGGACGACTTGACATTGTGATGGTGAACGGGTCGACGGTGGAGCGGTATAAGCAGGGCGGCGATCCGCTGGTGACGCTGTGGCATCAGGATGCGGATTTGAAATTCACCGATATCACCGAGAAGGCTGGGCTGACGCGCAAAGGCTGGGGCATGGGTGTGGCTGTCGCCGATTTCGATAACGACGGCAATCTCGATCTGTTTGTTACCGGATACGGCGGCAATGCGTTGTATCGCAACAAAGGCAATTGCACCTTTGAAGATGTGACCGACAAGGCGGGAGTGCGCGGCGGCGGATTTTCTACGGGCGCGGCCTGGGCGGACTACGACCGCGACGGCTACGTCGATTTATTTGTGGCGCGGTATGTTCACGTGGACATGAACAATCTGCCCGCATTTGGGTCGACGCAGTTCTGCCAGTTCAAAGGCGCTCCGGTGCAGTGCGGGCCGTGGGGCATGGAGGGCGAGACCGATCTGCTGTATCACAATCGCGGCGACGGGACGTTTGAAGAAGTTTCGAAAAAGGCGGGTGTGGACGATCCGGAGAAATATTATGGGCTGGGCGCGACGTGGGGCGACTACGACAACGATGGCTGGCCGGATTTGTTTGTGGCCGACGATGCGACTCCGAATCACCTTTATCACAATAATCGGGATGGCACGTTCACAGACGATGCCATGGTGGGAGGGATTGCGCTGAATGGCGAAGGCCAGGCGCTGGGATCAATGGGCGTGACCTGGGGAGATTACGACCACTCGGGCCGGCTTTCTATGTTCATCACGGAATTTGCCGATCAGCCGAATACGCTGTATCGAAATCTGGGCAATGAGAAATCCGGGCCGCGTGGGTTTGAGGATGTTGCCATGCAGTCACGAGTGGGACAGGCGAGTCTGCCGCTGGTGGGGTGGGGCACCACGTTTTTCGATATGGATAATGACGGGTGGCTGGATTTGTTTGTGGCGAACGGACATGTGTATCCACAGATGGATGTGGTGAAGGGAAGCGCAGCTTACGCCGAGCCAATGCTGCTCCATCGCAATTTGCGCAACGGGACGTTTGAAGAAGTTTCGAAGGCGGCGGGGTTGGCCGACATGCCGCTGAAATCGCGGCGGGGCGCGGCCTTTGGCGACATCGCGAACAATGGGAACATCGATATTGTCGTGCTCAATGTAGGAGAGCCTCCGACGCTGTTGCTGAATACGAATCGAGTTGCGAATCATCGCGTGCTGTTTCAGCTGATCGGGACGAAGAGTAATCGGGCGGCGATTGGGGCGCGGGTTACGGTTCATGCCGGGGGAATGACGCAGTTTGACGAGGTGCGCGGCGGCGGGAGTTATCTTTCGCAGAATGACTTGCGGCTTCATTTTGGTTTGGGAACGGCGGCGAAAATCGATCTGGTGGAAGTGCGCTGGCCGAGCGGGAAGAGTGAAACTTTTAGAGATCTGGCTGCGGACAAGATTTATGCGATTACCGAAGGGCAGGGAATTACAGAAAAGTTAGCCTTACCGGCTCCCGACGCGATTTCTTTCTGACAGCTTGCGAAGAAACGAAGCCCTTTCAGCGAAAGCTAGGGACGAACAGCCGAGTGCGAAGCAAGCTCGCGCCACGTGACTAGGATAAAACCCTGGCTCTTCAAAAACTCCTGGAACTCCCGGCTCTGTACGGTGTCGAGATCGCGCTGGCGCCACGCGGCGCCCCAATCGGGATGATTCCAGGTGGCGCCGCGCATCTCTTCGTCGTCATAAGCTAAGTGGACAATAAGCTGATAGACGCCGGGCGGAAGCGCCGCCAGTTGCTCCTTGTACCATCCGAGCCAATCTTTCGGAGCGACGCCGGGTTCCATGGTGACGATGTGTTGCACGGTGATCTCGTCCGGCGAAACCGCAACGCCTTCGGGCGGGCCGTGCCCTCCCGACGGCTCCAGAAGAATCGGCAGTTTGTATTCGTCGGCCAACCGACGGTAGACCCTGAAGAGGTCGGTCGAGGAGACCATTCCAGCCATGTGCATGTCGAGATGGCTGACGTGAATGCCCGCATTTTTGGCGCGGTCGATCTGCGAGCGCAGTTCCAATTCCACCTCGGGCATTTTGGCGTTTTGATCGACCTCGGGCGTATCGAGAGGGAAATAACCCTGCGCATCAACCAGGCTGGGCACTTTTCCGGCGCCGCTAATCGGGCCCCAGCGCAGGTCGGTCCACTCGCTGGTGAGCGCGAGATGGATACCGAGATCGGCATTCGGATGATCGTGGGCCCAGCGCGCGACTTCAGGAAACCACGGACAGGGAACGAGAATGCTGGCGGAGGTGATCCAGCCTTTTTCGAGAGCCAGAAACGTGGCGCGATTGACGGAATGGGTCATGCCAAGGTCGTCGGCGTGAATGATGAGCAGCCGCGCAGAGGCCGGGTAGCCAAGGCGCTCGGCGAGATTCGTTTTTCCCGTCGCCGGCTCGGTGGGGGTTTGAGCCAATGCCTCAGCGAGGCAGACGACAAGGAGCGGGATTAGGAAACGGTTTCGCTGGTCGGTTGGCCGACCCATGATCTGCTGGCACATGATTCGATGCGTTGAATTCTACGGTTTGTTCAATGCTTGGCACACATCGTTAATGGAGTTTTTCGTTGACAGAATAACGCTTCCGTATAGAATGCGAGTGGCTTTTGTGGAGCTGCGGCAGGATGAAGACTGCTCCTGCTACCCACGAATTGCCTTCCCCCGAAACCCCGTTATCTCCGCAGGATAATGGGGTTTCGTTTTGAGAGTGATGAGTTCTACATCGAGCCCGTCTTGCACCGGTCCTGCCTCTGCCTCTGGCGCTCCGCGACTACGACGTTCGCTCACGCTTTGGGACCTGATTCTTTATGGCGTCATCGTCATTCAGCCGGTGGCGCCGATGTCGGTGTTTGGGGTTCTCAGCGATCGCGGACGCGGGCACGTGGTCACGACCATTCTGATCGCCATGGTGGCGATGCTGTTTACCGCCATCAGCTATGGACGGATGGCGCGGGCTTATCCGAGCGCGGGTTCGGCGTTTACCTACGTCGGGCAGGAGATCAGCCCGGCGCTCGGTTATGTGACGGGCTGGAGCATGGTGATGGATTACATGCTCAATCCCATCATCTGCACGATCTGGTGCAGCCAGCAGGCGCATGTGTTCGCCCCGGGAGTGCCGTATTGGGCGTGGGCAGTTTTTTTTGCGCTGGTGTTCACCATGCTGAATGTGCAGGGCGTAAAGACGTCGGCGCGGGTGAACTCGGCGCTGGCGGCGGGCATGGGCGTGGTGATTGCGATCTTTTTTGTGGCGGCGGCGCGCTACATTTTTGGACATCCGCACGCTGGCGCAGGCTTCTACACACGGCCGTTCTACGATCCCGCTCTCTGGAACACTCGCGCGGTTTTGGGCGGAACTTCGATCGCCGTTCTCACTTATATCGGATTCGACGGCATTTCTACACTTTCCGAGGAAGCGGAAAATCCGCGCCGCAATATTCTGCTGGCTACAGTGCTGACTTGCCTGGTGATTGGAATTCTGTCGGCGTTCGAGGTCTACGCGGCGCAGTTGATCTGGCCGGCGTCGCAGCCGTTTCCCGATGTTGACACGGCGTTCGTGCACGTGGCCGCGCGGGCGTGGCAACCGATGTTTGGCATTATCGGGTTGACCCTGCTGGTGGCGAATTTCGGGTCGGGGATGGGCGCACAGATCGGCGCTGCGCGTTTGCTCTATGGCATGGGAAGAAGCAACGCGTTGCCACAATCTTTCTTTGGGGTGGTCGATGTGAAGCATCGCGTGCCGCGAAATAACGTTCTGTTTGTGGGCGCAGTGGCGCTGATTGGGGCGTTCGTGATGAGTTATGGTCTCGGCGCAGAGATGCTGAATTTCGGCGCGTTGATTGCCTTTATGGGAGTCAATGCGGCGGCCTATCTTAGATATGACGTGCGCGGGTCTGGCAACTGGCTCGCGAAGTATGTTGCTCCTTGGCTGACGGGCGCGCTCCTTGTTCTCGGTTTCTTTTCAGGTCTGCTTGGGTCGTCGGCTGTTCTTATCTGGGGCGCGTGCCTCCTTTGGGTCGCACTAGCGATGATTGCGCCACCGTTAGCCGGCTTCGTAATCTGTTTCTTCCTTTGGTGGAACCTAAGCGCTCCGGCGAAGATTGCCGGCAGCATCTGGATGGCAGCGGGCATCGCGTTCGGCGCGTGGAAGACGCGCGGCTTCCGCGCAGATTTGGTGAACTTTGATCTGCCTGCGGAGGAGAATGATTAGCAGGCCAACTGGTCGCGAGTGAGCTTGAGTCCTCCGAGGTTGCCGAGAATGGTGACGGCAATCTGCTCGGTGCGGAAAAACTCGTCGGCAGTTTGTTGCAGATCGTCCGCGGTGACCGCTTCGATGCGCTCGATCAGTTCGTCGAGGCTGTAGAAGTGGTCGTAGTACATCTCCTGGCGGGCGAGATTCGACATGCGGGCGGTCGAGGATTCGAGCGAGAGCATGAGACTGCCTTTG
>JASHOU010000136.1 GCA_030038475.1 Terriglobales bacterium | reverse complement strand
CGCGTGGCCAGCGCCAGATCGTAAGGAGGGTATTCAAAGAGCGGATAGCGGGTGACTTCGACCTCATGAAAGTGAATGTTCGGTTGCGGGCCGTGCAGGCGAATGGGCTGGGAATAGGAGATGAAATGAATCTCGTGGCCGCGGCGGGCGAGTTCGAGTCCGAGCTCGGTGGCGACGACTCCGCTGCCGCCGTAGGTCGGGTAACACGTGATGCCAATCTTCATGGGCTCTCGCTGCAGGTCCAACACTACGATCATTGGATTCGCGGAATGAGCTTGGGATGCGGAATCGGGCCGGAGCCGGAAAACGATCCCGCAAAACAAACCAGATGGGCGGTTTTGAAAGAGGTCTTCTATGAACCTAACGCGACCGGATCGCAAGGCCGCAGCGCTGCGGTGCGCTCACGGGCGTTCTGCAGGGCGCGTTTGACGTAGCGGGGCGCCGTGCCTCCGGGAACGTCGTGGAGCGCGAGAACTTCGGTGAGGCCGAGGCTGGCGTGGAAAGCGGCGTCGAAGCTGGGGTGAATTTCCTGGAGATCGGCGAGCGGGAGTTTTTCGAGATCGCATCCGCGTTCGAGGGCGAGCTGCACGGCTTTGCCGACGGCTTCGTGAGCGAGGCGTGAAGGGACACCGCGGTCGACGAGATATGTGGCCGCGGCCCAGGCGTTCATGAATCCCGATTGCGCGGCGTGGTTCATTTTCTTCTCGTTGAATTCGACTGCCTGCATGAATCCAGTCACGAGTGGCAGCATGGCGATAACCGTGTCGACGGCATCGAAGAGTGGCTGCTGCGATTCCTGCAAATCTTTGTTGTAGGCGAGCGGCAATCCCTTGACCAGTGTTTGGAGCGTGGTGGCGCAGCCCAGAATGCGGGCGGATTTTGCGCGCACGAGTTCGAGCAGGTCGGGATTTTTTTTCTGCGGCATGGCGCTCGAGCCGGTGGAGTAGGATTCGGGCAGCTCGACGAATCCGTAGGCGGGCGTGGCGAAAAGAATCATCTCTTCGGCCCAGCGGGTGAGATGAAGGGCGAGTTGCGCGAGCGCGCCGACAAATTCGAGGGCGAAATCGCGGTCGGCGGTCGCGTCAATGCTGTTGGCGGTTGGGGCGTCGAAGCCAAGTTCCGCGGCCATGGCTGCGCGGTTGAGCGTGAGCGTGGCTCCGGCGATGGCTCCGGAGCCGAGCGGGCAGAGATTGGCGCGCTTGCGGCAGTCGGCGAGGCGCGAGGAATCGCGGAGAAACATCTCGACGTAAGCGAGCAGCCAGTGCGCGACGAGAACAGGCTCGGCAGGTTGCAGATGCGTGTACGCGGGCATGGCGGCAGCGCCGGCGGATTCGGCGCGGGTGAGGAGGGCATCAAGCCAGTCGGCAATCTGGGTTTGAAGAGTATCGATCGAGTGGCGTACGAAAAGGCGAAGATCGGTCGCGATCTGCTCGTTGCGGCTGCGCCCAGTGTGGAGTTTGTAACCGGTGTCGCCGATGAGCGCGGCAAGTTGCTTTTCGACGAAGTGGTGAACGTCTTCGGCTTCGGGATCGTTGAGGAACTCGGGAGAAGACTCGGCGCGGCGGCCGATTTCGGCGAGGCCGTTGAGGATTTCCGAGAGCTCTTCGGAGGAAAGAATTCCGGCGTGTTCGAGGGCACTGGCGTGAGCGCGGCTGGCGACGAGTTCGAAGGGCAACAGGCGGCGATCGTAGGGGAACGAGCGCTGCCAGGCTTCGAATTCGGGATCGAGCGGTTGGCGGAAACGGCCGGACCACATTTTCATCGTGGGACCTCGGGGGCTAAAGCCCCTTCGGAGTGATTGAATCTATCGCAGCGCTGAAGAATGTGCGTGAGAACTGGTTCGCCCCTCCGGGGCTGGCGACATCTCGTGCCTACTTTGACAACTCGTGTAATGCGGCCGCGCTCGGGCGATCATGCTGCATCTGGGCGCGGCTGCGCGAGGGCAATCCCAGAATGCGGATGAAGCCTTCGGCGTCTTTTTGATCATAACCGGCGCCCATGGTGAATGAAGACAAGTCGGTGCGATAGAGCGAATAGTCCGATTTGCGGCTGACCACGCTGACGTTGCCCTTGTAGAGCGAAAGCGTGACCGAGCCGGTGAGGTTCTGCTGCGTGGTTTCGACGAAGGCGTCGAGGGCTTCGCGCAGCGGCGTGAACCAGAAGCCGAAGTAGACGAGCTCGGCGTATTTGAGCGCGACATGCTGCTTGAAATGGAGGAGGTCGCGGTCGAGGCAGAGGGCTTCGAGTTCGCCGTGGGCGGCGACGAGCAACGTGCCTCCGGGAGTTTCGTAGCAGCCGCGCGACTTGATGCCGACGAAGCGGTTTTCGACGAGATCGATGCGGCCGATAGCGTTTCGCCCGCCGATTTCGTTGAGGAGTTCGACGAGTGAAACGGGATCGAGAGTTTGGCCGCTGACGGAGACGGGCACGCCTTTTTCGAATCCGATTTCGACTTGCTCGGTTTTGTCGGGAGCCTCTTGGGGCGATTTCGTGAGCTGCCAGGTGCTCGGGAATGGCGCGTTGGCGGCGTCTTCGAGCTCTCCACCTTCGTGGCTGAGGTGCCAGAGGTTGCGATCGCGGCTGTGAATTTTTTCGCGGCTGGCCGCGACGGGAATGCCGCGTTTTTCGGCGTAGTCGAGGCAATCTTCGCGCGATTTCAAATTCCACTCGCGCCAGGGCGCGATAACTTTCAGCTCGGGAGCGAGCGCCTGGTAAGCCATTTCAAAACGCACCTGATCGTTGCCTTTGCCGGTGCATCCGTGGGCAACGGCCGTCGCGCCTTCGCGCTCGGCGACTTCAACCTGATGTTTCGCGATTACAGGACGCGCGAGCGAAGTGCCGAGCAGATATTTATTTTCGTAAACCGCGCCCGCTTTGAGCGCGGGCCAGACGTAGCCGGTGAGGAATTCTTCGCGCAAATCTTCAACGACAACTTTGCTGGCTCCGGTTTTGTAGGCTTTGTTGACGACCGCTTCGACGTCGTCGCCCTGGCCGACGTCGGCAACCATGGCGATTACATCGTGAGAGTAATTTTCCTTGAGCCAGGGGATGATGATCGAGGTATCGAGTCCTCCGGAGTAGGCGAGGACGAGCTTTTCCTTATCAGGCATGTGCGCTCCTTGCGTTCAAGCCAATCTGCGGACGGCTAAGGCTGCTGCCCAAGAGCCATACCAGTATAGCTTTCTGAATATGGAGACGATTTTCTGCCTGATCGAAGACGACGGAGTTGACCGAGTCGATGACCTGATCGGTGACTTCCTGGCCGCGATGCGCGGGCAGACAGTGCATAAACAGCGCGTTCGGCTTGGCAAGTTGCATGAGCGCGGCGTTCACCTGGAAGGGAGCGAAGATAGCAGCGCGCTCTTCGGCCTCGGCTTCGTGACCCATGCTGGCCCAGGCGTCGGTGTAGACGGCATCGGCTCCGGCGACGGCTTTGCGCGGATCGTTGAGGATGCGGAGCGTGGCCTTGGTTTCTTCGGCGATGGCTTTGGCCATAGTCAGGATTACGGGACTGAGCGGGTAGCGCTCGGGCGTGGCGATGGAAACTTTGGCTCCGACGGAAGCGCCGGCAAGCAGCAGCGAATGCGCCATGTTGTTGCCGTCGCCAACGTAGGCGAAGTGAATCCTTTTGAGGTCGCCGTAATGCTCCTGCAAGGTGAAGAAATCGGCGAGCGCCTGGCAAGGATGCTCGAGTTCGCTGAGCGCGTTGATTACAGGAACGCTCGAGTAAGTTGCCATTTCTTCGACGACGGCGTGGCTGAAGGTGCGGAGCACGATGATGTCAATCCAGCGCTCGAGATTGTGGGCGATATCGTAGAGCGACTCGCGCGCATTGAGGCGGCTGGCGGTTTGATCGACGAAGAAGGTGCTGCCGCCGAGGCTATCCATGCCGGCTTCGAAAGTGAGACGCGTGCGCAGCGACGGTTTTTCGAAGAACATCACCATCTGCTTGCCGGCAAGAAGTCCGCGGAAGCTGGCCGGTTTTCGCTTGAGCACAGCGGTCAGATCGAAGAGCTGGAGGATTTCGGCGGGTTCGAGATCGTGGATCGAAATAAGGTCGCGCGGCGCGACGGGCTGGGGCAGCAGGGCTGGCACCTTTGTCTTCGCGACTGAGGCATTGGGCTTTGTCCGATACTCTGCCAGATCCTTTGTCAGATCCATCAGTGCCACAAGGTCGGGTCTGATTTGCATTTCGTAACGCTCCATTTCCTAAATCTGGTCGTGCTGCCGGGTGTTGATCCGGCGGCATCCGTTTTACGACAGCTCGCGAATACGCGCGGCGAGCGAGTGCGCTTTCTTTTTGTCGGTGGCGATGACGAGCACGGTATCGTCGCCGGCTATGGTGCCGATGACCTCAGGCCAATGCGAAGCGTCGAGCGCGGCGGCTACGGGCTGGGCGCTACCGACGGTGGTTTTCACGACCAGAAGGTTCTGCGCCTGGCGAATTTCGACGACGAACTGGCGGGCGAGATGCATGACCGAGGGCAAGACGCCCTCGCTGGGGGAATTTTCGCCGGCGCGGCGATAGCCTTCAGGGCCTTTGACGAGCTTGAGCTCGTGAATATCGCGGGAAAGCGTCGCCTGACCTACCTCGAAGCCGCGGCTTTCCAGCCGCTGCTGCAGCGAGTCCTGGCTTTCGACAGGACCGGCGTCGAGCAGGTCGAGAATCGCTTTGTGGCGGGCGGCTTTGGACATGAATAAAAATCCAATCTGATGCATAAGTATGCATTCCGCGAGAATCTTCTGTCAAGCGAAAATCGAGGCTGCGACGGAGGGCGCAGGGGTAGCTATCAGCTCTCAGCCTTCAGCTTTCAGTTAAGACCGCGGTAACTGAGAACTGCAGGCAACCGAAGCGACTGAGTGTCACCTGCCGGTTACACCGGGGCAACTGAGAGCTAGCGAGATATCAAGAGGCGGCTACGAGGTTTGTTTTCGACTTATTGCACGGCGGTGCTGGGGATCTGGAAGTCGACGCCGCGGTCGTCGTTGGCTTTGCGGGTTGCGGAAAGATCGAGATCGGCGAGTTGGATTTTGCGGGTGCGGTCGGTTTCAAAGTCAAAAAGCGTATCGCCGACGATGGCGTAGTTGAGCACGTCGGCCTGGTGGCCGTCTTTGAAGACGAGTACAGTCGAAGGCTGGGCGACGACGGGATCGTCGTCAGTGGACGATGCGGCGTCAGATTGCGCGGCCATGTCGCCGTTGACTGCGCGTTTGGGCGCGAGCGGAACAACGGGCGCCGAACTGGCGTCCGCGTCCGCTGAATCGTCGTCAATAGCTTCGGGAGCGTAGGGAATGTAAGCGGGTTCGAAGACACCGACCGTAGCAACGTCATGATCGCGGTGGTGGCGGTGATGGGAGTTGGATGAAGGCATGGTATTCGACGGCCAGAGGAAGTAGTTTCCCAAATTGTTGTCAGGACCCAGGGAGGTTACGCTGGGACGAATGCCGTTGATAAAGTTGCCACCAAAACCGATGGAAGTGACCGAGGGCGGCACACCGTTAATGGCTCGTCCACCAAAACCCATGGAAGTGACCGAGGGCGCAACGCCGTTCACCTGCGCCTGAACGGGCAAAAGCGCCGCGATCAAGACCATCACCGCGAACCAAAATAGGAAACAGAACCGCACACCGGCCAGCATGAAAAGTTTCTCCCCAGCATATTAACACTAAAATTGGGGCTACCTGTTAGAACTTGCGGGCACACCACAGGTTGCGTGAAAAGTTTGCGGGAGAAAAATACTGCTGTCAGGCAGCGGTGAGCGGCACGCGAGCTGTCATCCGGCGCAGTTCGAGCATGCGGTGGCGAACGTAGCCATCCTCGGTCAAATGCGCTGAAGCAATGGCTTTACGGCCGCTCCCGACCATTTGGTCGAGGGGATGACGATTGCCGAAATCAGGGTCAAGTTCGCGGCAGAAGTCACAAAGCCGACCGGACCTGGTGTCAAAGCGATGGATAAGGAATGGATCGATGTGTTCCAAGAGGGGGCTCCTGAGTGGGCTGGCACGGATTCGCCCGATTTGTGAGGCAGAGTCACAATTCTGCTTCGGATTAGTCATTAACCTTTGACGACGCCTTTGTACTACATGAGGTGAGACATATACAAGCCCCCGGCTGTGGATTTCTCGGCGTTATTGCGCGCCAAATCTTCGAGGTAGACGAAGGGTTTCAAATCCTAAACCCGGTCGATCGTCACTGCTTTCAGCTTTACATCCGTGTTGGGTTTGTCCTGCCGGTTGCGAGGCGCTTTCGAGATTTTCTCCACCACATCGTAGCCCTCGACGACTTCGCCAAAAATCGTGTGTTTGCCGGTGAGCCAGTCGGTATTGGCGACGGTGATGAAGAATTGCGAGCCGTTGGTGTTCGGGCCGGCGTTCGCCATCGCCAGCTTTCCCGGCTTGTCGAACTTATGCGGCGAACCCTTGGTTTCGTCTTCGAACTGATACCCGGGACCGCCGAAACCGGTTCCCATCGGGTCGCCACCCTGGATCATGAAGTTGGGAATGACGCGATGAAAGATGGTTCCGTGGTAGAGCGGGTCTTTCACTTTTTTGCGCGTGTTGGGATTGGTCCACTCGTGCTTGCCCTCGCTCAGTTCGACGAAGTTGGCGACGGTTTTGGGGGCATCTTTTTCAAACAGGCGGCAAACGATGGTCCCCTCGCTGGTTTCAAGCAAAGCGTAGGTTCCGGGAGTGCGGGTCTTGGTTGTCTCGGCCATGATGGTCCTTTGAACGACCTTCCTTTGAGAATTGAATCGAGCTTGCTAATTACCGCAGAAAATCTGCTGACTGCTACAGAAAAAAGGCTTGCCTGGTCTCGTGTTACTCGCGACGACCCGCGTCTTACATCGGGCGCCTCGCGTCAGCCGATGGCTTGGTTCCCGATGCTTTGGCCGATCCGCCAGCGCCGTGAATCTCAATGTGGGTGATCTTGACCGGGCGGAACGGGCGGTCATTGCTCGGATCGCGCGACATGCGGGCGATTTGCTTCACCAGTTCGACGGCGGCATCGTCGCACTGGCCGAAAATCGTATAGCCGCCATTGAGGCTCGGGTAGGGAACTTCGGTGATAAAGAATTGCGAGCCGTTGGTGTCGGGTCCGGCGTTCGCGTAGGCGAGACGGCCGGGGCGATCGAATTTGACGTCAGGCGAGGTCTCATTCTTGAACTGGTAACCCGGATCGCCGGTGCCATCGCCTTTGGGATCTCCACCCTGAATCATGAAAGCGGGAATCACACGGTGGAAGATAGTGCCGTCATACAGCGGGACGCCGTGCTTTTTAGCGTTGGAAACCGGGCTCCTCCAGTCTTTGGTGCCATTGGCGAGGCCGATGAAATTTTCGACGCCAATCGGGGCGATCTTGGGAAACAGCGTGCAGTGCAGATCTCCAGCGGTAGTGTGAATGATGGCAGTCGGTTCGGCGCTGGCGGCCGGCGTCGCACCGGGCTTATGCGCAGGCGGCGTGGTTTGGGTTTGCGAGAACGCCAGCGCAGCGCCGAGCAACAGAGTGGACAGAATCAAGACGAGTTTAGGCGTCAGAGTTCGCATGGATGCTCCATTAAGGATTTTGTCAAACTTTGATTGTACGACAAGAACGGTTCGACGCCGATTGTCGGATCATCTGACGACGATTGTCTGACAACGATGCGTTAGTTGGCAGACGAACTGGCTTAGGCCGCGCCAGGAAAAACTAGGTCGGAATCTTGCCGCCGAGTTTCGGCAGCCATCGATTCACCGATCTTTTGTAGGCGCGATAGCTTTCTCCGAACCGTCGTTCGAGTCCTGGCTCTTCCACGTACACGACAAACAGATGCAGACACAAAAACAACACTGTAGCCAACAGAACGATGCACGCTGATGACTCATACAATCCCAGTCCCAGCATAAGAACGACTCCACCCAGGGACATGGGGTTACGCGTGTAGCGAAACGGGCCAAAGGCCACAAACTCCTTCGGAAAAAAGCGGTCTCCAGGAGTTTCGTAGATGCCCCGTGTGCTCAGAATTCCTCCACAGAACAAAACCAGCACACCGCCCAGGATGAGAAAAACCAATCCAGTCGTGCGAGTCCAAGCCGGAAGTGAGATGCCAAAATAAGGATCCCAACGGCGGAGATGCAGCGCGCACCATCCGATAAAAAGGACGCTAATCGTCACCTTGGCGAGAGTCCAGACGATGCGTGTTGCATTCTTCTTCCTCATTGCGATTCGCGAGCGATGCTACCACGAAGCGTCAAGGGCGCCGGTGCCAGCCGGATACGCTCCACAAGCGGTTCGTCGGTGTTGATGGTTGTTTTTTGGGTGGACGATCGTTCAGTTGGAAGCAAGCGCGGCGACTGAAGTGGCCGGTGCGGGAGCCGGTTCTTCAGAAGGCGGAAGCGAGAAAATCGTTTCCGTTTGACGCCAGTCGCTGTAATGGTCAGAGACCATGATGTGGAAGACCCACTGATGCCGCTCTTCTTCCGGCTCGACCAGGCCGAGCGCGTTCAGATAGAAGAGATAGCGCTCGACAAAGCGGATTTCTTCTTTCGTCATGCCGCGGCGCTGCAAATCGACCGTGATGCCGGCAAGATGCGAAGAGGCGGTGTCGCCATCCACCGGAGCCGCATTGCGGTTGTGACGGCGAAGCTTCTTCTGCACTTTGACGGTGCGGACCGCGGAGTTCAGCTGAATCTGGTCGTGAAACTGCCCGTAATAATACTCGGAAAGATCGGCGACGAAATCGCGCGTCCACGGACGGCAGAAACGGCGCGAAGGATCGAGACGCCTGTCGATGTGCAGCGCTTCGCTCTCTTCGATCGGAACCAGTTCATGCGTAGCAATCAGGGCCTCGAGTTCGTCGTCGTCCTGAATGCGCGGCAGATCGAGACGGTTGATTTCCTCGTTTTGCCGGATGAGCGAATCATGCGACGGACGGAACAACGGGTTCCAGAGCAACCCACGAAGGCCGCGAAAGCGAAACGTGTGCAGGATGCGGTGACGATGAGGAGCGACGCGATGCAGCGCCAAGGCGGCTGGCGGCGTTGCCAGCGCAAAGACTGTTACCAGCAAAACCAGTGCGAGCGTGATCGATGACTGGGACGTCGGACGTGAACGGGGGCTCGGCGGTTTGAGTCGAAGCGGCATTCGTTGTGCGTTCTGGAGATTACATCGTCAAACTCTGCACACCCCTGAAAGAACCAAGGGACATGCAAAGTGCACCATTTTTTAGGCTGTCGAATTGTAACCCAATGGTCAAGATTTTGTTAAGCAATTGTGGTCTAAATGCCCTTACTTAAGACATTTAACGAAGGTTACCAAATGGCCAACACGCACGTTTCGTGTGGGGAAAAAAGCGTTGTTTTGCCACAATTTGTCAACCTGTCGAGACGGGCTTGCCCCGTCTTGGCGCCGTCCCCTAAACAGGCCGAAAAGCCGCGTTTTATGGGAAAACTTGCCTTCTGGATCAATATCCAAAGTCCGCGGATACAGCGGATAGACCCTACCTCCGCAGCAGGTCGGTCAGCGCCTGCCTCATGACCTGGCCGCCGACTTCGGCGATCGAGGTGGTCAGCGGAATTTCCTTGGGGCAAATTTCGACGCAGTTTTGCGCGTAGCCGCACTCCTGGATGCCACCATCGCCCATCAGCGCCGACAATCGTTCGCGCTTCAAAGCCTGGCCGGTGGGGTGCGTGTTGAACAGCCGCACCTGCGAGATGGTGGCCGCGCCGACGAATCCCGTGTCTTCGTTGAACTGCGGGCAAGCTTCCATGCAACAACAACACGAAATGCAGTGCGAGAGCGGGTAGGCTTGCTCCTGTTCTTCCATGGTGAGACGCGGGCCGGGGCCAAGGTCGTACGTGCCGTCGATGGGTACCCAGGCTTTGACTTTTTTCAGATTCTCGAACAGTACACTGCGATCGACTGCCAGATCGCGCACCACCGGAAATTTGGTGAGCGGTTCGAGCTTGATCGGCTGATCGAAATGATCGAGCAGGGAAGAGCAGGCCATGCGCGCGCGCCCGTTGATGAGCATGGCGCAGGAGCCGCAGATTTCCTCGAGACAATTCGAATCGTAGGTGATGGGCGTGGTCGGCTTGCCGTCGCGAGTGACGGGATTGGCCGCAATCTCCATCAGCGCCGAAGTGACGTTCATGTTCGGCTTGTAAGGAATCTCGAACTCCTCCCACGACGCCTTGGCGTCGGGTGTGAGTTGGCGTTTGATTTTGATGATTACGGATTTTGTGTTTGGCATCTACGATACTTTCTCTTTCAGTTCGAGGTCTTGGGCCCGTTGGCGGAGACACCTGAATACTTCATCCTTGAAGGTGTAAATCAGGCGATCCAACTTCCAACCGTTTATGCCAGCCTTTCGCGCGACATCCAGGTAGAACTGTTCCTTTTCAGTGTATTTCTTGAGGGATAGCCCCAATTCCTTCGAGATTGAGTCGATACGTGCGTCGACGGCTATCGACTGACGAAACTGGGGATGGTACAAATTCATAAAAATGTTCCGTGCGTACTTGTCGCCTATGCCCTTGAATTGCTTCAAGAATGAGATTTTAGCTGCGCGTGTCGTCTTGGCCAGAAGTTCGACCTTGGCAGCGGCAGGGCCTCCCATCGCTCGGATTATTTCGACATTCTTGGCCAGCGATGTAGCTTTCCTGTTGGGCCATCGTACTTTCGAAGCATGGGTCGTCTTGGCAAGCACCCGGTGCCGCTCGCTAGCAGACAGGATGGAAAGGGCTTCAAACGTGATCTTGTCGTAGTTGCCAGGATCTTCGTAAAGGGCCGTACCTCTGGAACCCCCGTGGTCTGAGGCACTTTCGACTAAGGAGCGCCATACGAAATCGGGTTTTTCTATGTCTTGTGCATATTTCATCTTCAGTTCTTTCAGTTCTTTGTGATGCCGAGAAGCCAGACATCTTACGATGCCCGCTAAGAGTTCGCATGCTCGCTGCCTGTCTGCGACGAGAGGTACATGTTGTGCAGATGCCGCTCTTCTCCGTTTACCACTGCTTTGGTTGGCGAGTAGATCGTCGGCGTATAGCAACGAATCCATTGCCGGGTTTGAGTACGAGCGAATCTCGTCGGACCACCAGCCCCCTTTCGCGCCCACGCGCAGTTCAGGGAAAGGATTAGGCGTGGAGACGTGGAATTGCACGTAAGCATAGCTCCCTAACATGCACACATCGTAGGTTGCGTCGAGGTTCCGTTCGTTCCTGAACCGAGTCACCATGTGCTTGATCGTGCTTCGCTGAATGCCATTCATACAATGTCGCAACGACACGCCATCTCAATACTTCATCAGCCGCGGTGGAATCAAATTCGCATCCACCGCCTCGAACCTCAAATTCCCAAAATTGAAAGCACTCGCAA
>JASHOU010000135.1 GCA_030038475.1 Terriglobales bacterium | reverse complement strand
TTCTTCTCGCAGGTCGGAAGTACCTACGTAAACAACGGCACCACCTATGTATTTCCCACCATCGAGCCTTCTTCAATCAACGTGAATGGAGGAGTTGCTGCCGAATTCATCAACGACAAATTCAAAGTGACTTCATGGCTCACGCTAATGGCAGGAGTTCGCGTGACGGAATTCAGGTCTTCGGCTCCCCCATCGGGGGTAACTCAGGGGGTTTCAGAGACCGATGCTGACCCGCGCTTTGGAGTTGCGATTCGTATACCAAAGCTGAATTGGGTGTTTCGCGGTTTTTATGGTTACTACTACCAAGCGCCGCCGCTTTCGACGGCTACCAGCCAATTGCAGAACCTGCAGTTTGGTTCTTTTGCGCCGTTGCATGGTGAGCAGGATCGGGAATGGCAGTACGGGGTCATGATTCCGGTGCATGGTTGGACGTTCGATGCTGATACCTATCAGACCTTCGCGCACAACTGGCTCGACCATAACAACATCGGCGCTTCCAATATTTTCTGGCCGATCACGTGGGATTACGCGTTGATCCAAGGGTGGGAGCTTACGTTGAAGTCGCCGAAGCTGTGGGAGGGCGGGCAATTCCATCTTGCGTATGCGAACCAGATTGCGCAGGCAACTTCGCCGATCACGGGCGGATTGGTTTTCCCGATTGCTCCGGGACTTGCGCCGGTGGATCATGATCAACGAAACACACTTAACTTTGGCTATAACACGAGCTTGCCATGGCAGAGCTATGCGTCGACAAATATTTACTACGGCTCAGGGTTTACTAACGGAGAGTATCAGACGCAATTTGAGACTCTTCCTGGCCAGTATTCCACCCAATACCTGCCGGCTCACACTACATTCGATCTTGCTCTCGGTAAGGAGTTCGCCGAGAAATATTCTGTCTCGGTGACAGGAGTGAATGTGACGAACCGCCGGGTGCAACTCGACAACAGCCTGACGTTTGGTGGATTTCACTGGAACGATCCGCGGCAGATTTATGGGGAGTTCCGGTTCAGGTTTAACTACTGAGGGCCGGGATGAATCGTCACGACTTTGCGCTACGCGTGTGCAGGGCGGCGCTGGCTGCGGCTGTTCTCGTTGGGACGGTCGGCTGCAGGCAGCGAACGTCAGAGACTATTTCCTTTGAACCCGAACCCCGGCCTGTGCTGGCGAAGGCCGGGTTTAGCCCAACCCTCTACGCCAGAGTGGCCGCCAATTCGGCTTCGTCGTCCGCTCTGCGAATGCTGGCAACGATCGGAGAGCCTGGGCATTCGCGGCTCGCGTTGCTCAGTTCGATCGACGGCGGCGACAGCTTTGCCGGTCCCGTGTGGGTGAACGGGGAGAGCAAGCCAATCAGAGGCTCCGGCGAGGGCGGACCCGCGTTTGTGGCTACTCCGGACCAGATGTATGCCGCCTGGACCGAGGAGGGAGAGCTACTCTTCGCGCGCGCCATTAACCGCGGAGCGAGCTTCGCGGAACCTATCAAGCTTGCCGACAGTAAAGGTCATTTCTTCAGCGGATATCCCACGCTGGCGGTCGCACCCAACGAGGACGTTTATGCGGTCTGGCTTGATACCCGGGAGCAAACGTCAGCTTCGGATGACAATTATTCTGTTTTCCTTGCCCGCTCCACCGATCATGGAGCGAGCTTTGGCGCGAATGTGCGAATAGCCTCCAAGACCTGCGAGTGCTGCCGTCCGACGCTGGCTTTCGGATCACGGGGCGAGGTCATGGTGATTTGGCGGCACCTTTATCAAAATCCAAGCCAGGTCCCTGCCACCATTCGCGATATGACGGTCGTGGTCAGCACTGACAACGGCAACACTTTTTCTGCTCCGCAACGAATCGCCGCCGACAACTGGAAGCTCACGGGCTGTCCCGACTCAGGGGCCGCCACGGCTCGGGTGGGGAATCGCGTTTACGTGGCCTGGCTCACGGAAGCCTCGCCCGAAGTCGCAGGCGTGCGGCTCAGTTGGTCCGACGACGGCGGCGAGACCTGGGCGCCGTCAGTGAAAGGATCGCAGGAAGTCCTTGACGCCAACTACCCGTCGCTCACGGCAATGGATGACGGCACAGCGGTGCTCGTGTTTCAGGGGCGCGATCCCAAGCAGCGAGCGGGCTGGAGTGAGGTGGGGGTCTTCGCTGTACGGATCGCTGCCGACGGCAGATTGTCGCCGCCGATATCCGTGCCGGGGATTTCATCCACCGCCAGCCGTCCGACGATCGCCGCAGGAAGTAACGGAAGGGTCTTTGTAAGCTGGACCGGCGCGCAGGACGGAAAACCAGCGGTGTTTTTGGCGCGCGGACGCTTCGCGGAAGGTTCTTCGCGGAGCTTAATAGCAGGCCTGTTGGGAAGCAGGTAACGGTCCCAGGACGGATGGGTAGCACGGACCGGCACGAATCCTTTGAGAGGCGCTGACTGCGTTCCAGGGGAATTTTGGCTTAGCCGGTGAAAGGAAAGGCCCCGCAATGAAGCTCGCGAAATTCTGGCTCGTACTCACATCGATTGCGCTGCTGGCGGCAATTGGGGGCTGCAGTCGCATCAAGAGATATCCGCTGCAAGGTCAGGTAGTGGCCAAGGACGTTGCCGCCAGCGAGATTACGGTAAATCATAGAGACATTCCGGGATTCATGCCGGCGATGGCGATGCCATACCGGGTGAAAAACGCGGCGGTGTTGAAGGAAGTTCAGCCTGGCGACAAGATCGCGGCGGAGGTGGTGGTTAGCGGCAAAGATGGGAGCGATTATTGGCTGGACGATGTGCGCATTACGGATGAATCGGGACGCAGCCAGGCGAAGCCTGCTCCGGCGCAACAGATGCTGATGCCAGGAACGCGAGTGCCCGACATTGCGCTGATCAATCAGGACGGGAGAACGATCCATCTTTCGGACTTCGCCGGGAAGGCATTGCTGGTTACCTTTATTTATACGCGCTGCCCGATGCCGAATTTTTGCCCGCGGCTGAGCGCGCAATTCGCGCGCATTCACAATGAGCTGAAGAAGAATGCCGCGGATTACGGCAAAACTCATCTGCTGACCATCAGCTTCGATCCGAAATATGACACGGCTGCGGTGCTACGCAAGTACGGGCTCGCGTATCTGGATGGCGACGGCAGCGGGTTTTCGCAGTGGGACTTCGCCTCGACGGATCCGGCAGATTTGCGGCGAGTGGCGCAGGCTTTCGGGCTGGAGTACGAAGAGGAAAACGACCAGATCACGCACACGATGAGCATCGTGCTGATCGGGCCTGATCAGAGAGTGGTGAAATACTGGTCGACCGATTGGACCTGGACGGAGTTGCTGGAGAGTTTGCAGCACGCAGCGAACTTCACGGACCAAAGCGCGGGAGAATGACGGTGCGTGGACTGCTTCTGTTGGCCGGGTTGGCGCTATTACTGTCGGGTTGCGGGAAGCAGCAGAGTCAACCGAGTCGGAGTCAAAGCGTGAGCAACGCCGAGCTTCAAGGGGAGTGGCTCTACGACAATAACTGCGCCGAGTGTCATGAGAATCCGCAGCCGGACTTGCACAAACAGCCACCGAACCTGCACGGGTTGTTTCGTCGAACTTCGCTGCCGAGCGGCGCGCCGGTGAACGACGCGGAGGTACGCAAGACGATTATCGAAGGACGGGGCACGATGCCGGCGTTCGATCAGCGGTTGAGAAAGGAAGATGTCGACGATCTCATCTCGTACCTTCGCAAGCTGAATTGAGGTTCGGCTTATGCGACTTCTTGATTACTGCGAAGCGGGCATGTTTTGCCTTGATGGCTATGCCGATGGCATTGGCAGGTAGTTCAAAAGGTCCAGAAAAGGCGGAGCGATACCTTGCGTGCGCAAGAGCACGCTAATCTGTGCCACGTGTCGCGCCTCATGAATCACGATGTTCCACAACAGGCCATCCACCGTGTACCTCTTCCCAGGCCTGTCGTGCACAGTCACGACGCGTTTCAATTCGGCATCAGTCTGCGGCAGCGTGGCGAGGTACGCAAGGGTGCTCTGCTCTACGACGCGCCAGTAATCCAGTAGCGTATTAAGCGCGAAGCCCGCATAGACGGGGCCACCCGGAGTGTCTTTGAAGGCGGGAATGGTCTGCCACGCCAGCGGCTCGCGCAGGATCTCCTCGCGAATCCAGAAGTCCTCGGTGGAGGCCACATGAAAGACAAGGTCCTTGATGCAGTGAAACCGTTCACCGTTCAGCAATGGGCGGGATAAAACCTCGTCCGGCACGCGCTCCAAGGCGGCCCACAAATCCCGGCGGGCGCGAACGAGGTAATCGTAGGCTTCAGGAATGTTCATGCGTCATCCCCCACTGATCGAATCATGCCATCAATTCCATTAGACTCGAAAAGGCGCCACTAACCAGCTTCGCGCCGATTCGTTTGACGGTGTTCCGGTGCGCTCCGTATAATACACAGCGTCCACACCCTGACGACCACGCTGGTTGTTTCTGCGTGAAGAAGAGACGGCGTTCGGTCTGTCTCCGTATGCGCCTTGCGCGGTGACTGCGCCGGTTTCAGGTCTGTGTTTCAGGTCAGGATTCAGATCTAGCAACTGTAAGGCTTGGTTTGCGTCGGTTTCGCGAGGCAGCGAACTGGGAGCATCCAGCATTTTCCGAAATAACTGAAGGAGTTCAACGGTCCAATGTTCAACGGTCCAACGATGAAGAAAGTTGCGCGCGTCACTCTGGCTGTGGTGTTCGGCCTAACGCTCTACGCTCTGGCCCAAAGCAAAGAAGCTAGCGCGGCTCCCGCTGCCGGGAGTGCCGCGCACGACGACACACCCAACGCTCCATCGGCTGCGGCGGCTGCGGCAACGGTAAAGGCGACTGGGACCAAGGTCGGCACGATCAACATTGAGCAGGCGATCTTCCTCTCCAACCAGGGGCAGCGGGATTTTGCCGAGCTCTCCAAGAAGTTTGAACCCAAACAGAGCGAACTGAAGGGCAAGGCCGATGAAATCGACAGCCTCAAGAAGCAGCTCAATGCGCAGGGGGACAAACTGAACGATGAAGCGCGCGAGAAGCTGGTAAAAGATATCGAGACGAAGCAGAAAAGTTTCGATCGCGCTACGCAGGATGCGCAGGAAGATTTCCAGGCGCAGCAGGGAGAGATCGGGAACAAGATCCTGACGGTGATGGCACCGCTCATTGTGAAATACGCGAGCGACAACGGCTACGGCATGATTCTTGATACGTCGCAACAGTGGCCGCGCGGCCCGGTGATCTGGTACGGACCGGCGGTGGACATTACGCAGCCGGTCATCCAGGCTTTCAATGTGCAATCGGGCGTGGCGGCGCCGCCAGCCGGGAGCGCAGCTCCAAAGCCCGCCGCGAAACCGGCGGCCAAGGCGCCGGCGAGCGCGCCTCCGAAGCAGTAGCGACACCGCGCGGATAGTTTGAGTTCCCGGTTATTTGGCCCAGTTTTGTTTGACCCAGTTTGAAGACCGCATGAAGATGCGGTCTTTTTTATTGCTGGTTTCTCGCGTGCCGTTTTTGTGTCCCGCTCTTTCCGGCATTTCTCCGGTAATCAACTTTCGTTTGCGCAGATCCCTGTGGCGCGGGATCAAATCGCGAGCCCTGGGTGTCTGTTGAGATAACGGGCCCGTTCCGGAGGAACACAATATGTTCAACGCACTCGAAAGCAGCTGGGAGCAGTGTGCCCGCCGAGGATGGACGACGTTCGCGTCGTTCGCGGTGCAAGCGTTTGGGCTGAGCTTGCTGCTGGCGATTCCGATGATCTGGGTGCAGGGACCGCCGCAGTTGGAGTGGCTGCAACCGCTGACCATGCCAGCGGTGCTTATGCCTGACGCGCCTCAAGCTGTGCAGGGACATCCTGCGAATATTCCGGCGAACAATCCGCGTATTGAGCAGGTGATTGCGCCGCCGGTGATTCCGAACGCGATAACGAGCGACAATGAGAAACCGGTTCCGGGGGCGCCGGACTTAAACAGCATCGGTAGCGGGCCGGGTCGCGGAACGGGATACGGTATTCTCGGCAGCGCCGGTGGTGGCATGCCGGGCCTTATTCCGACAGTCGTGATTCCGCCGCGGCCGACGGTCACGAAGCCGCTGATGGTTTCGCACTGGGCGGAGGGCAACCTGATTTATCGGGTGCAGCCGGTTTATCCGGCGATTGCGCGCGAGGCGCGCATTCAGGGAACGGTTGAATTGCGGGCGATTATCGGCAAGACGGGAACGATTGAAAACCTGGTCGTCGTGCGCGGACACCCGATGCTGGCCGGAGCGGCGGTGGAAGCGGTGCGGCAATGGCGGTATCGTCCGTATCTGCTGAACGACCAGCCGGTCGAAGTTGAGACTGAAATCACCGTGAATTTTCTGTTGTCGGGCGGTTAGTTGCCGCGAGTGGGCGAATACTGCGGCAATTCCAACATGAATACCATGGGGTCGACCTAAGGCAGTGACGTTACCGTCGGAACTAAGGTGTGCGCGCGCGCTCGCTATAATCGACAGTGTGAATGCCCCACGCAGCGCTCTCTCGAAAATTCCTGAAAGCCGTTCGCTGATACTGGACGGGCGGACCTGGGCGGAGATTTCTTTGACCGCGCTGGGAGAGAATTTTCATGCCATACAGAAGCACGTTGGCAGTGGCGTCACGATCTGTGCGGTGGTTAAGGCCGATGGCTACGGCCACGGGGCTATTGAGTGTGCGCAGGCGCTCGAATCCGAAGGCGCGAAGTGGCTGGGAGTGACCGATGCGGCGGGAGGACTGGCGCTGCGGGCGGCCGGGGTGAAGGCGCGGATTCTGCTGATGACGGGAATCTGGAAGGGTGAAGAGGATGGGATTGTCGGGCAGAACCTCACTCCGACGATCTGGGAACCCTGGCACATTGAAACGCTGGAACGCGCGGCGCGAAAGCGGCAGTCGGTTTTGCCGGTGCATCTGAAGCTCGATACGGGCATGAACCGGCTGGGAGCGGCGCCCGAGGCGTGGCCGCGATTGTGCGAGATGCTTGCGGGGTCGAAGCAACTGAGTCTGGAAGGAGTGAGCACGCATTTCGCGTCGGCCGAGGTGCTGGACAGCGCAGATGCCGCGTGGCAGGCGAAGCGTTTTGAAGAGGGATTGGCAATGCTGTGGAGTCATGGTCTGCGGCCGACGCTCGTGCACATGGGAAACTCGGCGGCGATGACGGCGCGTCCGGATACGTGGAAGACGATGGTGCGGCCGGGGATCGCGCTTTACGGATATTCGCTTGCATTTACGCGCGGCGGCGAACCGGCGGCTGTGGCGGAGTTGCCGTTGCGGCCGGTGCTTTCGTGGAAGACGCGAGTGTTGACGGTGAAGGAAGTTGCCGCCGGGGAAGCGGTGGGATACATGGGGACTTTCGTGACGAAGGCGCGCAGCCGCATCGCAGTGCTGCCGGTGGGCTATGCGGATGGTTATCCGCGGCTGCTTTCGAACCGGGCGCGGGTGATTGTGGGCGGCGAGTACGCTCCGGTCGTGGGGCGCGTCTCGATGGACCTGACGATTGTGGACGTGAGCCACGTCAGCGGGGTTGCCGTGGGAGATGAAGTGATTTTGATTGGGGCGAGCGCGGGCAAAGGAATGGACAAAAGTGGTGACAAGAAGGTGGACGCGGTGGAGCTGGCGCGGTGGTGCGAAAGCGTGCCGTATGAGATTTTGTGCGGCATTTCGCAGAGGGTGCCGAGGGTGTATAGCTGATCTTAGCTCCGTTTTGATTGCTAGCTGGGTGTAAGATGAAGGCCAAGATGAGCGTGATCGAGGATGTCCGAAAGGATCTGCAAGACTTTCTCGCACCGGAACTGCGTGCCGTACACGGTCGTCTAGACGCACTCGAAGAGAATATGGATACTCGTTTCGACGCCGTCAAGAGCCGTTTTTCAGCGCTCGAAGAGGTTGCCGCAGCCCGCCACAATGAGATTTTGGCGAGGATGGATGGATTGAAAAGCTCTCTCGAACTGGATAAGCGGGTCGAAAGGCTCGAAAACCGCAAACCTCAGCATCCTTCATAATCGGTCCTCAATAATCGAACCTGCCTTTTGCACAGAAACATTCCCCTTCCAAGCGGCTCCCGCTGCCGTTGGCTGGCGAGTTACAGTCTTTCCGCACCGACTTTGTTATAAACATTTCACGCCATGGCTTCACGATATGCACGATGGATGTATGAGTGGGAGACCCGGCTCACGTCGGTGGACAATAATCGCGTGGTGCGTCCGCTGGAGTGGGGGCTGGACTGGACGCATGGCTGGCCGGGACGAAACGGCGGGCCTGCGGGCGCGTCTTCGCTCGGGTCGTCGCGCGGGCCGTCGTACGGACCTCTGCTCGGATTTTCGCCGGAGAGCTCAAGTCCAACTTCGCGCGAGCTGCTGGAATATTTCTCGCGCTTCAGCGATCGGATCATTCGCACGAGCGACGATTTTTACTCGTACGAGACGCCGGCGGATTTTCGGCTGGAACGGCGCGAGGTGCAGGTATTCAGCACGCGCGAAACGCCCGACCCGCGCCTGGAAGAAAAAGTTCGCCGCAAATATGCGGAGTTTCTGAGATTCACTTCGCCGGTTGCGACGCCATATCCGGAAAATAATCTGGTGAATGCGCGCTGGTTCCCGGCGCGGGGACGGCGGGCGGTGGTTCTGCTGCCGCATTGGAATTCGGATGCGATTTCCTACAGCAGTTTGTGCCGGATCATGAATTGGATGGGCATTGCTGTGCTGCGGCTGAGTATGCCATACCACGACATTCGCCGTCCGGCGGAGATCGACCGCGCGGACTATGCCGTTTCCGCCAATATTGGACGAACGCTCGATTCGGTGCGCCAGGGCGTGATCGATGCGCGCTGTTGTCTCGACTGGCTGGAAGCGCAGGGTTACAACCGGCTGGGCATTGTGGGCACGAGTCTTGGATCATGCTACGCGTTTATTGCGACGGCGCACGACCCGCGCATACGCGTGGCGGCGTTCAATCATGCGTCGACTTACTTTGCGGACGTGGTATGGCACGGGCAGTCTACGCGGCACATTCGCGAGGGGTTGGAGACGGCGATCGATTTGGATAGCCTGCGGCAGGTGTGGCGGGCGGTGAGTCCGATGGTGTATTTCGACAAGTTTTCGCGATGGCCGCGGCGCTCGCTGGTGATCTACGCGAAATACGACATGACGTTTTTGCCGGAATTTTCTGAGCAGGTGGTCGAGGAATTCAGGAGGCACAAATTGGATCACAAGGTGGTGGTGTTGCCTTGCGGCCATTACACCATGGGCGAAACGCCTTATAAATACATGGATGGGTGGCAGATTGTCAGTTTCTTGAGGACGGCATTTGAGTGACGGGCAACGCTGCTAATTTTTGGCGGTGACCCGGTCTGAGATTCTATCGTACTCCGCCTTGGGCATGATGTGCCGCATTACCAGTTCGTCGGGTTGAGAATAGGGACGGCCTGCAATGACGCGGTCGGCTTGGGCGTCGGTGAGGCCCGGCAAAGTTACCAGTTGATCTCTTGTGGCGAATTGAGATCGAGTGGCCGGGCGCGATCCCAACCTTCTTTAATGCCGTCGGCGACAGCCTGGGCATCGCTCTTGGCTTCTGCTGTAGCGGCCGCGGTTTTCTCTTTCAGTTCTTGTGGACTTGGTTGTGAGCAGCCCGCCAGCGCCGGCGGTGGTGAGAGTGTGAAGATGAGCTGATATTTGAAGCTAGCCATGGTCGACTACTCTCCGTGGCTTTGGATGACTTACGGCCTGATCTGGTTGGCGGGATGGGTTGGGCGTTGGTTGTGCTCTGAGGGGTGGTTGAAGGTTTACCGTTTACGCTTGCAGCCGGATTTGTGTTACAAAACGAGAGATGATTCCGATCCTTGACTCCTCGGCGAACTCATCCTCGGCGAATGCATCCGCGTTCACGGCTGCGCCGGAGAACATTGACAGCGCGGCCGCCGAGCGGAGAAAAGACGCGTCCTTGATCTGCCCTAATTGCTCGAGCGAACTGCACGAGCGCCAGTGCAAGGCGGTCTGCCACAAGTGCGGTTTCTACCTGAGCTGCTCAGATTTCTACTGATTTTGTCGCGCGCTCAGGCTGAATCGGAGGGCAATGTCGCGAGCGCCTGCCTGCCGGGTCAGTTCGAAGAACGTGACCCTCGGCGGCTAAAACCGCGAGTGAGAGCTGGGTCGTCCCTCCGGGACTTCGAGGATTCGTCGCATTTTCCCAGCGCTGAAAGCGCTGGGCTAAGCTGGGAAGCCCCTTCCGGGGCTAGGTTCGCGGATACTTCGTTCCTCCAGATCTCCCGATGGCGAGTTTTCACGTAGACGCTGAAGACCGCGCGGAACGGAAAAGCTTATCGCAGCGGTGAAAGCGCTTCCCCAGGCGCTAAAGCGCCAGCGAATTTCAACGACTTGGCGGCACGAGTGAACTTGTGCCCTTC